>QZJX01000012.1 GCA_003599395.1 Ignavibacteriales bacterium | reverse complement strand
TGTGGTAATCTTGGATAAGAAGTAAAAGCCCAACTTCTCAAAGAAGTTGGGCTTTTTATTTTTTATTATTCCGTCAAATGATATTGTGATAGATCAGGCATGTCATTCCAATCAACCGGACCATTCTCAAAACTGTAAATTAATCTTGGTAATACCGCTTTTCCCCAAGCTGCTACAAAATATTCATAGCCTTTTTGCCAATCTTCTCCCTCACCCCAACCACTTTGTATAAAATGAATTTTTGTTTTTCCATCGTCCGTCGGATTAAATCTAATATTCACAACTGTTTTTTGATTAGCTCTAAGGTCAGGTAATGATGGTGGGAATCCCCAAGTGAATGAAATCATTTTATTTTCTTCGAATGAAATTACTTTTTCATCTTCGGCACCGCGGCTTCCTTCCGGTGCATCCGGGAAAAAGTAAATGTGATAATCGCCGAACAATTCTAATTCTATTTTCCCATCCAAAGCAAAAAATGTCTGAATACCTTCGACTGTTGTCCAAGCTTTGTATGCTTGTGATGGCGAAGTGTTTACTGTAAATTCAAAATCTATAATTTTATTTTGTGCGTTCATGTTTATCCCCCAAATAAAAAGCCAAATGAAAACTGTTTTACTTTTCATTTTTGTGTCCCTCGTTTTGTGATTTATTGCTTTAAGATAAACTTAACAAAATACTGCGAGCACAAAATAATAATTTTTTACAATGACTATTCAATGGAGTTTAATTTTTTATGTGTTTTTCCCATTCCTTATACAATTCATAAACTTCTTCAGGTGCATAAGTATACCAACCGTAACCCGTTCTTCTATCACGATCAATTTCTTTCATTGAATTTTTTATAATTCTTTCACGACAAACAAATACTGATTTTTGAATTACCGAAAGCTATGGATCTGCACTCATTTCGACGATCTACCTTCTAGATATCTTTATCACCTTAAAAATTCTTCACGATAAGGATTGAATACATCTAAAAGAATCCCCGGCTTTAATGCTTTAACACCATGTTCAATATTTGGCGGAATAAAAAATCCGTCACCTTCATTTAATACTTTTGTTTCATTACCTATATTCACTTCAAACTTTCCTTTTTCTATATATGAAGTTTGATTGTGAGGATGACTATGTTTTGCTCCAATTGCTCCTTTTTCAAAGAAGATTTTCACCATCATCAAATCATTGTTATAGCCAAGCATTTTTCGTTTTATTCCCTTTTCAATATTTTCTAAAGGGATGTCTTCATTGAATAAAAATTTTTGGCTTTCCACAAATTCCCTCACTTCTTTTTTATAAAATTGAAAATGCAACAGTTAAGCCGGACATAACAATAGCAACCATACTCATTAATTTTATTAAGATATTCAAACTTGGTCCCGATGTATCTTTGAAAGGGTCGCCCACAGTATCACCGATAATAGTTGCTTTATGACTTGAAGAACCTTTGCCACCGAGGTTTCCTTCTTCAACATATTTTTTGGCATTATCCCAAGCACCACCTGAGTTGGCCATAAATACGGCAAGAATAAATCCCGTTGCTAAACCGCCCACTAGCAACCCCATTACACCCGGGACACCGAAAACTATTCCAACTAAAATAGGAATGACTATTGCGAGTGAAGAAGGAAGAATCATTTCTAACTGTGCACCTTTAGTTGAAATCTCAACACATCTAGCATAATCAGGAATTGCTTTGCCATCTAATATTCCTGGTATTTCAACAAATTGTCTTCTTACTTCATCTACCATTTTCTGCGCGGCACGCCCGACGGCATTCATAGTTAAACCGCAGAAAACAAATGCCATCATTGAACCTATAAAAATTCCGACTAAAACAATCGGATTCATCAAGTTCACTTCAAAGTAATGCATAAAGTCCATTATTTCAGCATCTTTAATATTTACGACAACTCCATTACCTAGTGAAAGTACTTCTTCACCAATTCGAATTAACCCTATTCGTAATTCCTCAATGTAGGAGGCTAGCAAAGCCAGAGCCGTTAAAGCTGCCGAACCGATTGCAAATCCCTTTCCAGTTGCGGCTGTAGTATTGCCTAAAGAATCTAATGCATCTGTCCTCTCTCTTACTTTTGAACCTAAATTACTCATCTCTGCGTTACCGCCTGCATTGTCTGCAATAGGTCCGTATGCATCGGTAGCGAGTGTTAAACCTAATGTAGAAAGCATACCGACTGCTGCTATTCCTATTCCATATAAGCCCATATTAATATTTGCTAAATCAAAGCCGGAGGCAAACATAAATGAAAAAATAATTCCGACCACTACAGATATTACAGGAATAATTGTTGAAATCATTCCCATTCCTAAGCCGGAAATAATAACTGTAGCCGCACCGGTTTTTGAACTTTCGGCAATCGCAATTGTTGGTCTGTATGAAGCTGATGTGTAATATTCGGTTCCTTTACCAATTACAATTCCGGTAACTAAGCCGGTTACGACTGCCGCCCAAATTCCCCAAGGATTTGGAAATCCCAAAAGATGGATTATACCGAGAGAAAATATTACTATAAGAATTGAACTTACATTTATTGATCTTGATAAAGCGGCAAGTAATTGTTTTTGATTTGCTTCTTCTTTTGCTCTAACCATAAATATTCCGATTATAGAGAGAACGATTCCAACCACCGCAACAAGCATAGGTGCAATTACAGCATTAAACTGCATCGAAGTGTCTTTTAAGTAAGCAGCTGAACCCAAGGCTGCAGTAGCTAATATTGAACCGCAGTAAGACTCATATAGATCGGCACCCATTCCGGCAACGTCACCAACGTTATCGCCGACATTATCAGCAATAGTAGCGGGATTACGCGGATCGTCTTCGGGAATTCCGGCTTCAACTTTACCGACAAGATCACCGCCCACATCTGCCGCTTTAGTAAAAATACCTCCGCCAACCCTCGCAAACAGAGCTTGCGCCGAGGCACCCATTCCAAATGTTAACATTGTCGTCGTAACTACTATTAAATTGTGTCCGTCTGTTAAAGTAACCGGATAAACATAATTTAAAACTATAAACCAGATTGAAATATCTAACAGACCTAAACCTACTACAACCAACCCCATTACTGCACCGCTCCGGAATGCAACTTGAAGACCATCATTAAGTGAATTACTTGCTGCATGAGCAGTTCGTGCGGATGCATACGTTGCAGTCTTCATACCGAAAAAGCCGGCTAAAGCCGAAAAGAATCCACCGGTTATAAATGCAAACGGAACCCACGGGTTTTGGTAATTAAATCCATAGGCAAGAATTGAAAATAGAATTGTCATTATAACAAAAAATATAATCACAACTTTATATTGCTGTTTTAAGTAAGCCATCGCACCTTCACGAACATAAACAGCAATTTTTTTCATCGTGTCATTCCCTTCACTTCTTTTCATCATCTGTTTAAAGAAGAAGTACGCAAAACCTAACGCAAGAATTGAACCTATTGGTACAAGCCAGAATAAATTGTTCGGAATCATTTTATTACCTCAATAATTATATCAACTAAAACCTATATCAGTAGCGGATCTCCACCACACATGATATTTGTCTTTTAATTCCTCTCTTGAAGGAAACGGATAAAATAAGAATGAATTTGCTTCACCAACAAAGATTCCATTCTTACACATTCTGTAAAACAACTCACCTTTGAATGTTCTTATAATTGTTTTTGATGGTTTATCAGGCTTATTACTTAAGCTGATAAGGCAATCGCGTAAATGATGTATATTCGGATAAGGCAAATCATCGGTCGATCCGGTTTCCGGATTGTTTGCAAGTTCACCTAATTCGAGTTCAACAAAAACTATTTTAGGAACCCAGATTGGTTTTTTCTTGTCTGTTAATATTTCAATAAAATTAGTGGGACTTGCGATACTTGCAATCAATGGTGAGACCGGACTGAGCTGCTGGTAAAGGTGAAGTTTATCGTTTGTTCTTTCTTCATACTTCCCTTGTTCAAGCTCTAAGACACGTCCGTCATCCGTAACTAAGTATAAGTTTTTAAGCGCTTCTAAAGGAATGTGTTCAAGAACTCTATAAATACCTAAGTAAACGGATCGTTTTGGTTTACCGTTCTCTTGAGGAACACATCGTGTTTCGATAAGATCTAATGGAAAGTGTGAGTTTAGTTTTTGAGGATCAACTTCGAAGAATATTGCTTGACCCCTTGTTCGTTTTTTTGTACCAACCGCGAAGTAAGTACCGAATTCATTCGGCGGCAGCATCGAGGCAATTAAAGCTTCCGGGGTTAAAGATAGATAGAGATACTTTTTCATAGTGATACTCTATTTTATTTTTCAATTATGAATTTACTTTTATTCGAGAGTATTAAAATACTTCAGCCTCTTTTTAATAGATAAAATAAACTATTCTAATTCATTTACAAGAGCAAAGTTAGTTTTCGCGTGTGTTTCGGATAATGTTCATCAGAATTTCGGCGTTTTCTTTCACTTAAATTCAAATATTTCTATCTATTGTATGAATAGATTTGATGAGTTTGATTGAACAAAATACTCTCTATAAAAGCTACTTTGCAGACTCTAATATTAATGAGCAAAAAAAGCTGACTGCATAACATCTTGTTCTGTCTTTGGAATTTTATACTTCCTTGCAACTTCTCGCCAATCTTCAACAGCTTTTCTAATTCTTGATATTATCTTTAATGCTCTCTTTTCACTCAGACGAAAATACTCAATCACTTCCATAGCTAAATCAAGTTCGAGAGAGTTGTCATTTTCCGAGATATTTAAATTCAAACCCGTTCCCCTTTCATTTGGATTGACATCATAAGCCGGTGAAAGTATCCATCCTTTATCTGTCAAAATAAATCCATGATTTCGTAAATGATCATCTGTATTTGATACGCAAATATTAAATACTATCCTTTTCCATAGTTCTTCTAAATCCTCATTCACCTTTGCTCCATTTGCAGCAATGAATTCTGCTAACTCTAAATAGCTAACTCCTTGAGAAAAATCAGAACCATCGCTATATCCAAGAAGAGTCATTGCTGAAGCAAAATGAATTCTCTTACTTTTTATTCGATCAAATCTTTTTGTTAGAAAAGTATGATATCTGCTTGAGTACTTTTTTATCATAGCATCAGCGACATCAATCCCAGCTTTTAAGGCAAGCTCATGAACGACCATTTCCCAAGCGCCAATATTTTTTTCATCATTAATACTTGGGAATTTGGCAATCCAGAGATTTCCTTTCTCATCTATAACACTTGCTTTGGGTCTTGCCCCTCCCAATGATGATCCCGGGGCGATTAATAAATTCAGCCATTTTATATATTCCGGATCATTTATTAATTCGTCTTGCTCTATTCTCAAACTTGCTTGTTCAAGTTTCTTAATAGTTGTAAACGGTGGAGTTGCTAAATCTTTATTGTCATTTAAAAACGCACCATCGGCATTTGTCTTAAATCTAATGGCACCAGATCGATGTTCATCAAATACTCCTAATAAATAATCGGATTCATATAAAATGTTTTGAATACGCTTCTCAATTCTAGCTAGTACTGCTTCTCTCCTTCGCATAAGCAGTCTCCCCCATCGATCAGGTGATGAGTCAAGAAAAATCCCGAAATTATCCTTACCTTCATTCAAATATTGTTTCCCTTGATACAATCTTAAGTCCGGATCTAATACTTGTGCAAAGTCAGCGTTTAACCATTCATCAGAATATTGGAAAGAGAAAATCTCTTTTCCTCTTATTACTTCTGAATATAAAACTCCCATAAGTCTAGCGCCTTTGATCGATTGCCAATCAGCATAAACTAATATCTCTTTTCTATCCTTCTTCATAATAATTTCCTCGGAGCTCTTTCTTTAATCAATAATTTTGCATCTTGCAATTTTCTACCTAGCTCATCATCACTTGCTATATTTAATAAGTCATCCGCTAATCCTAATACAAAAAGAACATCAACATAAGATCCTATGCTTACTGAAGGTGAACCCTTCTCAATAGCTAATAACGTTGGTCTGCTAATTCCCGCACGTTCAGCTATTTGCTCAGCACTTAATTTTCTCCTTAACCGAGCTAATTTAATGTTTTCTCCCAATTGGATTAATATTTTTTTTGTTTTTGGCGATATCATTTGATTCTTATATTTAATGTAAATTATTTCTTACAAATATAACATATTTTGTAAAATATATTTATCATTATTAATATTTTTTATATCTATCAAAACAAAAGAATTAAGGTTCCTGCGATGATCTAATTATATCGGTATTTGTATTAACTATGATAATTATTAGATAATCGAAATGATAAATAATTCATCGCTGTTGAATATCGATACAGAAAATAGCTTTAATTACCGCTCCAAATAAGACTCTGAAGTATTAAACTGAAGTACATTTGAAGTACATTTGGAGCTTTCATTGGTCGAAATTGGCTAATTTTTATCAGATATGAGAAAAGCACGAATTAAAAAACCTCAATTTTGAGCTAAAATTGAGGTTTTCTGTGCACCGTGCCGGATTCGAACCGGCGACCTGCTGATTAAGAGTCAGATGCTCTACCAACTGAGCTAACGGTGCACTGCAAATATAATTCCTTCGGTTTATACTTACAAAAATTTTAAGTAAACTTATTTTTATTATTTCAAATGGATTACATGATAAATCTTCTTCAGACTTTATTGTTCGTTTTATTATTTCCCATCTTTCTATTTTCTCAAAGTTTTTCTATAGATGATGATCTTGATCGATCAATTTATTTTGATTCAATTCCAACGAAAGTAATTTCACTAGCTCCCAATATCACGGAAATGATTTATCAATTAAATGTCGGTGATAAATTAGTTGGCAATACCAAATATTGTTACTTCCCCGAAGATGCTAAGAGTGTCTCTAAGGTTGGAGATATTCTGACAATTAATTATGAAAAAATTATTGAACTTCAACCTGATGTTATTTTTCTAACGGTTGAAGGAAATCAAAAACATGTTTATGAAAAACTCATGAATCTCGGTTTCAAAGTGTTTGTTTCAAACCCGCGAGACTACGAGGGAATTAAGAAAACATTCAAAGATCTAGGTAAGGTTTTCGGTAAACGGCAATTGGCAAAAATTAAAATTCAAGAATGGGATTCAACTTTAGCACAAATAAAAAGTGATTCTAAAAATTTTACTAGAAAAACTGTTATGATCCTTGTCGAGTTAAATCCGATTATGATTGCCGGGAAAAATACTTTTATCAATACTTATATTGAAACTTGCAACATGAAGAATTTTTCTGAAGAAGCACAGTTAAACTATCCGATATTTAGCAGAGAAACTGTAATCGAAAGAGATCCCGATATTATTGTTTACCCATCATCGGGAAAAGAATCGATAAAAACTTTGACAGACACTTATCCGGAATGGGCTTCTCTATCGGCAATAAAAAATAATAGAGTATTTTTTGTTGATCGTGATTTGTACTTTAGACCGGGGCCACGTTTTATTGAAGCACTTACAGATTTTTATTCAAGATTAGCAAAAACTTCTTCGATTGATTAATGGGAAGAGCGTTGATTAAATAAGTGTGTTTTTATTCAAAAGTTTTTCTCCCTTTCACTTTTTCTCCCCTTCTCTATCAATTAATATTTATTCTTGGGAACGTTAAGCTTAGTCTAAATTATTTTTCTTAATAACTTAAATAGGTTCCCAATCGACTCCATCACATGGAATATAATCCTCCGTTGGATGCTCATCATATTTTAAGCAAAGAACTGCAGACGCATCAAAATGCTTACATTGCGAACAAATTGTATCTTCCAAAACAATTTTATTTTCTTCACGAAAAATCTTTAGCTGAATAACAGCCGGATGAAAAACCACACCATAAATTGACATTGCGGCAATTATCCACCAATATCTATAATCAATGTAATCAGTTGCTATCCATAGTACGGGAATTAAAACTGCAACCCTTATCAGACCCCAAAAAATTATTTTACCCATAAGTTAAAGTAACACCATTTTTACACAAATTGCTTTTAGAGATTTATTAGTTTAATTTTAGCCGTAAATTACAACAATTTCGATACTTATAGCATGGAAAACGAAGCTCCAAAACGGAAAAAGTTTTATAACAAAAAGAAATATTACGGCAATAAAAAGAATCCGCCAAAAGAAAAGAAGGAAGGTAATCCATTTTCTTTTAATAAAGTTTCTATAGTCGTTCCGCTTTTTAATGAAGAAGAATCTTTAGGTCCGCTGTATTTTGAAATAATAAAAGTGGTTAAGGCAAATAATATTGATTATGAATTGATCTTTATTGATGACGGAAGTACAGATAGCTCACTCGAAAAATTGAGAGAACTTAATCGAAAAGACAACAAGATTAGATACATCTCTTTTAGAAAAAATTACGGAAAATCTGCTGCTTTAAATGTTGGTTTCCAAAAAGCAAGCGGCGATGCTGTAATTACAATGGATGCCGATCTTCAAGATGATCCAGCTGAAATTCCAAATTTATTAAAGAAGCTTGATGAAGGTTTCGATATGGTTTCCGGCTGGAAAAAAGTCCGCTTCGATCCATTTATTAAAAAACATTCATCTAAGTTTTTTAATTATACAACAAAAGTAATGACTGGAATTAATATCCACGATTTTAATTGCGGATTAAAAGCCTACAGAAAAGAAGTTATAAAAAATATAAATGTGTATGGTGAGCTTCACAGATATATTCCTGTGCTCGCAAATAATAAAGGATTTACCGTAACAGAGATTCCGGTAAGGCATCATCCAAGAAGATATGGCAAAACTAAATTCGGAATATCTAGATTCTTCAAAGGGTTTGTTGATTTACTTACTGTAGTATTTAATTCTCGTTATATAAGTAGACCATTACATTTGTTTGGATTTTTTGGGGCGACTGCATTTTTATTTGGTATAATTGTCAATCTCTGGTTGACATATGAAAAATTATTCTTGGGAAAAGGAATTGGAAATCGTCCCCTATTATTTTTAGGAATTTTACTCATCATCGTTGGTGTTCAATTTTTTGCTGTTGGTTTACTTGGTGAAATAATAGTCCATAATACTCCACGTCAGGAAGATTACAACATCAAAGAAAAAAGATAAATCTTAATAATGTCTTCCTACCAATATATTTTTTCTGTTATTGTTCCAACTTTTAATCGATCCAATGAAATTAATGAACTTCTTAATTCATTAGTTAACCAAACATTGGATGATTCATTATTTGAAGTGATCATTGTTGATGATGGTTCAACAGATAATACTGATAAAGTAGTTAACAATGTAATCGATAACTCATCAATAAATTTGAGATTCTTAAAGCAGGACCATAAAGGTCCGGGTGAAGCTCGTAACTTAGGAATGAAAGAAGCTAATGGTGAATATTTGCTCTTTATTGATAGCGATTGCATTGCTGATGAAAATTGGCTTACGGCATATAAAATAGCGTTAGAGGAAAAGAAATTAAAACCGGCAGGATTTGGTGGTCCCGACAAAGTTTTACCAACCTTCTCTCCTGTTCAAAAAGCAATTGATTATTCGATGACTTCTTTCATAACAACCGGTGGAATTCGAGGTCATTCGAAAAAAGTAATTTCAAAATATTATCCGCGCAGTTTTAATATGGGTGTAAGAAAAGATGTTTATGAAAAAATCGGTGGAATGGGAAAACTAAGACATGGACAGGATATCGAATTCAGTCATAGAATTCTTTCAACCGGTGAATCGGTAATTAAAGTTGATAACGCTGTAGTTTATCATAAAAGAAGAATGTCCATAAAAAAATTTTTCCGGCAAGTATTTAATTGGGGCGTGGCAAGAATTAATCTTTATAAGATAGATAAAGGAATGCTTGAGCCGGTTCATTTTTTCCCCTCAATCGGAACTTTACTTTCATTAACGGTTATAATTCTGACTCTAATATTTCCAAAAGTTTTCATTTGGTTTGTTTTATTCGGATTAATGATTTTACTTTCTATGGGTATTCATGGAATTGTTAAGTACAAAGATTATAGAACTCTCTTCTATATTCCAGTTATTGTACCGACTCAAATATTTGGTTATGGATTGGGATTTTTAATTGCATTTGTTAGAAGAGTAATTTTTAAAAAAAACGAGTTTACCGGATTCGTAAAAAAATATTATCAATAATGTATAATTGATAATGGAGAATATATTTTTTTCATTATAAATTTTACATTATAAACTACCCTTGAAAAAAGTATTGATCATAACATATTATTGGCCGCCTGCGGGTGGACCGGGAGTACAGCGAGTTTTGAAATTCGCAAAGTACTTACCTGATTTTAGCTGGCAGCCAATTATCTTAACTGTAGAAAACGGTGAATACCCGGCGATTGATGAAAGCTTGCTTGATGATATTCCCCCTGGAATAAAAGTCTATAAAACAAAATCATTTGAACCGTTTAATTTATACAAAGGTATTACCGGACAAAAAGGAAATATTCCTACACATGTTTTAAATAAAAGTGAAAATGAAAGTGCTTTACAGAAACTTTCAAAATGGATAAGAGCCAATGTATTTATTCCGGATGCAAGAGTTGGGTGGATACCTACAATTGTTAAAGAAGGTAAAAATATTATAGAGAAAGAAAAACCAGATTTAATTTTTAGTTCATCTCCACCACATTCATTACAAATCGGTGCTATGAAATTAGCAAAACAAACTGGTTTAAAATGGGTTGCTGATTTTCGTGATCCTTGGACTGATGGCTTCTGGCAAAAAGAGTTGCCTCGCACAAGGTATGCTATTAAGAAGGATAGCAAACTTGAAAGAAAAGTTTTACAAAATTCGAATGCAGTTATCACTGTAAGTGACTCAATAGCAGAATTATTAGATAAAAAAAACCATAATAGTTACCATGTAATTCCCAATGGATATGATGAGTATGATTTCGCTAATATCGTTAAATCAAAATCCGAAAAATTCACAATTGTATACACCGGAAGTTTAAGAAAAAGTCAGATTCCTAATAAATTTTTAAGATCGCTAAGTGAATTAAATAGCAACAATGCGATTTTAAATCTAGAATTACATTTTATTGGGACGGTGCATCCCGATGCTGTGAATCTAGTCAATGAGTTTAACTTGAACAAGTTGGTCAAATTTTATTCATACAAACCGCACAATGAATTAATTAAATGTATTATCAACGCTGATATGCTTCTTTTATCAATTCCCAATACTCAAAATAACGAAGGAATATTAACCGGAAAATTGTTTGAATATATTGGAAGCAACAATTTTACTCTATGTATTGGACCAAAAAATGGAGATGCTGCAAAAATCATTTCTGAATTAAATTGCGGTATAACTTTCGATTTTGATGAAGATACTTCTAAAATTGTGCTTGAAAAATATAGTCAGTGGGAGGCGGGATTTAGTCATACCCCTGAGATCAATTCAGAACAATATACTCGTAAGAATTTGACAAAAAAATTAAGTTCAATTTTTGATTCGATTTTATGAACATAAGAAAAAAAATATTTATGCTGGATAAGTTTTTAACCGATTTGCGGTCTCCAAAACGTCATTACAAAATTACAGATGATCTTCATGGCCCTGAGTTGGGTGAATATTATTTTTTATTCGAAGAAAAATCCGTAGCCTCAGGTAAAAAGCAAAAATTAATTAAACGCTTTGATGAAAATGGAATTCCGATAAATAAAACATACGTTGATGTTGAAGAGAAAGAATATGTTTATTTTCCAATTTCAATCGGTCAAATGGGACTTTCTGTTTATCACACTTATTTAAAAACAAGAAGTGAAACCGATAAAATCAGATTTCTGAAATTTGTTGATTGGTTTGCCGATACAAACAATTATGATTATTCAGAAAAACTTGGTGTTCGATGGCTTACTTATGTTTCGCTTCCTCAATATAAAAATCCCGGACCCTGGCAATCAGCATTTTCACAAAGCCGAGCAATATCAATTTTACTTCGCGGCTATCAATTAACAAAAAACAAAAATTATCTCGACTCCGCAGAAAAAGGGTTAGTAAGTTTTGGGCTTTCGGTTCCAGATGGCGGCGTTACTTCATTTACAAAACATGGACCATTTTATGAAGAATATACTTCTTCGGTTCCAACCCTAGTATTAAACGGGATGATATTTGCACTTTGCGGAGTTTATGATTTTGTTAGAGTTTCTCCCGAAAACGAAACAGCAAAAAAATTATTTAGCGAAGGAATAAAAACATTAGAAAATATTTTGCCAGAATTTGATTTAGGCTTTTGGTCGAAATATAATTTATGTAATGCAGATTGGTATCCCGAAATTGACCCGGCAACGATTGGGTATCAGAGATTACATATTAATCAGTTAGAAATGCTATATAAGTTAAGCGGAAAAGAAATCTTTAACGCATTTGCTAAAAAATTTATAGAACAAGATACATTGATGAATGCGCTAAAAATGTACCGGATAAAATTTAGTGCATTAAAAAAAATCGGTAGAGTTTAGTTTTCTTATGGCAGAAAAACATTTTTTTGAACAGATCGAATTTACAAATTGGTATTTAATCCCATACTTTAAAAAGCACATTGATAATTTTGATTCCTGCAATGTACTTGAAGTAGGATGTGCTGAAGGGGGATTTGTAAAAGTGCTTCACGATAGAGGAATTAAAGTAAAAGGATTGGAGTTGGAGCAGATCAGAGTTGATACCGCCAAATCTAAAGCACCAGAATTGGATATAATACAAGCTGATATTACTGATCCAAATGTTTCAGAAAACCTAGGTACAAAGTTTGACTTGATTGTCATGCGGGATGTTATAGAACATATTCCGAACAGAGATGCCGCATTTAAAAATCTGTATAACTTATTAAATGATAATGGATTTTTATTTATAACTTTTCCACCGCGTTTTTCGGGTTTCGCAGGTCATCAGCAAAATGGGAAATCATTTTTTAAATATCTTCCCTATATTCAAATTTTACCTAACTTTTTAATTCGATTTTTAGGAAAGATTTCCAATCAAAGCGACAAATTGATTAATCATGTTATTATTAATTATAAAATCGGGTTAAGTATTAATAAATTTGAAAGGTTTTATAATAAGTATTCATTTGAGGTCATTAAAAAAAATCTGTTTTTATTCAGACCGATTTACAAAACAAGATTTGGAGTTAATCCAATTAATATTCCAAACATTCCTTTATTTAGAGAAATATTGGCATTTGGATGCGAGACATTATTAAAAAAGAAAGTTTGAGAAGGAAATATGACTAAAAAGAAAAGTAACAAAGAAAATTTAAAAGTGACTAAAGATATTTTGGATAACTTAAAAACTTATCAGAAGTATTTAATTCTGGTAGCTTTGCTTTTAGTACCAATATTCACCTTCATGTCACCTCAAATATTGGATGGTAAAATTCCGGTTGGATCAGACATAGTGGGGTCAAAAGGAAATACAAATCTTGTTTTACAATATGAAGAACAAACCGGCGAAACCGCTTTATGGAATCCATCTTTATTCAGTGGTATGCCTATGTATAACAGAAAATCACCAACAACATTACACATCGATTCGCTTATAAATTTTCTCGGAAATATTTTTTATCACTTCTTCTGGTATTTTTTACTTGGTGGTTTAGGTTTGTATCTATATCTGCATCAGAAAAAAATTCCATGGTATATCGCCGCAGTGATTGCAACTGTATTTATTGCTCTTCCGGATTGGCAGGCAATGTTAAACGCTGGACACTTTTCTAAAATTCGTGCAATAATGGTTCTGCCTTGGTTGTTGTTTACATTCGACTATTTTCTTGAGAAGAAAAATTGGTTTAGTGCAGGTCTTTTTGCATTAGCCTTTTCTTGGCTAGTTAGGACACACCATTTTCAAATTGTGTTTTATGCAATATTGATGCTTTTGTTTTTATACGTTTATTATTTCATAAAAATACTAATTGAAAAAAAATACAAAGAGTTTGCCGAATTAACTTTGAAGTTTGCTGTTGCTGTTGTACTTACAATAATGACTGCCGCTCAACCAATGCTTGCAACTTATGAGTATGCAGATTACTCAACTCGTGGTGGTAATCCAGTTCAACTTGGTGAAGAAGCTGAAAGTGCGGCAAGAACAGGTGGAGTTAGTTTTGAATATGCTACGCGATGGTCATTAGCACCGAGAGAAATTATTGACTTCTTTATTCCACGATATACCGGCGGAGCTTCATCAGAAGTTTATGACGGTGACCAACTACCTCAACTTAAAGGTCAGCAAGTCCCCGGTTACTGGGGTGAAATGCCTTTCACGGAAAGTTACGATGCGATGGGAATGATACTTTTTCTTTTCGCAATGTTTGGTATTGTTTATTACAGAAAGAATCCTTTTGTAATCGCATTAGGTGTTTTTTTAGTATTCTCCGTTCTTCTTGCTTTAGGAAGACATTTTCCTTTGTTATATAATTTATTTTACGAGTACATGCCGTTCTTTTCAAAGTTTCGTGTACCGGTTATGTTTGCGCACATAACCTTTATTGCAACATTTATTTTAGGTGCGTTTGGATTAAAAGCTTTGTTTAGTGGAATCGAAAAGAAAGATCACAAAATTTTATTTATAATCTTCGGTGGTGGAATTTTATTCTTGTTATATGTTTTAATGAGCAAGGGTTCTTACACTTATATTTCTGCAAATGAACTCGGAAGATACAATCAGCAAACATTAGATATAATTAAGCAAATTAGAATGGAGTTTCTTACTACCGATACGATTCGTGTGTTAATTTTAGTTGGACTCACTGCTTTAGTAGTCCTGGGATATGTTTTTAATAAACTTAATAAAGTTGTAACTGTTGCTGCAATTTTAGTTTTAGTTTCTTTTGAAATTTTTTCTATTACTACACGACAAGTATCTCATGCTAATCTGATTGAAGAAGCTCAACTAGAAGCAACTGCATTTAGACAAACACAAATTACAAATGCTCTTAAGGATAGATCAGACAACATGCGAGCGTTGGTTATCAGTAATGATTTTCAAAGCAATTATTATGCGTATTTCTATCCCACTATAAATGGTTATTCAGCTATTAAGCTTCAGGTTATTCAAGATATTATAGATCATAACTTGTTCAAATTTCCTACACAAGATCGCCTGAATTGGAATGTAATTAATATGTTAAACGGAAAGTATATTATTTCTCCCAATCCGTTAAACTACCCATTCTTAAAAAAAATAACCGAAGCACAGGATCGAAATGAAATTTTATATGAAAACATGATTGTTCAGCCAAAAGCATGGTTTGTAAAAGAAATTAAATCATTTGATTCCTCTGAAAATCTTGTATTGTTTATGAATGATTTTGAATTCAACCCGGACAGCTTGGCATTATTGGTAAATCCTTCTCTTGAAACACAAAATTTTTCAGGCAAAGGAAGCGTTGATGTCGTTGAATATACTCCGAACAAAATTACTTTAGATATCAAAACTGACAGTGAACAGTTTTTAGTATTATCTGAAGTCTATTATCCCAAAGGTTGGAATGCGGTAACAAGCAACAATGAAGAATTAATAATCGAAAAAGCGAACCATATTCTACGCGGAGTTAAAGTCCCGGTGGGGAATTATCAAATTACATTCTCATTCGAACCTGAAACTTATTATTCGAGTATGAGTATTGTTTGGGTGGGAAATATCGCAATAATATTAATTATTATTTTGGGTGTAGTATTTAATCGGGTAAAATCTAGGAATGATTAAAAAGCAAATTCTATTTATTTATCCTAATAACAGTACATTCGTTAAAAACGATTATGAAATTTTAGCGAAAAAATTTAGAATAAAAAAACATCATTATGTTCAGAGCAAAAGTATCCTTCGAAATTTAATTTGTCAGTTACTAGTATTTATCTTTTTCTTAAAAAATATTAGAAGCTCAGCCGCTATTTTTGTTTGGTTTGCTGATTATCATTCTTTTCTTCCTGTTTTGTTCGGGAAAATATTTAGTAGACCTTCGTTTATTGTAATTGGTGGTTACGATGTTACTTATCTTCCTTCAATTAAATACGGTTCCTTTAGTAATCCAATTAGATCATATTGTGCAAAGTATTCTTTGGAAAATGCATCATTAAACTTAGCTGTTTCCGATAACTTAGTTAATGACGCACATAAGTATGTCTCAAAAATTAACATTAACGTTTTATATACAGGTTATTCACATCAAAAGCTTAGTTTTGAAACTGATCGAAAAAAAATAGGTATAATAAGTGTATGTGGTGCGTTTAGCCTTCAACGTGTTTATCTCAAAGGTGTTGATCTTATTATTGAAACAGCTAAGATTCTACCAAATGAAAAATTTTTAATAATTGCGGCAGATGAGAATTTATTAAGATCAAATTTTGAAGTACCACAAAATATCGAAGTGGTTGCATCGCTCCCACATGAACAATTAATAGCCTATTATCAAAACGCTTTGGTTTATATCCAATTATCTCTTAGAGAAGGTCTCCCAAATTCGGTTTGCGAATCTATGTTATGCGGTTGTATCCCGGTTGGTACTAATTCAGGCGGAATTCCTATAGCCATTGGTGATGCAGGATTTATTGTTGACCATCGAGATCCTAAGCTTATAGCAGATTCGATTACCAAAGCATTGAATTGCAATCTTTCAGATCGGATCAAAGCACGCCAAAGAGTAATAAATTTGTTTTCACTCGAAAATAGAGAGACTCAATTATTAAAAAAAATTAATTCTTTTCTTATAAATTGATTTGTAAAATATTTTCATAAGGTTAATTATATGAGTAAAAATAATGTTGCCGACTTTTATGACGGCTTTGTAGAAAATCAAAAAAAAATTGGTGTAAATGATAGAATTTATGGTCTCTACAAACGGTTGTTAAAGTTGGGTTTGAAATCAAATTCTAATGTACTCGAACTTGGCTGCGGTATCGGAACTAACACATTCCTGATTTCAAAAAAAGTTTCATCAGGTAAAATTGAATGCGTAGATATTAGTCCGGAATCTATAAAATTCTTGAAAGAAAAATTAAATCGTCCAAACACATCCTATGTAGTACATGATATTGTAAATTATTCACCAACCTTGGAGAATATAGATTTTATAACCTTATTTGACGTCATTGAACATATACCAATCGAAAGACATTCCGAGTTGTTTGAAAACATATCAAAAATAATGACACCTAAAACAAAATTGGTTATCAATATTCCTAATCCGAGTTATATTGAATACCTGGCTGAGCATAAGCCGAAATTATTGCAGGTGATTGACCAGCCTGTTCACTTAGCCGGTATAATTGAAAATATAAGTCGTTGTGGATTAGAATTAAAATTTTTTGAGACTTATAATTTATGGACTTTAGATGACTATCAATTTATGGTCATTACTAAACAAAAAAAATATGAAGAAGTAAGACTAGAAAATCAGCTCAGCTTTTGGAATAAATTTAAAGCTAAACTACAAAGAGCTTGGTTTAAAACCGTTCACCATTATTCTTAATGGTTATTTGATCGACGTTAACATAATAATATCGATTCTACTTAATAGAAAAAATGATTGATAAAATTAAAAAGACCGTAAAACAAACTGCAATCTATAGTTTGGGTGGATTATCTACTAAACTTATTGGTTTAATCCTTCTTCCGCTGTACACATCTCACCTTTCAACCTCAGAATATGGTATTCTAAGTATTATTGAAATTACTAGCCAAATTCTGATGGGATTTTTCACACTCCACTTCTCCGAAGCCATGATGCGATGGATTGCTACTGAAAAAAGTCCATTTAAACATAAGACTATTGTATTTACTTCACTGTTTTCTCTTGTTATAATTTCCTCATTACTTTTAATTTCCTTCTACCCACTTACCGATTATTTCTCACAAGTAATTTTCGGTAGCTTGCAGTATAAGTACTATCTTGAGCTAGTGCTTATCTGGTCTGCGCTTGGTATAATATTTAATATTCCATTTTCACTCTTAAGAATTCAAGAGAAGGCTGTTTTCTTTGTTTTAATAACAGCTAGTAAGTTTACTCTTATTCTTTTTGCAAATATTTATTTTATAGTTGGATTGAATCTGGGTGTTGAAGGAATAATTTATAGCCAGATAATAGGTGAAATTTTTTCTTTATTAATTACAACTCCTTTTATCATTAAGAATATTCATCTCAAATTTGATTTTACTCTTTTCAAAGATATGTTCAAGTATGGTCTGCCGATGGCATTTTCAGCGGTGGCAGCATTGTTACTTTCTTTTGGGGATCGATATATTTTGAATTACTTCCTTCCACTCTCGAGTGTTGGAATTTATTCGCTTGGGTTTAAACTTAGTAGTATTATTAACGTTTTTTTACTCCAATCATTCCAGCTGGGATTTGTGCCGATTGCATTCAAAATGTTTGATCAGGAGAATTCGCAAAGATTTTTTTCAAAGGTACTGACTTATTTTACATTTATACTTGCTATAGCTGTCTTAAGTATATCATTCTTCGGTAAAGAAATTATTTTTCTATTCGCCAATCAAGAATATCACGAGGCATATACCGTAATTCCACTTATAGCATTTGCCTTTCTAATAAAGGGAATTAACCTAATCTTTATCCTTGGTTTTCAATATTCGAAAAAAACTTCTAGGTATGCGATAATAATTTTTGCTGGTTTAGTCCTCACAATCGGAGTGAATATCTTGCTCATCCCTATTATTGGAATATATGGTGCAGGCGTTTCAATGCTTGTTTCATATATTTTTATGGCGGTTGCATCTTATCTCTATTCACAAAAACTATTTTTTGTCAAATATGAAATAGCAAAAGTTACCGGAATGACAGTTCTTTCTGCCGCACTTTATCTTACTTCTATATTAATTCCATTCGCAAATATTTATCTGGAAACAGTCACTAAGTTGATTTTACTCATTAGTTTTCCTTACATACTCTATTTCTTCAATTTCTATGAAGAGATTGAGTTGCTTCGAATTAAACAATCTTGGCTAAAATGGAGAAATCCCAAAAGGTGGAAGGATAATTTTAGGCAAATTAAATTTTAGTTTGTCATACCGCTTTCAACTTCTCAGTTCTGTCGGCTATTTTTATTTTTTCTATCAGCTCATCTATTACACCTTCCATAACTTCTGAAAGGTTGTATAGTGTTAAACCGATTCTGTGGTCGGTGACTCTATTTTGAGGATAATTATATGTACGTATTTTATCACTTCTATCACCGCTCTTAACTATTGTTTTTCTTTGTTGTGCAATATTGCTGTTATGTTCTTGAAGTTTCAAATCATATAATCTTGCTTTCAGAACCTTCATTGCTTTTTGACGGTTTTTTAGTTGTGATCTTTCATCCTGACATTGAACAACAATTCCGGTTGGAATGTGTGTAAGTCTTATTGCTGTTTCAACTTTGTTAACATTTTGTCCGCCTGCACCACCGCTTCTGTAAACATCAACTCTAATGTCATTAGGATCAACATCCACTTCAACATCTTCCGCTTCAGGTAAAACTACCACTGATGCAGCAGAGGTATGAACTCTTCCGCTTGCTTCAGTTTCGGGAACACGTTGAACTCTATGTACACCACTTTCAAATTTTAAGTCCCCATAAACACCTTTACCTGTAATATTAAGTACAACTTCTTTGATAGCACCCATTGCGCCTTCGTTAATATCGATTAACTCATATTTCCAACCTTTAACTTCAGCGTAACGAGTGTACATTCTCAAGAGATCAGCAGCAAATAATCCGGCTTCATCTCCGCCTGTACCGGCACGGATTTCCATAATTGCCGGTTTATCGTCGGCTGGATCTTTTGGAATTAATAAAAACTTAATTTCATCTTCTAATTCGATTTTTCTTGTTTCGAGCTCATCTAATTCAGCTTCTGCAATCTCTACCAGTTCTTTATCTTTAGATGAATATAATATATCTTTGTTTTCTTCCAAGTTTTCAATTACACTTTTGTATTTTTCATAAGCTTCAACAATATCCTCTAGATGACTTCGTTCACGACTTAGTTTAATTAACTTCTCTTGGTCACTTAAAGTAGCGGGATCGGATAGCTGTATGTTTATCCTATCAAACTTTTCTTTCACTTCTCTTAATTTTTCTAGTAAATCCATCATATCCTCTGAAAATAGGAATCAAATATACCAAAGTTGATTTCCAAAATCTAAAACGTAATTATGTGAGTTTTCTTAATAAATTGAGATATTCTATTTGTTTTTGGATGGACGGAAGTAGATTCTCTTTATGCAACTCTAATTCAATCAAGCCAAGCTGTGTATAAACAATATTTAGCGCATCGAACATCGGCATTTCTGGATAACCATTGTCTCTTAAAAAATGAACTAGTTTCAATGTCTTAAATGAATCAAACCAAATTTTTTTTTGACGATTTAATTGTTCGGCTGATTTTGAGTTCTTAATAATTTGCTGATATGCTGATTCGAAATTATTGTTTACTAAAAATTGATTTAATTCCGGGCAGATTAATTTTGTCTCTGATAAAATTTTTTGTGATGAATAATTATCATCAGATAGAAATAGTAGTAAAAATTTTTTGAGAATTATAAAAGATTGTGGATCATAAAGAACATATTCATCACGTACTTTTTTATAGAATCTTGTCATACGCTGACCTGTACCGAATGGAACCCGCCATGATTTTCTGGATGATGGTATAATTGTTGTTTCATCAATAGAAATAATTTCAACAAGTTTTGCTGCTTTCTCTAAAAAATAAAAATCCTCGCCCGCTTTCTTTTTATTCATGCCGCCGATCTTTACATAAGTTATTGGATCAATAACCATACATGATCCTATTGAATGATAAGCATACGGAGAATCTGCGAACTTTAATCCCAGAACATAGTAACGCAAAAACATTTCATAATTTATGATTGCTTCATTATCCATTTCATGAGCATACTTTATGACTCCGGCTTTGATATCTTTATTTGTATAGTTAAGAAGTGTCGATAAGTAATTTGATTCGACTTTACAATCCGCATCTAAACATACAATCAAACTTTGAGAAAGATAGTCAGCATAAAGCAAAGCTTGATCCATACCAATTTTTCTAGCCAATCCCACTCCGGCATCTTTCGAAGGCAGTTCCCTACCTTTTGACGAAGCATCAATGTATTCAATATTTAATGCATGAGTATTTGCATCGTGTTTTAATTTCTTAAGTAGAGTTAAGGAATGTTCATTGTTGTTAACAACATCATCTAAGCTTTGTTCGGAATTATTAATTACAAACAAGATTAAGGATTTACTTTTTGCTTCTTCGTCATTTTGGGAAAGCGAATCAATTAATATTGGAATGTTATCTAACTCTTTAATTGCGGGAACAACAACCACTAAATTGAATTTTTGATCAACGTTGAAATTCAGCCATTTTTCATTAGCTCTCTTTTCTAAATATTGTTTGATCTGGCTCGGTAAAAACAATTTCATATATTTTTACCAAAGAATTCATTGGTAATGATACGATTAGCTTTATCATAATCGGCGCCTTCAATCCAATGTATTTTAATTCCTTCTCGTTCCATTTTCCTAAACCATGTCATCTGTTTCTTTGCAAAATTATGTATTGCGCTATTTAACTTTTGGAACATGTCATTGTAACTAAGTTCACCTTTAATAAATAAGCTTATGTATTTATATTCCAGACCAAAGAACTGGAGTTTATCATGACTAATTCCATTGTGTAATAATTCTTTAACTTCTTCAATCATACGGTTCTTCAAACGTGATTTTAATCTTTCCGTAATTCGGTTTTTAATCACGCTTCGTTCTGCATAAATTCCTATAGTTAATGAATTAATTTTATTCTCAATTTCTTTTTCTTTTTTGGATTCCGAAATTAATATTGCTTTAATAATTCTCTCTTTATCTAACAAATCTGTTGTGTTGTGAAGCGTTGATTTTTTTAATAAAAGAATTTCTCTCAACTCGGATTCATCAAAAGTCATTAACTCTTTTGCTCGGTCTGAATTAAAATCAACATACGGAAGTTGATAGTTCGTTAATATTGAATGAAGAAATAATCCCGTACCGCCAACTAAAAACGGAATTTTTTTTCTTGAAATAATGTCTTTATAAATCTGATGAAATGATTTGATAAACTTATATAAATCGAATTCTTCTTGCGGAGATATAACGTCAATCAAATGGTAAGGAACCGTTATGTTATTAACTTTATAATCCTCTAAATCTTTTCCGGTACCAATATCCATTCCCTCGTAAACTTGACGCGAATCCGCAGAGATAATTTCACCTTTATATTCTTTTACAAGTTGAGCGGCCAACTTAGTTTTCCCGACGGCAGTCGGACCAAGAATGGTTATGAGGTTATAACTCATGTTAATTTATAAAGAAGAGCTGATAGGCAATGTTATATTAAATGTAGCACCCTCACCCAAATTACTAACTACGTTAATTGTACCCGAGTGACTTTCTACAATTTTTTTTGTAATTGTTAATCCGAGTCCGGTTCCTTCTTTTTTACCGTGAGTCATAAAAGGTTCAAAAAGTTTATCTAGCAAACTATCCGGAATACCGAGACCTTCGTCTTTTATGGAAATAACAACTGCATTTTTATCTTTTGAAATTTTTGTTGAAACAAAAATCTTTCCGCCCTCGGGCATTGCATCACATGCATTTCTAATTATATGATTATAACATTGGAAAAATTCTTTTACATCCATCTGGACTTTTACATCTTTATCAAATTCATTGCTGATATTGCAGTTTCTTGATTTCACATAAGAATTTAGGCGATCGGCAAGTTCGTTAAGTATTTCATTCAAACTAATTCTGGATGTTCTTAAAACTGCTTTACCTTCCGAATAACTTGAAGTTGTTTGAACTAAATCCGCAACTTGTGTTAGTTGCTCCAAAATCATTTCAACAATTTGTGCCGCATCTTTATTCAATTCTTTCGACTTAAGATGTTCAGCATATCGCTTACTGACCAAAACGGGTTTTTTAATATCTTGAATTAAGAAGTTAGTCATTTTACCAAGTGATTGAACACGTTCGCCTTGTAGAAATTTTTCAAGCATTTCTGCATTTTGTAAAGCAAGCGAACATTGAATTGAAATAGCACTTAAAAACTCTTCATCCATTTCTGTAAAATGACCGTTTTTACTATTCAATAATTGTATAACACCGACAATGTTATCTTCACGATCTTTTAACGGAAAACACAACATACTTTTGGTATGATAACCCGAGGAACGATCTACATCGGATTTGAACCTTTCATCTTGAGTAACGTCTTCAATATTAACTGTCTGTCTATTTTGTGCAACCCATCCGGCAACACCTTCGCCAATTGAAAGTCTTATCTCTTTAGTTTCACTACCCATGGCAATTTTTGACCAAAGTTCATTTCTTTCGCGATCAATTAAATATAGAGTTCCTCTATCGGCTTGTGTTAATTCGGTTGCAACATTTACAACATTTTTCAGAACATCATCTATTTTGATATTAGAATTAACTAGTTGTAATGCCTTGATTATTTTTTTAAGGTGGTCGGATTGCAATTTTGTATCTGATGTAAAAGACGAATTTTCAATTTTTACCGGACTACCATTTTCAATTTTATCTTCAAATGTACTTTTTGATAGAGTTACATTTTCTTCAACAATATCTTCATCGAGAATATTTTCAATGTAATCCTTATCGGAAGAATCGTTTTGAATATCTTCTTCAATATTAAATTCCTCAGTTTGATTTACTTCTTCATCCTTTAGTCTAAATTCATCTTGATCTAATGTTTTTTCTTCATCGAATGAAAAGTCTTCCGGTTCAGATTTTTTCTCTTCACTTGTTATATTTCTATTATCTTCCGCATGAAATGCTTCTAAAAAAGCTTCATCAAAATCTGTAAGTTTGGGTTTCTTAGGTTCGTTTTCTGTTTCAGGTACCTTTTGATCTTCGAGCGAAGATAATTCTGCAAATGTTTCATCATCATTTGAAACGTAATCCTCTAACGATTCTTCTTCATCAGGGAAAAGAGGTTCTTCAGTTTTTTTATCTCTTTCATTTATTGCATAATCGGATTTTTCTTCAGGTAATTCATCGGCATGTAGTTTGTCGTAAGTTTCATCTATTTCTTCTTCGTAGAGCGAAGTTTCTTCATCAATTTTGGAATCATGCTTATCTATTAAATCATCTTTCAAACTCTGTTCGAATGAAGTTACGTCAGTTTTTCTGTCCTTGAAATGCGGGTTTTCAGGTTCACTTTCAATACCCGGATAAGTTTCTTCTTCAATCGATTCTTGTTCGTCTTGCGGTTCAATATCAGAAAAATTTAATAAGTTCGTTTTAATCATATGATTCTGATCAACCAATGCATTCACTTCGTCTTTAGAAAAAGCGATTAAATAACTATCGCGCAATGCAACGGCGGTTGAAGTTCTTGAAGTCTCTTCTGCAATTTCATCATAACCGAAGAAATCATTTTCACCAAATATGAAAGACTTTGTTGAGCCGAGCAATTTCTTTTTAAGGAGATTGACCTCACCGCTAATAACCAAATAAATTTTATCGGCAGGATGTTCTTCCCGATATAAAATTTCACCTTCTTTAAGAGGTTTCAATTCACCTTTAATATCCGAAAGATCAACTTCTTGTATGTCGATATCAAGAAATAATTTATTGCTTTGAAGTGCGATATATAATTGATTTTCCATAATAACGAGATTCAAATTATACTAAGATTGCGCCCTGCTTAGATTCATATCTTTTAAAATACTATAAAAACGAATAAAGATTAACAAAAAACTTGTGCAAAAGCAAAACGCCATGTCGATTTTATGCCGTATTATTCCTTATTTACAGTGTAAATTATTACTTTTGGAGATTTTGGACTTGGTTTTGTTAATAGCTAAATTTGAGATTCAATTTCAATCAACTTAAGTACGATTGAATCTTTTCACTAAACAAAACATCAAATTGGATGAGCGAAGAACTACTAATTGAAAAAGCTCAAAACGGAGATAGAGCGGCATTAGCTCAACTTGTTAAAAATTATGAACAAACTGTTTATAATTTTTCGTTTAAGATTTGCCGTAACAAAGAACGCGCCGAGCATACCATGCAGGAAACTTTTATGAGTATGGTAAAAAACATCGGTCAGTTCAGCGGAAAATCTAAACTCTCGACTTGGCTTTATACCGTTGTTTCAAATCATTGTATGATGCTTGCTCGTTCACAAAAGAAACATGAACACGGTTCAATTTCTATTGATGATGACGAAAGTTTAATTTCGGAAAATAATATTGCCGACTGGAAAATTACCCCCGATCAAATTTCTGAAAATAATGAACTGCGGGAAATGCTTGACGAAGCAATTCAAAAACTACCCGCAGATTATAGAGTTGTTTTTTTACTGCGTGATGTTGAAGGTTTATCAACTGAAGAGACCGGAAAAATAACCGATCTTTCTATTGCTGCTGTTAAATCAAGACTGCATAGAGCAAGAGCGTTTTTAAGAAATGAATTAAATGAAAAACTGAGTTATGAAAACTGAAAAAGTCAGCTGTAAAGAAGTAATGAATCACATTTGTGATAATCTTGGTGAAGATCTCGATTCACCGAGATGCGTTGCTATAAAATCACATTTAGATAATTGCGATAGCTGTCAAAAATATTTTAAGAGTGTTGATACAACAATTCAATTTTACAAAAAATATAATGTTGAAGTTGACGATGATACGCACAAACGATTACTTGATTTTTTAGGACTTGACTAATAACCATCCACATTAATACCTCAATAAATTTTAATACAATAAAACCGGAGTAAATGAATGGATAACGTACATTATTATAATACTACTGTTAAATGGACAGAAGGAAGAAAAGGTGAATTGATTGAACCGACGATGCCGACAATTGAAGTTGCAACTCCTCCCGAGTTTCCTAAAGGTGTTCCAAATACATGGTCGCCTGAACATTTATATGTAGCATCGGCAAATATTTGTTTGATGACAACCTTTTTAGCAATCGCAGAAAATTCCAAGTTAGATTTTAAGACTTTCGAATGTGATGGTGTTGGCAAGTTGGAAATAGTTGACGGTCGTTTTATGATTTCCGAAATTGTGTTAAAGCCAAAAGTTGTTGTTGCTGAAGAAAAAGATATTGAACGCGCACAACGAATAGTGGAAAAAGCAGAAAATCATTGTTTGATTTCAAATTCGATGAAAACGGAAATCAAGTTAGAGATGAATGTTGTAGTAGAGTAGCCGCAGACTTTATGTCTGCGGTTTTATGAACACTTCGTAGAAACACCCTGATTCATCGGGATGTCTCTACGAATGATTTATGATTTCTTGAGGTAAACTTTTCCGTTCACTGTTGTAATTTTTATTTTATTTGACCCGGAACCAGTTACTCCGGTAGCGATAAGTTTATTATCGTGACTCTTCCATTTGCTTCCGGCATCTTCAACTTTTTCGGATAAGTTGAAATCACTTATAACATCAACATCATCTTCATCACCATCATCGTAAATAATTTCAATTTCTATGTCCATTGAAAGATCGGCGGGAACATATAATGTAATATCGCCGCTCATCGAGGAAAGATTTACATCTCGTTTGCCTTCTGTTCCGACAACAGTAACTTCAACATCACCGCCCATCGTAGATGCATCAACCCAGCCTGCAACTTCTTTAATTAAAACACTTCCACCCATAGTGGAAGCTTTTACATATTCGGCAGCTTTGTTTACCGTTACACTGCCTCCCATTGTACTTACATTAGCACCGTTTATCGCTTCATCAACATTAATTGATCCGCCCATACTTTTCATTTTTACTTCTTTACCGGTTGAACCTTTACTGCTCTTTACATTTTTTTGAGTTACTGTTCCTCCCATAGTTGAAGCATCAACATCGCCGATAACATTCTCTACTAAAACACTTCCACCCATTGTGCTTACTTCACCATCGACTTCTGAATCGATTAGTTCGATGGAACCGCCCATGGTTTTTAGTTTAAGATTACCTTTTAGTTTTTTTAAGGCAAGCGATCCGCCCATTGTTGTTCCGGCTAAAGTTCCTTCAACATTTTCGATAGATATTCCGCCGCCGGTAGTTTTAAGTTGAAGATCAAACTTATAAGGAACTTTTACTTTCACTTTGCCTTTGGTTGAATTATTATGTGTTCTTGTTTCGAATTCGGTTGTTACTAATACCCCGTTTGATGTTTCCGAAATGTCAACGATAACATCGTCTGCGTCTCTTCCGGTAATATCAACATCAACTTCAACAATGTTTTTATCCCATCCTTGAATTTCAATACCAGCTCCAGTTTTGAGATTGACTTCGAGTTTTTGTCCCGCTTTTACATTAATCTCTTTCTTTACTTGTGGATACCCAAAGATTACAGAAAGTGAGAACAGGATTGTTAATACAGCAAGTTTAGTTTGTTTCATTTTTCCCCCAATAGTTAATTACTTTTTGTTGATTTGGATTTCACCTAAATTGGTTTTTAATTCAATTTTAGTACCACCGCCGTTTAATATAAATTCACCTACAATTCTTCCGCGTTTATCTTCGATTTTACCGGGAAAGTCAGATCTGATGATTCTATTTTTATCTTTGTTCCAATCTACTGTTACGGCTTCAGCATCAATTGTTGCTTTTATGTTTGAAGAAATTATTAATCTAATATCACCGGAGAATGTTTTTAAGTCTGATTCTTTACTAGAAAGTGATAAGATTTCCGCTTCAATATTTCCCGCCGAAGTTTTTGCTATAATGTTACCTGAAATTTGTTTCAGTTCGATATTTCCTGCTCCTGTGTTAACATCCACATCGCCGTTTGCTTTACCGATATAAATATTTCCGCCGTAAGTTTTTGCTTTAACATTGTTTTGTCCGGTTGTTAATCTTATATTGCCGCCGAAGGTAGTAAGTTCAACATCACCGGTTGATTCATTAACCTCGATATTACCCCCAAAGGTTGTAACTTTTTTTACATTATTAATTTTATTGAGACGAATGTCACCGCCCATCGTTTTTAATTCGGAAGATGATCCTTTAATATTTCCACCCGAAAGATTTCCGCCTTGAGAAGAAATTTTTACATCGCCCGAAATATCTCTAAAAGTAATATCTCCCCCCATTGTTTCAAGCTGAGCGTTGCCGTTGATATTATGAACTTCTATATCACCGCCCATTGTATTTACTTTTACATTTCCGGTTAGATCATTTTGTATTTCGATATCACCGCCGGTTGTAAGCAGAGACAAGTTCATCTCGGAAGGAACGGTTATAAAATAATCAGCACTTCCACCCCATCCGTATTTACTGTTATATTTTACTGTAATTATATCACCGGATGACTTTACTTCGAGATACTCTGCTTCATTTTTGTCGAGTCCGTCAACTTTAAGAAGTACTTCGTTCTTGTTCCAAGTCTTAATAAAGATATCACCGGGATTAGCTTCCAACTCAAGGGTTCCGCCCCTTTTTGCTTCTATGGTTTTTGTTACAACATCTCTCTGTGCAAAAACGACGGAAGCAAGCAACAGCATTAATATTGTTATCGATTTATTCATTTTAAAACTCCTCACGAATTAATGAAGCGGCTTTAAGTTTTATATATTCTTCGTCGCCGTTTCCTAATTCATTATCAATAATATTTTTTAGTTCGTTATCTATAGATCTGCCTTGCAGTTTTAATTCTGCCAAAGCATTTATTGCCGCTACTTTAAGTCCGGGATTTGAATCGTTCGTAAGTGTGAACAAATAAGCATCTCTTATATCATCATCATACGGAAATTTCATTAATGCGTTTAAGGCTTCTCTTCTTACACCTGCGTTCTGATCTGTTTTGAGTGCGTTTATCAATGCTCCTTTAACTTTCGGATCCATTAATGTCGATTGCGATGTTTGTGATGAAAGCGTATTTACTGATCTGATTCTTAAACCGGGATTATCCGAAGAAGTAAGAGCTGCCGCTAATAATCTTTGGATTCTCGGATCACTCGCGTCCCCTTTATAAGAAATCGGTTTAACTGCGTCAAATTTAATTTCGATTTCTCCTTCATCAGAAAAAGGATTTGCAAAACGAATGTTTGAAATGTTTATTTCGTTGTTATCGATTGCATCTAGATCAATTTCATTTTGATTTTGAACCGGAATTATTTGTGTATGCGATGAACTGAAAATAATATAACCGAGAAAGAAACCGACCAACAAAGTTGTTGCCATTGCGAATGCCGGTTTGTAACTGCCTACAAAAAGTTTTTCCCAAATCGATATTGATTTCTTTACGGATTTTTCTTTTTCGATTTCAATTTTGTTAAGTAATTCTTTTCTGAAATTTTGCAATGTGTGTTCATCTACGGGAGTTGGTTTTACTTCTTGAACAGATGAATAGAATTTTTTTAACGATTCATATTCTTTCTTATATTTATCCGATTCAAGAATTTTATTTTCGATCAATTCTCTCTCATCTTGATTAAGTTCATCAAGAACATATAACTCAATCATTTCCAGAATCTTTTCATGTTTCATTTCAAACCTCAATTACACCTTTTAATTGGCTGCGCATTTTTTGTGACGCATTAAATAAATATCTTTTAACCGTTCCCTCTGCGCACTGCATCATTTCTGCAATTTCTTTTATTTTATATCCGTCAAAGTACTTTAGAGTAAATGCCATTTTTTGTTGAACAGGAAGTTGTTCCAATGCGTCGTTTATATATTTTTGGTTTTCATTACTCTCGGTTTCTTTTGCTAAGGAGATTTCAGATTCGATCATATCTCCTCTGGTTCTTATATCTTCTTCATTGTTATTCAATTCTTCATCCAATGATTTATGCATGTTTCTTTCTTTTCTCTCTTTGTGTGTTATGCAGACATTCGTCGTTATTCTAAAAAGCCAAGTTGAAAATTCACTTTTGAATTGGAAATTTTTTAATCCTCTGTAAACTCTTATAAAAACTTCTTGATAAATATCCTTCGCATCATCTTCGTTGTTTCGGAACGACATTGCAATATTTATAACTTGACGGTCATAACGATAAACCAATTGTTCAAAAGCCAATTGATCACCTTTTTGTGCTTGTTTAATTAATTGAAAATCTTCTTGCATAATTGTCGTCTCTTTACAATTAGACTAAGAAATTATGGAAAGGTTGTAGGGAAATATGAAGAAATTTACTGATTTTTTGTAGAGCTTTGATCGCGCCATGGGCGAACAAGTTAATCAAGTCTCTGCAAAGTTTATTTTTGAAGCAAAATTTCCGGCATTTTAACCGCAATCACTTCACCTTTTGCACAGAGTTGCTCATCCGCAAAAAGTTCTACATCTACAATTACTTTTTTTCCTTTTACTTCACGAATCTTTCCCTTTAGAATTAGCTCGGGACCGAGTGGAGTTGGTTTTAAATAAGTTACATTCAATTGTGCAGTTACAAATCGTAACGGCGGATCTGTATCCATTTCTCTGTTTTCATGTTTGTACATTGCCGCTGCAGCAGATCCTGTTCCGTGACAATCAATAAGCGAGGCAATTAATCCGCCGTAAACAAAACCCGGAATTGCGGTATGATATTCTTTGGGTGTAAATCTGGTAACAGTTTCTTCACCATCCCAATAAGTTTTAATTTGATGTCCTCGTTCGTTAAGCTTTCCGCAGCCATAACAATGTGCTACATCATCGGGATAGAAATCTTGAAATGCCAGTTTTTTCATAATTCACTTTTGTTATTAGTTGAGATAAAATTTAAGAAATTTGTTGATGATTGAAAACTTATAGTATTTTCGATTGTGAATTTTATTGCGATGGAAATTTTCAGAATCGATTACTCATTCAACCATTTATCGGCAGTTTCTAAATCGATGAAAAGCTTTACTTTCGCACCTCTGTTTCGGCCAGTACTTTCCCAGAGTCTAATTTTTTCCAATTGTTTTTTGTTAGTCACTATCGCCATCTTAATTATTGCAGGCATTATATGCGATTGATATTCCGCTAGTTCAAACAACTCAAAATCACTGAGATTATTTTCTTGTAATCTATCGTCAGCTAATATTTTATCACAGCTATTTCTTAAGCACAGTTCGAACATTGAATGACTGAATTGTTTTACATCGTCAAGATTGCTGCTTATCCCTTCTGTGGTAATATAGAGGGTCTTGTTTTCAATTCGATAATTTGATTCCATAATAACCTCTCGATGTCTAAATTAAAATATGGAAAAAGTAAGATCATTGAAATAGAATTTTACGAAATGAGAAATTTTATTGCTAGCAGTCACAAGATATTAGAACAATATATCTTGTAATGTTTTTTAAAGAAGATATAAAAAAAGGGAGTCCGTAGACTCCCTTTCCAGCCAAATGGAGGATGTTATTTTATCAACAACATCTTCCGGGAAAGATTAACATTCTCACCTTCCAGACTATAGATATAAATTCCGGAGGCGAGATTAGCACCATCAAAAACCGACGAATGATAACCTGCTTGTAATTGTCCTTCTACAAGTGTCATCATCTTTTGTCCAAGAATATTATAAACATTCAAATGATAGTAGCCGGCTTTAGGAACGGCAAATTTAATTATCGTTGTGGGATTAAAAGGATTCGGATAATTTTGTGATAACTCATACTTGATAGGGATTTCAGTATTGTTATCCTTTACACCAGTAATTGTTCCGTTACCAATCGATAACAAATTACTTCCCGATACTTTACCGTTATTTAACTTATATGTTGATGAAATTTCGGAATTAGTACTGTTGGTTAGTTTCTTAAACCTAACAGCTCCAATATTTCCGTTTTGTATTTCTTGAGTACTAACGCCGACAACAGTTATCTTACCATCCTTAACGGCTGTCTTTAGATTGGCATTGCCGGTTAATTCTGAATTTGTATTTATATACTCAAACTCGATCGGATTAAATTCAAAAGTAACTTCAGCCGATTGAACATTATTTGAGTTTGCCAAATCAATAGGTATAGTAATCGTCTCAGAGTTTTCAAATGATGCTCCTCCTAAAGCAATACTACTGCTTGGAGAAACACTTGGGAATACAAAATCCCAATCATGCAGATAGACGAAGAATATAATTCGTAAGTAATCGTCAATATCTACATTGCCGTCAAAATCTGCATCCGCGTTAATAAACGCTTGTCCGCTTAATGGATATAAACCAATCCAATGATAAATAACAGCTAGAGCATCAAATATATCAACAATGTAATTTAATGTAGCATCACCACGGTTAGTTGATGTACCTGAACCTGCGCTATAGGTAACAGTACCATTTACAACTGTCAAAGGATATTCCAGAACATCTACCGGGAATTCTGAAGTTGATGAAGTTAAATCTGTACTTCCGGCATTTGCATCAATTACTTGGAATGTTAAGTAGAATAATGTTCCGCTTGCATTTATTGGAGCATTTCCGGAAAGGATTATATCAACTGTCCCGGGGAATGCCGAATAAAATGTTCCGTTCCAAGCAAAATCATTAACCAGCATACCGGGATCATATCCGCCGTATAGGAATTTCAATTTACTTGCATTGAAATGAATTTTACCTTGCAGCAAGTAGTCGATCTTGAATCCGGTTGGTGCTGTCAGATCAATAGGAATTGTGACATAAGAACCGGCTACCGTTGTTGCGGATCCTATTGTAATAGTCGGATCGGTAACATTATAATTTATTGTAAATGATGAATTGCTCACATCAAAAACATTTGTATCATCGGTATCACTGATTCTAATCAAACATTCTGTTGAACTTATATTAGGAACAGTAAAAGCAAATGTACCCGTTGAAGCGTCAACCGAAGTTGCAAC
>QZJX01000044.1 GCA_003599395.1 Ignavibacteriales bacterium | reverse complement strand
GAGCTTGATTATCTTGTTTTCGATTTACCTCCAGGCACAGGTGATATTCAATTAACTCTTGTGCAGACCATTCCTCTCTCCGGTTCGGTAATTGTTACTACACCTCAGGAGGTATCACTGATTGACGCACGTAAAGGGCTAAAAATGTTTGAACGGGTCAATGTGCCGGTGTTTGGAATAATTGAGAATATGAGCTATTTTATTGCACCGGATACCGGTACTAAATATGATATATTTGGAACCGGTGGTGGACAAAAATTTGCTGAAGATTTTAATGTAAACTTTCTCGGTGGTATCCCAATTGATCCGAGAATTAGAGAGGGCGGAGACAAAGGGAAACCTATTGTTTACGATACACCTGATTCCGAAAATGCAAAATCAATTCTTTCAATAGCAGAAAATTTAGTTAAAGAAGCAGAGAAATCAGGATTAAAGGGCAAGCCCAAGATAGAAATATTATTGGGCAATGATAATTAAAGGAGTACATTATGGACAAAGCTCTTCACGATAGAGTTCAAAATGCATTAGAGACTATTCGTCCGTATCTGAAAGCGGATGGCGGAGATGTTGAGCTCGTAAAAATAACAGAAGAGGGAATTGTAGAAGTTAAACTAACCGGTGCATGCACCAACTGCCCAATGTCTTCAATGACATTAAGAGCAGGTGTTGAACGGGCACTAATACGCGAAGTACCGGGAATTAGAAGAGTTGAAGCAGTAAGCTAAATCAAGAGGAATTTTATGCGGAAAAGAATTGTAGCAGGAAATTGGAAAATGTTTAATAATCTTTCGGAGACTATTGAATTAATTTCAGCGATTAAGAATGAGATGAGTAAATCAGAAACTCAGACAGAGGTAATCGTATGTCCCCCATTTACTTCTTTAGAAACAGCTACCACTCTTTTAAAAGGAAGTAAAATTAAACTAGGTGCACAAAACATGCACTATGAAGAAAACGGTGCATTTACAGGAGAAGTATCTGCAAGTATGCTAAAAAGTGTCGGTTGCAAATTTGTAATTTTGGGTCATTCTGAAAGACGAACAATTTTTGGCGAGACTGACGAAGTTATTAATCTAAAAATTAAGAAAGCGATTGCTTCCGGACTAAAACCAATATTCTGTGTTGGGGAAACTTTGGAAGAACGCGAGAATGGACTAACTGAGAAAGTAGTCGAAACTCAGATTAAAAACGGCTTAAAAGGAATTCCGGAATCGGATCTATCTGAATTAATTGTTGCTTATGAACCGGTTTGGGCAATTGGTACCGGAAAAACCGCCAGTCCTGAACAAGCTCAAGAAGTACATAAATTCATCAGAAATTTAATAAAGTCACAATTTTCATCTAATTTGGCAGAAAATATTGTAATTCAATACGGCGGGAGCGTAAAACCCGAAAATGCGGCCGAATTATTTAGCCAGCAAGATATTGATGGCGGATTAATCGGCGGAGCTTCATTAAAAGCAAGCTCTTTTATGGCGATTGTCAATGCTTAATAAAAAATGGGTTTATGCTTCATAAACCCATTTTTTCATTCTCTCCACTCGCTTTATTTGATTGCTAACCCCTCCTTTTTTTTGTATATTTGATGTCTTTATTAACTTCTATTCAATCAATTTGAAAATGGCCAATATTCGACATTTTTTATTCATTTTTGCTCTTCATTTTTTTACAATCTCGATTTTTTCTCAAATAACAATTAAAGAACTTCCACCATATAATTTATCCGAAGTTGACTCACTTTTTTTTGATATTAACCAGACTAGATCGATAATTGACTTAAAAAACGATTGGCAAGTTTATACCCCGTCATCGCCCGATAAAAAGGTGAAAGTATCTGTTCCTTCAACATTTGCCGGAAGCGAATCACTAGTTTATGAAAGAAGTTTTTTCATTTCTAAAGACCAAGCTGCAAATAAAAATTTAAGTGTTCGATTCCTTGGAATTACTTACACTGCCGATGTTTTGCTTAATGATCTCGTAATTTATAAACATCCCGGTGGCATTCAGCCATTTTCTATTATTCTTCCATCCGACATTCTTAAATCCGATTCTCAAAATAAATTGTCGGTGAAAGTTCAATACGAACTTGATGATAAAAACACTATTCCCATTGAACAAAGATTTCTGTACCCAAGTACACGCGGTGGAATTATTGGGGATGTGTATTTATATGAAACAAACAAATTGTTTATCAATAAATTAAAAATCGAGAAATCGCTTTCTCAAAATTTATCTTCAGCCACCATAAAAATTTTAGCTTCGGTACAAAACAATCTGCAAACCGGATACGATCTTGCGGATGAAGAGAAAAATTACAAATTGAAGTTTACCCTAACCGGTTCAACCAATTCTCAAACATTTGTTGCAGATGTAAACGGAATAAAAGTTAATGAATCTCGTGAAGTAAACACGGATTTAACTCTTGCAACTACTGATCTTTGGTCACCCTCAGATCCAAGAGTTTATAAACTTGATGTCGAATTATCGTTAAATGATTCTGTAATTGATAAATCGGTTAAAACGTTTTCACTTTTTGACCTTTCTCCGGAGGAAAATAAACTTCATCTGAACAATCAAGATTTTCAAATTAAAGGAACAACATACTTTTACTTTGAATCCGAAACCGGTGGTTTGGCAAGTTTTGAGAAGTTAAAAAAAGATTTAGAATTAATTAAAGCAACAGGTTTTAATACGATAAGATTTGCAAAAGTACTTCCTCCAACTTATGCATTACATTTATGCGAATCGCTTGGTTTAACCGCATTAGTCGAAGTACCAATTAATTCAATCCCGGCTCAAATTTTACTTGATGATGATTTTTCTAACAGAGTTACGAATCATCTCAATTTAATGATCGATCAGTATTCGGATTATTCATCTGTAATCGGTTTTGGACTTGGCGGTGGATTTTTAGGGAGCAATGAGGATGAAATAAATTTCTTACGAGCTCAAGCCCAACTGCTTGATGAAAAAACTGATAAGCTTGTGTATGCTTCATTTATTATTCTACCTAAATCAAAAATTGCATCACTTGATTTAGCAGGTATTGAATTATTCGGTGAAACAGAATTACCTAAACCAGAATTAATAACAGATCATAATTTTTCAGTCTTTATTTCAGAAGTTACATATCCCTCATTCATTGGAAACTCTAACGGTTACCTCAATAAAAATTCATACGAAGCTGCTGCAAAATATTTCAGTGATATAATTGATTTCAGTTTTGAAAATAAAATAAATGGTTTCATCCTAAATTCATTTTATGATTTTAGTGGTGATTATAAATCGCTTTACGCCGGATATAATGAACAAAATATTTACAAACTTGGTTTGTTAGCTAACCCGGAATCAACAGACAGAATTTCCTACAATGTTGTTAAATCAAAACTGACCAACGGTGAAAAGATTACAATTCCTATAGGCACAGAAAAAGATGATTCGCCAATTCTATTTGTGATTATCGGTTTAGTACTTTCAATATTCATGGCATTGCTAATAAATTCAAAAAGAAAATTTAGAGAAGATGCCGGACGTGCTTTAATTAGACCATATAATTTTTATGCGGATATCAGAGATCACAGATTACTTTCCGGGTTTCAGACAATATTGTTAATGTTTATTCTGGCTGGTTCATTTGCTTTGCTTATTATTAATCTACTGCACTTTTTAAGAACAAATATTCATCTCGAAAAACTGTTACTTTCGTTTGGATCGCCATCACTTATTGACATGGTTATTTATTTAGCATGGTTTCCATTTGAAGGATTTTTTATACTATTCTTCATTTCAATTGCTGTTTTTATTTTATTTTCTTTAGTTATTAAATTGTTCTCGTTCTCACTTAAAACTAAAGTATATTTTTCGAGCATTTATTACACGGTTATTTGGGCTTTTCTCCCCTTATCACTTTTACTACCATTGGAATTAGTTCTGTATAGAGTGTTAATAGCAAATGTTATAAATCCATATGTATATATTTTTATCACTTTGTTTTTACTTTGGCTCGGTCAGCGTTTATTGAAGGGTATTCATGTTATTTTTGATGTTCGATCATCGACAGTTCATTTTTATAGTATTATTTTAATAATTGTTGTCATTGGTGGAATTCTATTATACTTTCAACTTACCAACTCCTCACTTTACCATATTATTAGAGCAGTAAGTGAATATAAATTTCTTTAAGAGGTAGATTTGTATTTATCCAAAATGGAAATATTTGGTTTTAAGTCGTTCGCTAATAAGACCCCGATTAACCTTACAAAAGGAATTACGGGAATTGTTGGTCCGAACGGATGTGGCAAAACTAATATTGTTGATGCTCTTCGCTGGTGTTTGGGTGAACAAAAATCTAGCACTCTCAGAAGTGATAAGATGGAAAACGTCATCTTCAATGGTACACGAAATAAAAAACCGATGGGAATGGCGGAAGTATCTCTTACGCTCGTAAATGATAAAGGAATTCTTCCGACAGAATATTCCGAAGTGACTATCACCCGCAGAATTTTCCGATCGGGTGAAAGCGAATATTTATTAAACAAAAATATTTGCCGACTAAAAGATATCACAAATCTTTTTATGGATACCGGTATGGGTACAAACGCTTACTCGGTAATCGAATTAAAAATGATTGAGACTATCTTAAGCAATAAAGCAGAAGAACGAAGAAGAATGTTCGAAGAAGCTGCCGGGGTTAATAAATATAAATTAAGAAGAAGACTCGCACTTAAAAAATTAGATGAAGTTAAAGCTGACTTAACCCGTGTAAATGATATTGTTTCGGAAGTGGATAAAACTGTTCGTTCATTAGAACGTCAAGCAAAAAGAGCGGATAAGTATAATCAAATACAATCCGTTTTAAGAGAAAAGGAACTGGATTTAGCCGAACGTGAATGGGCTTTATTTACAAGAAATAAAAATAATGCTCAAGATAGAATTGCATCTCTAAATGAACGTAAATCGATTGTTGATAGCGATATTCGAAGAATTGAAACTGAATTAATTAAGTTCAGAACTCAAATTGAAGAAATTGAGAAACGTCTCAGAGACAAACGATATCAGATACGTCAGCAGAATGATAAGATTCACGAATCTCAAAAAATCATTTCGGTTTCTGAAGAAAGATTAAATTCTTTCGAAAATAATTTACTTAGATATCATGAAGAACTTGAAGATTTTCAACAGCAAAAAGAATATGCACTTATACAAATTGACGAAAGTCAAAATAAATTAGTCCAACTTGTTGAAGAAATCGAAAAGAAAACATCAGAGCTTGTTGGTTTTGACTATGAAATCAAATCGCGCAAAGAGATACTTGAAAGTAAAAGAAAAGTTTTTAAGGAGAAAAGTGAAACAGTTCTTAATAAATTCCGTGATTTATCCTCAAAGGAAAATCAATTAAACAATTTTCAAGAATCACGTCAAAGAGTAGATCAATCGATTCAAAAACTTAACCAAAAAATTCAAACAATCACAAATAATATTGCAAAGACTGTTGGATTTCTTGAAGAGTTGCAAAATGAAAAAGAGAATGTAGATAGAAAATTAAAAGCTTCAGAAAAAGAATATGCTGAGAAACAATCTCAAAAAGAATCTCTCGAAAAAGAATTAGGTAAGCTTCGTTCCGATGAAGCCGAAATAAAATCATCCATTCATGTTCTGCGTGATAAAATTGATTTTATAAATACATTGATAACTAATCTTGAGGGTGTTTCTCAAGGTTCTAAATTGTTGTTAGAAAGCGAAGGTTGGACAGATAACGAAAAACAAATATTTGCCGATGTTGGAACGACCGAAGAGGAATTCAAGTATGCCCTTGAAGCAGCGCTGAAACCTGTACTTAATAACTTATTGATACAAAGCACTAATGAACTTAAAAATGCAGTAGAATATTTAAAGAAAAATGATCTCGGTAAAGCTTCCTTTTTTGTATTAGAAACTACTGCATATCGCCGAAATGGTATAATTGGAAAGTTTAATAAATTTTTAATTAATAGAAAAAGAAATAAAATTTCAAAAGAGCTCGGCTTTGTTGATTGGGCATTCAATCCGGTAAAATCCGATGAAAAATGGAAACCATATTTTAACAAGGTACTCTCAAATTATGTTATTGTCCGCGACCTTGCAACGGCTGTCAGTCTGAGTAAAAAATATAATGATTTTGGTTTTGCCACGTTAGAAGGTGATTTAGTTGAAAAAGATGGTATCATAAGTGCCGGCTCACTCCCGAAAATGGATGATTCAATCTTTGGCAGAAAACAAATGCTTGAGCAACTAAAAGCTGAGTTCCCAAAGTTGGAGAATCGGCTTAAATCCATTCAAATAAAAATTGAAGAGAAAGAAAAAGAAATCTCCCTAATCAATTTGAAATCACTCTCCGAAAAAGGGAAACTTTTACTCAATGATATATCCAATATCGAAAAGCAGATTGCTCAGTTAGAATTTGAAAACAAAAAAGCATCTGAAGAAATTGATAAGTCCCAAGATGAAATTCAAGAACTTGTCGGCAGATCAAATCAACTTGATAATCAAATTGAAAATTTGAACAATCAGATTTCAGCAAGTCGTGAAGAGAAAAAAGCAGAAGATTTAGAATTGCAAAATATAGAAGCGGAAGTTGCTGATCTTGACCATGAATATCGTTCAACACTCGATCGTCAAAACAGTCTTAAAATTGATCTTGAAAGATTACGAGGTCAGAAATCCAGCGCCGAGAATACTCTTAAATCAGCCGAAGAAAGCAAAATATTAACTGAAACCAATATTGCAAAAAGAGAAAAGGATATTACCACAACTTCTGATGATATTGAATTAATAAAAGAGAGCATTTCTGAAAAGAGAATCGAACTTGCAGAAATTGAAAAAATAAGAGAAGAGTTAATATCAGAAGAACGGGGAATAGAATCTGAACTTCAATCCGTAAGATCAGAATCCGTGGGATTTGAAAATCAACTATCCGAACTGAGAAAAGAGCGAGAATCAATTTCAGATTCAGTTCACGAATCTGATCTACAAGTAAGTGAAATTAAATTAAGAATGGAAAACTTGCTTCAAGATATTCAAGAAGACTATGCACTCGATATAGAACTAAAGGAATTTGAAGATCTTGATTCGTTTGACTTCAAGGAAAGACGTTCGGAAGTTCATGAATTAAAAGAAAAAATTAAAGGTCTCGGTCCAATCAACCTTCTGGCATATTCGGAATATGAGGAAGAAAAAGAAAGACTCGATTTTCTATTAAAACAACGTGACGATTTAGTGGATTCTGAAAAAGATCTGATAAGTTCCATCAAAGAGATAAATCAAACTGCTCAAGAACTTTTTCAAAGCACATTTGATCAAATCAAAACTTCATTTCAAAAAATATTCAGAACACTGTTTGACCCTGGTGATGAGGCCGATTTGATTATGGAAGATAATGTTGATCCGCTCGAAGCCAAAATTGAAATTATAGCTAAACCAAAAGGTAAACGTCCAACTTCAATTGAACTTCTTTCCGGAGGAGAGAAAACTCTAACTGCTACTGCCCTTTTATTTGCAATTTATCTCGTGAAACCTTCACCGTTTTGTGTATTGGATGAAGTGGACGCGCCGCTTGACGACGCAAACATTGATCGTTTCACAAGATTAATTAAGGAGTTCAGTAATAATACTCAGTTCATTATTGTAACCCATAATAAGCGTACAATGGAATCGGCTGAAAATATGTACGGTGTAACAATGCAGGAAGAAGGGGTTTCAAAATTAGTAGGTGTTCAGTTTAAAGAAGATCTACCGGTAATTTAAGAGTGATTGAAAAGAAAATTTTTAAAATATTCGTTGATTTCGATGGCACGATAACACAAAAAGATATCGGCGAAGAAATGTTTTTAAGATTTGGTGATGCCGACAAAGCTAATCGAATTATTGAGAAATGGATCAAAAAAGAAATTACATCTGTTGATACTTGGACACAACTTTGCGCAACTGTAAAAAATTTTAATCCGGTTGACTTTGATTCATTTCTAAATGAAATCGATATCGACCCAACATTTAAAATATTTATAGAATATTGCAAACTCAACAATTTTGAATTATTCATTTTAAGCGATGGATTGGATTATTACATTAACAGAGTTTTGGAACGAGAGAATTTATCACATTTAAAAGCTTACACGAACAAATTACTTTTCGAAGGCGATAAACTTGTTCCGGTATTTCCTGATACAGATGAAGAATGTAAACAATGTGCAAATTGTAAAAGGAATCACATAATTAATAATAGCTCTGATGAAGATTATACAGTGTTTATTGGTAACGGATATTCGGACGCTTGTCCCGTTCAGTATTGTGATTTTGTTTTCGCAAAAAAATCTTTACTAAAGTTTTGTGAGACAAATAGGATATCATTCTGGCCATATAAAAATTTTGAAGATGTAATTAAACAATTAGACCAATTAAAAAGTAAGAAAAGATTAAGACACAGGCATCAAGCAGAATTAAAAAGAAAAACAGTATATCAGCAAGGATAAAAAATGAGTCAGCTGGCGTCAAAAGTTTTTAAGTACAGAAGTTATACACCTATTCCCTTTTTGATATTGATGGTAGCGTTCCAAGAAGCAACTCCCTTAACAATGCTCGTAGGATTTGCAATTATTCTTTTAGGTGAGTTTATAAGGATATCCGGTGTAAGTTATGCTGGTAGCGAAACACGAACTACTGGTACTGTCGGTGGAACATTTCTTGTTGTTTCCGGTGGTTTTGCCTATGTAAGAAATCCGTTGTACTTAGGAAATATATTGATTTATTTCGGCGTTGGGATTATGTCATGGGCACTGTTCCCCTATCTTCAAATTGTTGCTCTTGTATTTTTCTTTATTCAATACAAATTGATCATTGATGAAGAAGAAAATTACTTAGTTAAGACTTACGGCAAACAATATGAAAATTATAAAGCAAACGTTCCTAAATTAATACCAAGATTGACACCATATAAAAATCCTGGTATTGAACAACCGAAGAAAAATATAAATGCAGCATTACGATCAGAGCGAAGAACATTGCAAGCGATTTCATTTGTTGTTCTTCTCATAGTAGTAATTTATTTGATAAATAATTGGTCAACAATTTTTGAATAAGAAATTAATGATAATTGCCGGTGAAGTATCGGGTGATATGCACGGGGCTGTATTAATAAGCGAGATAAAAAAACTGGATCCCGAAGTTTCCGTAGTTGGAATCGGCGGTAATTTGATGCAAATAAGCGGAATGGAATTATTATATCACATAAAAGATATGTCTTTTCTTGGATTTACTGAAGTGATTAAGCATATCCCTTTTATTAAACGAGTTCAGAAAAATTTGTTGTCACATATAAAGCAAAATAATATTAAAGAAGTTGTGTTAATTGACTATCCGGGATTTAATTTGAACCTAGCTCCAAAAATTAAAAAGTTAGGCGCTAAAGTTTATTATTATATATCACCCCAAATTTGGGCTTGGGGACAAGGAAGAGTAAAAAAAATTAGAAAATATATTGATAAGATGATCGTACTCTTCCCTTTTGAAAAAGATTTTTATCAAAACGCTAATGTTGTGGTTGATTATGTCGGACATCCATTGATTGACAGGATTTCGGAATACAATTTTCTATCGAAACAAGAACTTTACAGTAAGCTAAATTTAGATCTTTCTAAAGAAATTCTACTTGTAATGCCGGGAAGTAGAAAACAAGAAATTGAGAGAATATTCCCGGAAGTGATTACCGGTGCAAAAAGTATTGCTGCCAAATATAATATGCATATTATTGTTGCTTGTTCAGAAAATATTGAAGAGGATTTATTAAAAGAGATTGCCGGCAATATTGAGTTTACCATAAGCCATGGTAATAACTATGATTTACTCGCTAATTCAAAATTTGGAATTATTAAATCCGGAACCTCAACTCTAGAAACCGGATTAATGGAATTGCCCAGCATTGTAGTGTATAAAACAGCCGGTTTAACTTATCGCATAGGGAAAGCACTGGCTAAGATTAATAATATTGCAATGGCAAATATTATTCTTGGGAAAACAGTTTTACCAGAATTAATTCAAGATGATGTAAACGAGAGAAAAATATTTTTAGAAGCTGACAAAATATTAAGTGATATAAAATTATATCAAAAGATCAAAGATGAATTATCACTTATAAAAGAGAAATTGGGAAGTCCCGGAGCATCAAAACGTGCGGCAGAAATAATAGTTGCCGGTTATAATGAGACTTAAAGAAATCAAAAAAAGAGTTCTCAGCCTTTTAGGTCTTACTGTTCTTAATTTTATTGTAAATCTGGTTACTAAGACGTATCGCATTAAAATATTTAATGAAACGGCGATTTTAAAAGTACTCAATAATAACGAGCAATTTATTTCAGCTTTTTGGCATGGTCGAATGCTTATCCCTTGGTATGTTCAACGTAAATACAAAATTGCCGCTTTGGTAAGTAGAAGCAAAGACGGTGATATTCTGACAAAGCTTTTGAACAATTGGAATTATAATGTTGTTAGAGGATCAAGTCATATCGGAGGTAAAGAAGCACTTAAGATAATGGAAGATAAAATTGATGAAGGATTTTCGTTTGCTATTACGCCTGATGGACCAACCGGTCCTCAATTCAAGATGAAACCGGGTGCAGTCGTATTAGCTCATAGAAAATCAATTCCTCTTGTTTTAATTGGAACTGCTTCTAAAAAGCATTACGTCTTTAATAGTTGGGATAAGTTTCAAGTTCCAAAAGCATTTAGTAAAGTAACAGTTATTTATTCCGATCCGATTTATGTAAACGAAAAAAGTACACGAGAAGAGATTTCTAAATTAATTCAAGACTGTGAATTGGAATTAAATAAACTTCAGGAAGAAGCCGAGCAAATTGTTAACACCAACAATTAAAATACTGCTTTCACCATTTGTATTTATCTATGCAAGTGTTATTAAGCTTAGAAACATGTTCTTTGACAAAGGAATATTTACAAGTCATCAAGTAAATGCAAAAATTATTTCTGTGGGAAATTTAGTTCTTGGTGGTGCCGGTAAGACACCTACCGTAATTTATATCACAAATAAATTAAAAGAACTTAAAAAGAAACCGGCAATCCTTAGTCGCGGTTATAAGAGAACAACAAGAGGATATCAATTGATATCCGATGGCAAGGAATTCTTTAAATCAGTTATTGAAAGTGGCGATGAGATATATTTTGCGGCACAAGAATGTAAAGTTCCCGCTGCAGTTGCCGAAAAACGAGTTGAAGGTGCACAGAGATTAATCAATAAATTTGATCTTGATTGTGTTGTATTAGATGATGCTTTTCAACATAGATGGATTGCACGTGATCTTAACTTACTCGTCTTTGATCAAAAATTTTTAAGAGTTGCCGGTAGATCAGATCAAGAACTTTTACCGGTTGGCAGCATGAGAGAACCATTCTCTTCTGCCAGACGAGCAGATGCAATAATAATAAACAGAAAATTTTCTGATAAGGAAGATATTCCGGAGAATATCCTTCGCTATTTTGAAAGCAAAAAAATATTTCATGCTTTTTATAAAGCTACCGGTTTTTATGATGTAAAGGACCACAAATTTTATGAAATTGAAGAATTCCATGGTCAAAAAAGTTTAGTGGTATGTGGAATTGCAAGACCGCATTCATTTTTAAATGTTCTTAAGCATAATAAAATTGATTTAACGAACAGAATTACTTTTGGAGATCATAAATCTTATAGCCTAAAGGAAATACAAGCAATTAGAAAAATGTTCTACGATACTAATTCTTATTCTGTCATCACAACTCAAAAAGATGCTGTAAAGCTTAATGCCTATAGCAAAGAATTTGATGACATTGATATATACTACCTCAAGATTGAAATGGTGATTGAGGAAGATGAAGAAATGAGCAACTTGCTTAAACATATATTCGAAAAAAAATAATCTATTAATGTAAGGAGGTCTTTAATGGCTGCAAAAAAGACACCTAAGTATGTCTACTTCTTCGGAGGAAAGCGTGCTGAAGGTAAAGCTGATATGAAAAACTTACTTGGCGGTAAAGGTGCAAACCTTGCTGAAATGGTAAACATTGGTTTACCTGTTCCTGCGGGGTTCACAATTACAACCGAAGTTTGTACTTATTATTACGATAATAAGAAGAAGTACCCAAAAGAATTAAAGGATCAAGTATTAAAAGCAATATCCAAAATTGAAAAAGAAATGGGAGCAGTTTTTGGTGATACAACAAACCCATTGCTTCTTTCCGTCCGTTCAGGAGCTCGTGCATCAATGCCCGGAATGATGGACACTATACTTAATCTTGGTCTTAACGACGTGACAGTTGAAGCGTTAAGCAAAAAAACTAACAATCCTCGTTTTGCATATGATTCATACAGAAGATTTGTTCAAATGTATGGTGATGTTGTTCTAGGATTACGACCTGAAGATAAACACGATCATGATCCGTTTGAAGTAATTCTTGAACGCAAGAAAAAACAAGCTGGTGTTGAAAAAGATAATGAACTTTCAACCGAGCAATTAAAAGAATTAATTGCTGAATACAAAGCTGCAATCAAAGAGAAGAAAGGATTTGATTTCCCATCTGATCCAATGGAACAACTTTGGGGTGCAGTTGGTGCAGTCTTTGCATCATGGCAGAATGAAAGAGCTATTGTTTACAGAAAACTTAACAACATTCCGGCTGAATGGGGAACTGCAGTAAACGTACAATCGATGGTATTTGGAAATATGGGTGAAGATTCCGGTACTGGTGTTGCATTTACTCGTGATCCTGCTTCAGGCGAAAATAAATTCTATGGCGAATATTTGTTCAACGCTCAAGGTGAAGACGTAGTTGCGGGTGTAAGAACTCCCGAGCCAATTGAAAATCTTAAGAAAGATGATCCAAAAGTTTACAAACAATTAGATGGCTTCAGATTAAAGTTAGAAAAACATTACAAAGATATGTTGGATATAGAATTTACAATTCAACAAGGTAAACTCTGGATGCTACAATGCCGTGTCGGTAAAAGAACAGGTTTTGCTGCTATTAAAATTGCAGTTGATATGGTTCGACAAAAATTTATTACCAAAGAACAAGCATTGATGAGAATTGAACCAAATCAATTAAATCAATTACTCAGACCAATCTTTGATTTAAAGGAAAAACAATCAGCAATTGATTCAGGCCTTCTATTGGCTAAAGGTTTAAATGCCGGTCCTGGTGCTGCATCAGGTAAAATTGCATTCTCAGCTCATGATGCCGAAGTAATGGCTGCTAAGGGTGATAAAGTTATTCTCGTTCGTATCGAAACTTCTCCGGAAGATATTAAAGGTATGAATGCTTCAGATGGTATTCTTACAGCTCGTGGCGGTATGACTTCACATGCTGCTCTAGTTGCCCGACAAATGGGTAAGGTTTGTGTCGCTGGTTGTGGTACTCTTAATATTGATTATAAAGCCGGTGTTATGAAAGTTGAAGGATCAGAGCATGTTCTTAGAGAAGGTGATTACATTTCAATTGACGGAACAACTGGTGAAGTAATCAAGGGTGAATTGACAACCAAACCTTCGGAAGTTATCCAGGTTCTCATTACTAAAGAAATGGATCCTAAAAAATCCGATGTTTATAAAACTTACGCAGACCTAATGAAATGGGCTGATCAAGTAAGAACTATGAATGTAAGAACTAATGCCGATCAACCGGATCAATCAGCAAATGCAATTGCTTTTGGTGCTGAAGGTATCGGTCTTTGCAGAACCGAACACATGTTCTTCGGTGAAAATAGAATTCTTGCAGTTCGTGAAATGATACTCTCTAATAGTGAACAAGGCAGAAAGAAAGCAATAAATAAACTGCTCCCTTATCAACGAGCTGACTTTGAAGGAATATTCAGAGTGATGAAAGGTCGTCCCGTTACGGTAAGAACATTAGATCCACCTCTTCATGAATTCTTACCTCATCAAGAAAAAGAAATTCAAGAAACCGCTGATGCATTAGGTGTTTCAGCTAAAGCTGTTAAAGAGAAAATTGAATCTCTTCATGAATTTAATCCAATGCTAGGGTTCAGAGGCTGCCGTTTAGGTATCAGTTTCCCGGAAATTACAGAAATGCAAGCTAGAGCAATATTTGAAGCTGCGATTAATGTTGCAAAAGAAGGAATTAAGGTAAATCCTGAAATAATGATTCCATTGGTTGGTCATGTAAATGAATTAAAACTTCAAGAAGCAATTGTAAGAAAAGTTGCAAAAGAAGTTTTTGCAGAAAAAGGTAAAAAAGTAAATTACCTTGTCGGTACAATGATCGAGTTACCAAGAGCGGCTGTAACCGCAGATCAAATTGCAGAAGTTGCTGAGTTCTTCAGTTTTGGAACAAATGATTTAACTCAAACTACTTTTGGTTTATCTCGTGATGATTCCGGAAAATTCTTGCCAAAATATGTTGAGCAAGATATACTTCCAAAGGATCCATTTGAAAGTATAGACCAAGAAGGTGTTGGTGCACTCGTTAAAATGGGAACCGATAAAGGAAGAGAAACCAGAGCAGATCTGAAAGTAGGTATTTGCGGCGAACATGGTGGTGAACCGGATTCTGTTGAATTCTGTCATCGTGTTGGAATGAATTATGTCAGTTGCTCTCCTTTCAGAGTTCCGATTGCTCGTTTAGCTGCAGCAAGAGCTACTCTAAAAGATAAATCAGTTGTTAAAAAATCATCAAAGAAAAAAGTATCCAAAAAGAAATAATAAGTGAGCGGGAGGATTATTTCCCCCCGCTCATATACATTAATAAAAAGATCATCAGAGAAGGAGAATAAATGAAGCTATCAGATTTTAAGTATAATCTGCCTAAAACTGCAATCGCAAAATATCCCGAGAAAAAAAGGGATAAGGCAAAACTGATGGTTCTCAATAGGAAAACCCAAGAGATTGAGCATAAAACGTTCGCCGACGTTGTTGACTATATGTCCAAAGGTGATGTGTTGGTTGTCAATGAAACCAAAGTTATGCAAGCTCGTCTTTACGGAAAAAAAGAACGTACCAATGCAAAGATTGAAGTCTTTGTATTGCGCGAATTAAACAAAGAAGAAAATATCTGGGATGTGATTGTTGATCCGGCTAGGAAAGTACGAATTGGCAATAGAATCTACTTCAATGATAATTTATGGTGCGAAGTAATCGACAACACAACCTCAAGAGGCAGAACGGTTAGATTTAATGATGATGCCGGTGATATTTTCAAAGCAATAGATAAAATTGGTCAAACGCCTCTTCCTCCATATATTAAAAGAGATGTTGAACCTAAAGATCGTGAAAATTATCAAACCATCTTTGCTCAGGAAGACGGTTCTGTTGCAGCACCAACGGCCGGACTACATTTTACTCCCGAACTAATTAAGAAGATTAAGAAAAAAGGTATAAAGGTTGTACCTGTTATTCTTCACATTGGTTTAGGCACATTTAGACCTGTTGAAGTTGAAGACTTGACTAAACATAAAATGGATTCTGAATATTTTGAAATTCCCGATGATACGGCTGCTGAAATTAATAAAGCACTTGAAGGAAAGAAAAATATTTTTGTTGTTGGTACAAGCACAACTCGTGCATTAGAGAGTAGTGTTACTGCAGAAGGTTTCTCTAAACCAAACTTCGGTTGGACCGATAAGTTTATCTTCCCTCAATATGACTTTAAGATCACAAAAAAATTGATTACAAATTTCCATCAACCCGAATCAACATTATTGATGCTTTCAGCGGCATTTGGCGGTTATGATTTTGTGATGAAAAGTTATAAAAAGGCATTGAAAGAGGGTTATAGATTTCTCAGTTATGGCGATGCAATGTTGATAATCTAATGAGTAAAGTATTCGTCATAATACCAGCTGGTGGAACCGGTAAACGAATTGGCGGTGAAATTCCGAAGCAGTACATGAAATTTCATGAACGTGAACTTATCGCGTACACTTTGGAAGTTTTTCAGTTTAATACAAAAATTGATCATATAATCGTTTCCGCTCAACCTGAGTATTTTGACTTGCTTGAGCAAGTTAAAGCTAAGAATGGTTTCTGGAAGATTTTGAAAATTGTTGAGGGGGGCAGTGAGCGACAATATTCCGTCTATAATGCTCTCCTTTCAATTAATGCAGAAGAAGATGATTTAGTTCTAGTTCACGATGCTGCCAGACCTTTATTATCGCAAAATATTCTCGATGATATAATTGAGACTGCAAAGTTAAAGGGAAATGCTGTTGCTGCAATTAAAGCAAAAGACACTTTAGTTAACGGGACAGATGTAATCGTAAATTATATTAATCGAGGAAAAATTAACTATATTCAAACTCCTCAGGCTTTCAAATATTCTGTACTTTTGAGAGCAATGCAAAAAGCTGCTGAGGAATCATTTGTTGGGACTGACGAATCAATGTTAGTCACAAGACTTGGAGAGTCCGTTAATCTGGTTGAGGGCTCCAGTTTAAACTTTAAAATTACTACTGAATCTGATGTAGAATTATTTCATCTTATTACATCTAGAAACGGATAATATTTTCAATTGAAAATTGGATTACATTTACATAACTTTATTCTAATTATAGAGGAAACAAATGCTTAATCTACTTATTATTGTCATACTTTCTTACTTAGTCGGGTCTATCCCTACTGGTATTTTAATTACTAAGGCAGTAAAAGGTATTGATATTCGTCAACACGGCAGTGGTAATGCCGGTGGTACGAATGTTTTTAGAATATTGGGGTGGAAGTATGGAGTATTAACAATTTTATTAGATGCACTAAAGGGCGCAGTTGCCGTTATTCTTATTGCAAGATTGTATTTAGGAGATTTTCCATTCCCTAATGCAACTCCTTTTGATGATTTCACTCTTGTACAAATTTTCGCTGGTTTATTTGCCGTCATCGGTCATATTTGGACAATTTTTGCTAGCTTCAAAGGCGGGAAAGGTATTGCTACTTCATTAGGTTTCTTAATTGCAATCATAACTATAGATATGCTTTTAGCACTTGCAGTCTTCTTTGTCGTTGTTACAATTTCAAGATATGTTTCACTTGGTTCAATTTTGGCTGCTATCTCGGTTCCGTTAATTCTTATTGTACGAGAAAATATCTTCCATGTTGATATTCAAGGATATCACACTATACTACCATTCGCAATTTTTATTGCTTTACTTGTGATCTATACTCATCGTGCAAATTTAGGAAGATTATTAAAAGGTAATGAAAATAGAATATCACTTTCAAAAAAGAAAAATTCTAAATAATGCGAATATCAGTAATCGGTGCCGGTGGTTGGGGCACTGCACTTTCAATTATACTTCAAAATAACGGGCATGATGTAACGTTATGGGAATACAAACGTTCCTATGCCAAATCTTTGAGCAAATCCAGAGTTAATAAAGTCTATCTACCGGGCATTAAGCTTCCAAAAGAAATAAAAATAACTCATGACTTGGATGAAGCAGTTGAAGGAATGCATATGATTGTTCTCGCAATTCCTTCACAGTATTTGCGAGGGGTTCTGCAAAAACTAAAGAAAGTTGATTTTACTGATACAATTTTAGTAAGTGTTGCTAAGGGAATTGAAACCGAGACTTTATTTACTGTTTCTTTAATAATTAAAGATGTTATCAAGAATATTTCTGATAGTAATATCGGTGTTCTTTCCGGTCCAAGTCATGCAGAAGAAGTTGCAAAAAAAATACCGACCGCAGTGGTTGCTGCTTCAAAAAGTTTTGAAACCGCTGAACAAATACAAGCCGCATTCATGACTTCGTATTTCAGAGTTTATTCTTCAACTGATATAATTGGTGTCGAATTAGGTGGTGCTTTAAAAAATGTAATTGCAATCGGAGCCGGGATAATTGACGGAGCAAAATTTGGTGATAATACCAAAGCTGCAATCATGACACGTGGTGTAGCTGAAATTTCCAGATTAGGCATTGAATTGGGTGCAAGACCGGAAACTTTCTCCGGATTGTCCGGAATGGGTGATGTTATTGTTACTTGTATGAGTAAGCACAGCAGAAACCGCTACGTAGGCGAGCAGATCGGTAAAGGTATTAAGTTAAAAGATGTTTTAAAATCGATGAACATGGTTGCCGAAGGTGTTGTAACTGCAAAATCAGCAAGAGAACTTGCTCTTCAAGCAAAAGTAGAAACTCCCATAATAGATGCTGTTTATAAAACTTTGTATGAAAATCGCGATCCACAAAAAATGACTTTTGAGTTAATGAACCGCGATATGAAATCTGAACATTAAGATTCCTTCCAAATCTCTTTCAAATCAACTATATTTTAGTTCGATTAATAACTTTTCTCTAAATGAATAAAGATCTTTCTACATCGGTTCAGTATATTAAATCAGTCGGACCAAAGCGCGCTGAAGCTTTCAGTAAAATCGGAATACGAACCGTTGAAGATCTGCTCTATTACTTCCCTACCAAGCATCTCGATCGCACAACAATATTGAATACGGCTAAAGTTGCACAAATTGTTTTAAATGGTTTTGATGGTGAACTTACCGTAATTGGCAAAGTTGTTGACACCGAGTTGATACGATACGGAAAGAAACAGATATTCAAAGTACAGATGAAAGATAAAGCCGGACATTTTGAATGTGTTTGGTTTCAAGGTATTAAGTATTTTAAAGAAGTCTTTAAAGAAAACGATATCTATGCAGTTTCATCAAAACCTGTAGTAACAAGATATGGAAACTTGCAATTCACACATCCAGATTTTGATAAGATAACAGAAACAGAATCAAGTGAATTTTTGAACACCGGCAAAATTATTCCCTTTTACAGAGTTTCTAAAGAACTTAAATCAACGAATATTGGTGATATAAGTTTAAGAAGAATAATTTCAAGTGTTGTGGAGGATTATTCTGACTTAGTTTCAGAATCACTCCCGAAAACTATCCTAACATCTCAAAAATTATTAAATAAAAATGAAGCCATTAAAAATTTTCATCTACCACAGAGCAAAGAGAAACTAGAAGAGGCAATTCAAAGATTCAAATATGAGGAGTTGTTTTATCTCGAATGTATTGCTGCTTTGAGAAAAATCAAGAGGAAACAAAAACAAAACGGAATCAAGTTCAGTATTCACGCTGAACCAATTAAAAAGTTCATTGATCAGCTCCCATTTAAGTTAACAGATGCTCAACTTAAAGTGCTGCATGAAATTAGACAGGATATGGAGAAAGCAGAACCCATGAATAGACTGCTGCAAGGCGATGTTGGAAGCGGTAAAACAATAGTGGCATTGATAGCCATGTTAATAGCAGCAAGTAATGGTTACCAGGCAGTACTTATGGCTCCAACCGAAATTTTAGCTGATCAACACTTTAAAAATATTCATAAGTTGCTTGAACAAACTGATTTTAATGTGGCTTTGTTAATTGGCGGACAAAATGCAAAAACACGTAAAACAATATTGAACGGTATCCAAGAAAATAAAATAAACTTAATTGTTGGTACCCATGCTTTGATTGAAGAAAATGTAATTATTCCAAAAATGGGATTGGTAGTAATCGATGAACAACATCGTTTCGGTGTTGCACAGAGATCCAAATTGATTGACAAGAATATTTCACCCGATGTAATTGTGATGACGGCCACACCAATTCCTCGAACAATATCAATGACTGTTTATGGTGATTTGGATGTCTCAATAATTGATGAACTACCAAAGAATAGAAAAAAAATAAAAACCGTTCTGCGTAGTGAAAATAATTTAGAAGATATATTTCGATTTATCAAAGAACAAGTTCGTTACGGCGAGCAAGCTTTTATTATTTATCCACTTGTTGAGGAATCCGAAAAATTAGATCTAAAAGATGTAACAACTCAATACGAACATTTTGCAGGTACTTACTTAAGCGATATTAAAGTCAAAATGATCCACGGACGTATGAATTGGCAAGAAAAAGAAGAAATAATGGAGAAATTTGCCAATAAAGAATTTGATGTTCTATTTTCGACAACTGTTATTGAAGTAGGAATCGATATTCCGAATGCAACAATTATTGTGATTAATGAGGCTTTTAGATTTGGATTATCCCAGTTACACCAATTACGAGGTCGTGTTGGTAGAAGTGACAAACAATCTTACTGTATTTTAGTCACACGAGACGAACACCTAAGCAAAATTAAATCGAAAAATATTTCTCTAGAGTTTCTTTCCTCCTCCGAGTTGGAAAAATACAAGTCACAAATACGATTAAAAGCTATGGTTGAAAATAATGATGGGTTCAAACTGTCTGAAATTGATTTTAAACTCCGCGGACCCGGGAATATCTTCGGAACAGAGCAAAGTGGATTTCCTCAATTAAAGTATGCTGATATAATTAATGATACAGAACTTTTAATTAGTGCAAGAGAAGATGCTTTTAATCTAATCAACTCAGATCCATCGTTGGTAAGAGAAGAAAACTCAATCATTAAATCCGAGTTAAGACAAAAATATTTTTCTTCTTTCAAGTTTTCACACATCGCATAGAATATTTTTAAAAAAAGTTTTAAAAAATATTTTTTCACAAAGTATTGCATATCATTATTAAACTTTTATATTGCAACTAACTTTTTAAAGGAATTTATATTCCTTACAATGATAAAAAAGTTTAACGTCGCACTTACATATAATGTCAAACCTGACTCTACTTCAAAAGTTTTACAAGACTCATCGCAAAGTTATCTTCAATCCGACGAAACCCTTGATAGATATGCCGAATGGGATACTTACGAAACGATTTATGCCATAAGAGATGCACTTACGGCACATCATAATGTCACTTTGATTGAAGCAAATGAAGATGCTTATGAAAAGTTTCGCAAACTTAAACCGGAAATTGTTTTTAATGTAGCTGAAGGTGCGAATGGAATAAGCAGAGAAGCACAGATTCCTGCAATACTAGATATGCTCCAAATTCCTTACACCGGTTCCGATCCATTAACTTTGAGTTTATGTTTAGATAAATCCAGAACTAAGGAAGTTCTAACCTATCACGGAATTAGAAATTCAAAGTTTATTGTCTCACATGGTGAAAATGGTTTTGCCGGTAAGGAATTAAAATTTCCATTAATGATTAAACCAATTGGCGAAGGTTCAAGTAAAGGAATTTTTAATTCATCATTCGTTAACGATCATGCAACACTTGAAAAAACTCTCGCAGAAAATGTTAACAAGTATAACCAACCATTTATTGTTGAAGAATATTTACCTGGTAGAGAATTTACAGTTGCTGTTTTAGGAAATGGAAGAGAAGCTCGAACTTTGCCAATTGTTGAAATGAATTTCAACGAATTACCGAAGGATATGGTACCAATTTATTCTTATGAAGCAAAATGGATTTTGGATACACGCGAAAATCCTTTAGACATTTTTTCATGTCCGGCTGATATTAACAAAGAATTGGAACGTAAGATTTCGGAATTAGTATTAAAAACGTACTCAGTTTTAAATTGTAAAGATTGGAGCCGCATTGATGTTCGATTGGATGCGGAAGGTGAGCCAAATATAATAGAAGTAAATCCGTTACCGGGTGTTCTTCCAGATCCTCAAGATAATTCATGTTATCCAAAAGCCGCTAGAACTGCTGGATTGGATTATCAACAAATGATAAATGAAGTTTTATTGGCTGCTGCAAAAAGATATGGGTTAATCTGATGAGAGATAACAAAATATTGGTCTGCTATAACGAGCCCAAATCGATTTATGAAAATTATGCGGGAAAAGATTCGATTGTAGCGACTGATTTGTCAGAAAAGGGATTCGTAGAGCAAATTGAAAGCATTATTGGAATTCTTTCCGAGGAATATAATGTTGTAAAAGGATATCCCGTCAACAGTAATATTAAATCTCTTTATAATGAATGCAAATCCTATCAACCCAATGCTATTTTGAATCTTATCGAGTCAGTTGAGGGTAACTCTCACTTTGAAAGTTATTGCGCAGGACTTTTTGACATTCTCGGCATCTCTTATACAGGCAATAATGGTTTGACGCTAGGTAATTGTCTTTTTAAACAAAGAACAAAACGAATTCTGATAGGTTCAGGAATTCCGACACCTAATTATCAAGTGGCATTGTATAAATCAAACGAGGAATTTGATTCAAAGGGTTTACAATTTCCGATGATTGTAAAATTATTAAGTGAAGATGCAAGCATTGGGATCTCGGAAAATTCTGTTGTAAACAATAGTGACGAACTTTCAGCAAGAATGAATTATTTATTCAAAAACTTTAAGCAAGACCTGCTAGTTGAGGAATACATAGACGGCAGAGAATTAAATGTATCAATTTTGGGAAATGAAGTCCTTCCGATTTCGGAAATAAGTTTTAAAGGACTGTCAAAAGGTTTACCTAAAATTATAACTTATGAAGCAAAATGGTCACCGGAAAGTGAATACTATAAACATACACTTCCAATTTGTCCGGCTAAGTTACCGAAGAGGGTTACAAAGGAAATTAATAGAATTGCTTTGGAATCTTATAAAGCAATGGGATGCCGTGATTATGCAAGAGTTGATGTTAGATTAACCAAAGATAACAGACCGTTTGTTATAGAGGTTAATCCGAATCCTGATATTTCTCCAGATTCAGGATTTGCACGTTCTTCCGCAGCAGCCGGAATTAGTTATGAATATCTTATAAAAAAATTAATTGAACTCTCGTTGTTGAGAAGTAGATAAATGATTCGTCGATTAGAAAAAAAAGATCGTAATGATTTGATAGAGGTATTAGACACAATTAACATATTCAGTACTGAAGAAAAGAAGACAGCTATAGAATTAATTGATGAAACTCTTGAGAATGATCTAAAAGATGATTATAGTTACAACATTTTTATTTATGAGTTTGACAAAAAAGTTGTTGGATACCATTGCATTGGTAAAAGATACATGACAACAGGCACTTATGATTTATACTGGATAGTTGTTGATTCAAGAATGCACGGGAAAGGAATTGGGAAAAAATTACTTCAACATGCAGAAAATTTTATTAGAGAACAAAAAGGGTACTTGGTAATAGCTGAAACATCTTCACAACCAAGTTACGAATTAACAAGAAAATTTTATCACAGTAACGATTACGAAGTTCTAGCTGATATAAAAGATTTTTATAAGGTTAATGATAACCTAATAATTTTTGGTAAATATCTAACAACATAAAGGGAAAATCAATGGAACTATGGCAACAAATGATACGCGACAGCGTGCATTCCGTTGATCAACTTGTCGAGAAATTCAACATAGATAAAAAAGTGGCTGAAGATCTCGATGAATTCTTTCAAGCTAGAATTAATCCATATTATCTTAGTCTAATCCGTTATCCCGGAGATCCAATCTGGCTCCAGAGCGTTCCTGACGGAGTTGAATTAGATGATTTGGATGGCTTTGAAGATCCTCTTAATGAGGATGCAATGAGTCCAGTACCCAACATAACACATAGATATCCGGATCGTTGTCTTTTCCTTGTTACAAGTCAATGCGGAATGTATTGCAGATTTTGTACTCGTAAAAGAAAAGTTGGTGATTCTGGTAAAATCTCAATGAAGGAATTGGAATCGGCTTTTAATTATATAGAAGAACATACCGAAATTAGAGATATAATTCTCTCCGGTGGCGATCCATTAATGTTAACTGATACAATGCTCGAAAAAATATTAAAACGTCTTCGGTCAATTCCTCATGTTGAAATAATTCGTATCGGTACAAAAATGCCATGCGTTCTTCCCCATCGCATTACACCCGAATTATGCGACATGTTAAAGAAATATCATCCGATATATATAAATACACATTTCAATCATCCTTGGGAAATTACTGAAGAAAGCACACGGGCTTGCACAATGCTGGCAAATGCCGGATGCCCGGTTCAAAACCAAGCTGTACTTATGAAAGGTGTTAACGATAACGCGGAAGTTTTAATGGAGCTTTTTCAGAAGCTTCTAAAAATTCGCGTTAAACCTTATTACCTATTCATGGCTGATGAAACTAAGGGCGCCAGTCATTTTAGAACTTCAATTCAAACTGGCTTAGATATAATGAATAAATTGCGAGGTTATACAAGTGGTTTGGCTATTCCTCATTTTGTAATTGATGCCCCCGGCGGCGGCGGTAAAATACCATTAATTCCAAATTATGTTCTGCATCAAGATGAAGATAGAATTGTACTTCGTAATTATAAAAATGAAGTTTACGTTTATCGTGAAATAAAAGAGAGAAAATCCAAAGAAAGTGCCACGAAAATAAATATTGATGTTGGCAAAAATAACGGGAACGGGAAAGTAAAGGCACCTAAGAAATTCAAGAAAATTGAAGAGATTAATCCTGTTGAATTAACAGCATCAAATAATTAGTAAGTTTACAAAAGTTAGTTAAAAAACCTCTGCAATTTGCGGAGGTTTTTTATTTTAAAATACTTGCTAAATCTATCTCCAAACTTTCCATAGGCGTTTCAATAATTCGTCCGAGTTCAGAGCCATTTTCATAAAAAATAAATGTAGGAACAAGTTTAATATCCAGTCCATCAACTTCATCTGATAAGCCAACTTTAGCGCGGTCAACACAAATTAAATCAATTCTGGATTCATCATATTCAAGAAAATCAATTATTTTGTAAAAATGGGGTACTTCTCTTTTACTGTCATCACACCATGTACCCATTATAATTTTGATATCAATATTATGTATTTCATCTTTAACTGAAACCAATGTTTCTTCGTCAACTATATAATACTTGTATTCTTCCGAGTACCATTCGACAAAACTAGAATCTAGAAAAGCCGTTCTTGAATGTCGCCCGAGAAGCATTTTTTCATCTGTTTGTTCATCAATTACTATGATACCTTCTTGCGAAAAAACATTGAGAAGAATCATGAAATAAAAAACAATAAACTTAATCATAGTTTCACCGAGATTATGAAATATTTGTTCTAAGGTCTAATCCCCAAAATAATTTATTGCGAAGTATTTCAAAATAATTCGAACTGTTAGAATGAATCAACTTAACGGGTTGTGAACTTTTATTTATTTCTAAAGTTACAGGAGATTGATAATAATATACACGCTGACCATCACAATTCACTTGAACAGATTCATAAGGAGATCGCACACTAATCTCTATTTTTTGATTACTAGAAAGTACAAGTGGACGCATAGTTAAAGTATGCGGAGAAATTGGACTAATAGTTATTGCATCAGCTTTCGGGTTGACGATTGGACCACCTGTAGAAAGTGAATATCCCGTTGAACCCGTTGGTGTTGCGATAATAATTCCATCGGCAGAAAAAGTGGAGACATAATGGTCATCAACTTTAACAGTTAACTCTATCATCTTTTGCCACCGGCCTTTGTCAATTACAAGATCATTTATTGCGTATAACTCATTTTGAGGTTCATTTTTATTAAATGCGCTTAAAGCCATTCGTTCATCTATTACAAATTTATTTTCTTTCAATTCGTTAACTAACTGTGGAACATCTTTCATCTCGTATTCGGCAAGGAATCCGAGTTTACCGAGATTTAATCCCAGCATGGGTGCCTTTGTACCTCTTAATTCATAAGCGTTATGCAACATTGTTCCATCACCTCCGAATGAAACAATTATGTCGGCAGATTCTCCTAGTTTTTTAATTGACATAAACTTAGTATCAGTATTCCTAAATACAAGTTGATCTTTTAGCTCCAATAAGTTATCACTAAAAAGATATTCTATTCCGAATTGCTCCAATAGTAATAGAAAGTCATTTAAGATATCAATAGTATTCATTTTGGTAGTGTTAGGAATTAGTCCAATTTTCATATTTAACTCTTCTTATTTAGCTCCCATAACTTACAATATTTAGTAAAAACATATGCGGATGAAAATATTGCAAGAATAAACCCTCTTAGTCCATCAAGAAAACCTAGACGTACAAAATACATTTTAAAAAATTGGAAGAAAGGTCTCACAACAATGTCGGAAATGTCTGCAATTCTACCTTTCTTTAATAAATCTTCAGCGGCTAAAGAGGTATATCTATTAAACTTTTCGAAGTAATGTTGAATTGAAGGATCTGTATAATGATTAATATCATTTTCTAGTAGTCCAATTTCTCCGTCAACGATTAATCCCTCATGCACTTTGCTTTCGTCAAAACTGCTATGAATTTTATTAAAGAATCTTGTTACATAACCCGGGTACCAACCGCTATGTTTTATCCACTTATCCAGAAAGAATGCTCTTCGAGCTACTTTATAGGCATTAAAATCAACATCTGTTCCCTTCAACATTCTTAGTTCGTTGGAAAGTTCTTTGGTAATTTCTTCATCGGCATCAATCCAAAATACCCAGTTATAACTTGTCAAGGCTAAAGCTTCTTTTTTAGTTTCAGCAAATCCCTTCCAATTTGTTTTTTTTGCTATAACTTTTTCGAAAGATGAAACAATTTGGAAAGTTTTATCGGTGGAACTTTCATCAACTAACACTATAATCTCATCAATGGAATTCATTTGGCTTTCTATACATCTACCGATATTTTTTTCTTCATTTTTTGCAATAATAATGGAGGATATTTTTTCAATTTTACTCACATTAAGTCCCCAAGTTTCTACCGGAAATAATTTGCCAAACCGTTTCAATAATTATCTTAATATCCAACTTAACCGACCAATTTTCAATATACCAATTATCAAAATCAATTCTTTTCTTTGTTCGGTTTTTATTCTCTTCAAAATCAAAAACATCACCTCTTAATCCGTGTACTTGTGCCCAACCTGTAATTCCGGGCTTAACCCGGTGTCTGAGTTTTATCTCATCAACCATATCGGAATACAAATTATTATAATTAACTGCATGCGGTCTCGGTCCAACTACGGACATATCTCCCTTTAACACATTTAAAAATTGTGGGAGTTCATCTAAACTGTACTTACGTAATATCTTACCAATCGGAGTTATTCTATCTGAGTCATCAACTAAAGCATTCTTTCCGAATGAATCCATACCTCGCATAGTTCGGAATTTATAACATAGAAAAGTTCGTTCTCCTCTACCGATTCTCTCTTGGTTAAACAATACTTTACCCTTTGATGTGAACTTGATAACCAATCCAATTATCAAATAGACCCACCACAATATTAGGATTAGAGCTAATATTGAAAAAATAATATCAAATATTCGTTTGAGAAAACGCCATTGAAATTGCTCCAATTTATTGCTTCGAAAAGTTAACACAGGAAAGTTGCCGAGGAAATTCATTTCTATATTAGAATTAAAAAACTGCTTTATCTGCGGTAATATGGTTAGTTTTACAACGTTTTTATCACAAATTTTTACGACGTTTTCAAATATTTGCTGGTCATCTAATGAGCCCGAATAAATTACATCAGTGATTTTATTATCTGTTATTATTTTTTCGAGATCACTTAATCTACCCAAAACGTTTCTATCCGCTAAAGATTCATCAATGAATCCAATAAATTTATATCCAAATTCCGATCTTAATTCAATTTCTTCAACAAACTGAAGACTAAAACCATTAACACCAACAACAATTAGGTTTCGTAAATTTTTCCCCTTTCGTCGTTCACTATCAACAAATTTCCAAACTAAGTATTCCTTTGAATATATCAGAATAATTAAAAGCGTACTGAAATAAAAAACAAAATTTCTGGTGAACAAATTTTCTTTAACAAAGAATAAATAAAGTATCGCGAATACTATTTCGATGATAATGTTTTTGCCAAGATTAAAGAATTGATCTGAAAACGACCGGTAAGTAGCATCATAATAGGTTGAAGTAATTGCAGATGTTGTATACCAAATAATATTCTGAAGGATTAAAAGTATGAAAATAAGCTGATTGGTTAGTAATGCTTCAATGGGTTGTGCAAAAAAAGCTGCAAGTAAAAACGAGATATTCAGAAATAAAAAGTCAAGAATCTTTCTAAGATTTAGTAATGATTTTTGATCCAACATCCTAATTACCCGCTGTTAAAAATTCTTGGTATTTTACCTCGACATATTCTTTAATTCTACTCTCAAAAACCTGTCTAGAAAATTGTTTTGCATGGTCGCTAATTGTCTGGGGATTAAAATCTTGAATTGATTTTTCAAACTCATTAACTGCATTAATCAATGAATCAGATGTTTGCTTATTGAATAATATTCCGGTTTTTCCGGGAACAACCGTTTCTTTAGCACCGCCTTCACCATATGCTATAACCGGTGTACCAGCAGCCTGAGCTTCTACAATTGTAATTCCAAAATCTTCTTCGGCTGCATAAATAAAAGCTTTTGCTTTTTGCATTAACTTCGTTAAATCAGAATCATTTTGATAACCTTTGAATTCAATATTTGAGGTAGCTATTTTCTTTAATTTATGTTCATCCGGTCCGCTTCCAATAACAATTAGTTTATGGCTGGTAAGTTTTGTAAATGCATCAACAACGATATCAACTTTTTTGTATGGAACAAATCTCGCAACGATCAGGTAATAATCTTCCTTAACTTTCGTCAGTTCAAATTTATCAATATCTACAGGCGGATAAATTACATCAGCATCTCGACCATAAATTTTCTTAATCCGCTTTGCTATATAATTTGAATTAGCAATAAAATAATCGACTCTATTGGAAGAAATAAAATCCCACATTCTTATTTTATGAAGAAAATATTTGGCGAAGAATGCTTTAATACCTTTCTGCAAACCACTCTCAAGGATATATTGGTGATACAAATCCCAAGCATATCTCATTGGTGTATGACAATAACAAATATGTAATTGTTTACTGTTGGTCAAAACACCTTTTGCAACTGAATGAGAACTTGAAATAATTACATCGTAGTCAGAAACATCAAGTTGTTCAATTGCTAATGGAAACAAAGGCAGAAAAGATCTATAAGAAGTTCTTGCTCTCGGCAGCTTTTGAATAAAGCTTGTTTTTGCATGTTTTCCTTTTAATATCTTTTTTCTATCCGATTCATCTAAGAAATCAATTAAAGAAAATACATCACTTTGCGGATAAATATTATTAAATGACTCAACACATTTTTCCGAGCCCATATAATCCACAAACCATTCATGCACAATTGCTGTTTTCAATTATCGTATACCTGTTCTATTTTACTAATCATTTTCTCCAAACTATAATTATTAGTTACAAAATCTCTAGCATTGGTGGAAAGTTTACTCCAAAGTTCTTGATCGGCAGATAGGTTTAGTAAATAATCAACTGCTTGTGAAGGATCAGAAATATCATAAAGATATCCGTTGAAATTATTTTTAACTAAATCATTATTGCCGGTTGTATCCGAACAAATTACCGGAAGACCAACGGCAAAAGCCTCCAATAAACTAATAGGTAATCCCTCCCATCTTGAAGTAGAAATATAACAAAAGCCTTCGACTAATTTTTCTCTTGCGTTCGGATCAGCACCTTTTAAAATAATTGAATTTTCTAATTCTAAATCAATAATTTGTTGCTTAAACGCTTCAAATTCTTCACCTTCTCCGTAGATATTAAATTGGAAATTATTCAGTTCTTTCCTCTCTTTGAGTTCATTACAAATGGAAATCAATTGAGATGTATTTTTCTGATAATCAAAACGCGTTAAATGCATAAGCTTTTTGGGTGTTTGATTAAAGTTTTCCTGTGAAATGAATTGATCAGGAATTTTGATCCCATTTTCTATAACTAAAATTTTTGATTCACTGCATATATTGGATTCAAGAATATGTTTCTTTTCTCCTTCGGAAACCGCAATTATTTTTTGTGAAAATATTGAAAGTATTCGTTCTATAAAAAAGTATAATTGTTTCTGCAGAAGATTGTACTTGCCGATATGAAAACCGTGTAAAGTATGAATCGATCTTTTACCAGTAATGAGAGCCAGCAATCTGCCATATATTCCGGCACCTTTGCCATGCGAATGTATTATCGAGATATTATTTTTTTTAATAAACTCTCTTAAACTAAGGAAAGCAGAAACTCTAAATTTACGATGAGGAATGATAATTATATTATCGTTTCCGACCAGTGAACGAAATAGTTCCAAATATGGTTTATCGTTTGGAGCTGCAATAAAATAGTTAAACTTTTGAGTCGAGCCTTTTACTAAATTGTAAAGATGTTCAGGTCCCCCGCCAATGTCTGCGCGTACACTTATTTGCAATATATTTACTTTGTTTTGCAACTAATTTGACGTTCTAGTAAACAATTTTTGAATGAAGTTTTTATTAATCACTAAAAACAAAACCACAGCAAACAATAAGTTTATAATTTGCCAATGAATTCCATCATTAAAATATAAGGATAGACTAAGTGTTAGTAATATAACGGCAATAAGTACTTTGAATAAAAAAGATTTACCAAGATTAAACGAATCACGGAAAATATACATCCGTATAATCAATAATAATAAAAATGCAGCCATTGTTGAGCCCGCTGCAGCCCAGATTCCGTAACTAGGAATCAATAGAAAATTAGCGCCTACATTTAATATTGCGGCAATTAGTGAAGTGTAAAGAGCGCCACTTGTTCTTTTTAACCTTTGATAAAAGATTCCATAAAATGCGGCTAAAGAAGAATACATCGCACCAATCATTAGTGCGGGAACAAATAAATAAGCAGAAATAAATTTTTCATCAATTAGATACTGAATCGCGAATTTGGAAATGGGCATCAATATAAGTATCCCCGTAAATTGAATTTTTACATACTGAATAAATATTTTTTTGAATTCTTCGATTCTAGAAGAATCACTTGAATTGATAAGAGCATACTCCTGCCAAACAAGATAAAATATATGATTGAGAAAGGTCAACAAAGCAGCAAATTTATTGGCAACGCTATAAATACCTACATCACCTGTACCATTAAAGTAGCCTAGTATCAATCTATCTGACAAATTCATTGTCCACCAAAGAACTGCATCAAAAAGTAACGGAATTGAGTAAACTAAAAGTTGATTGAGTAAGATTTTATCAAAAGCTACTATTCGGATATAACGATGAATTTTTGTTGAAAATATGAGGTAAATAGATGATGAAAAGCTGCCAAAAAAATAAGCTGCCAATAATCCATCTGTTTTGAAGTCATATTGAATTAGGAATAACGCGCTTACAATTGCTATAACCAAAGTGTTTATAATGCCTGAAAATGCGAAAACCTTCTGAAGCTGCAGTCCACGTGAAATTCTTTGTAGGTAAAAATTAATGAAGTAAAAATTAAAATATAATAGCAGCCAGGTTGAATGAGGAATATTGATAAAATTTACAATGGCGAGAAAGAATAAATTAAGCAGAACTAAATTAATCAAAAGAAAATAAAAAGAAGTTGTGATAACCTTGCTATGTTTATTTGTTTCATTACTATCAAGTAGAAATCTTAAGATACCCTCAAATAATTGAACACCGACAATCGGAACGAAGAACATTACAATAGTGTTTAGGACATCAAAGAGACCGAATTCTTCTTGCGTAAGGTAATAAGTAAAAAGAGGAAGTAATAAAAGTGTAATTAACTTAGAACTGACATTCCCAAGAAAATATAAAAGAATCCCTTTTTTGAAATATTCTTTGGTCACATAAAACTCTACTTTAGTTCAGCTCTATTTAGAATTTGCTCAGCTGAAGGTGTATCAATTTTATTATCATTCCAAAAATCAGCATCAATTAAATAACTTTGAAGATAAGCTGCCAATCTATTTTCATCAAATTTATCATAAAAAGCTTTTCCAAAACAAGTCACCGGTTTATTTAATATTTTTGCTTGTAATCCAACTGTAGAGTTAATCGTAGCAACTTCCTTGGATTTATGTACGAGTTCGATAGTATTATTATTGACAAAACAAAAACCTAAACTATTTTTAAGATTATTAACTTTTTTAATAAACCCAAATTCAACTTCACCAGGATGAGGTTTAACGACCAATTTCAAACCTTTTTCTTCAGCAATCTTATTTGCAAGTTTTAATGCTTCCAGATTACCAATCTTACTATTTAGTATTAACTGTGCATCTTTATTTACTTGCATCGGGAAGAAGAGATAATCTGTTTTATCGAGATCAATTTGGTCATATTCCAATTTGATAACTTTTCGTAAGTACTTACCAAGCAGTTTTTCTTTTGTTATTAGACTTTCGTTTTGAATTAACTTACAAAATCTAAATCCGTATATATCTAATAGATTTTTTTTGTATTCAACTCCGGCTGCGGCACCACTTTGAGGAACTAAGTGATTACTCAAACTTTTTGCAATATATTCAGTTCTCCACTGTTTAAACATTTCCGGATCAATTTGCATTGTATCTAAAACTTCCGGTTTTTCCGCAAGCAATGATCTCGCATTTGTACCTTTAGGATCGACAAAAATTTTATTGGGAAAATTTCCAAGCTCAAAAAATAGAGCTTTTATATTATTCCGGAATGCAAACTCGGCGGAAGTCAATTCAATTAATCTAACTCCACCCCATAAAAAGTTATACTCATAATTATTTATTCGATTCAAAACCTCTAATTTGCTCCATACTGACGAAGTAATGAGATTTGCTTGTGTAGTTGTAATTGAGCCGGCAGACACTTCAAATGAATTGAGTATATCTACATCCGGGACACTTTTTCTTTCTTTTGACAAAAAATATATTTTCTGATCAAGTTTTTGTGCTTCCAGAAAAATTGAATACTTATTCGTCAAAAAGTGAGTCTCAAAACCAAATTGAATCAATGTTTGGGAAAGTCTATAAAAAAAATGGAAGTGATTATTAAAAGTAGTAACGACAAGAATTTTTTTCATTTAAAGAGCTGGTAAGTTTTATATGATAAATATAAGATTTATTGCTGAGAAAGGTAAGAAAATGATCGGAGGGTTTTCACCCTCCGAATCAAAATTAATTGTGGGCAACCCAGCTGCCGCCAAGAACCAAGACTCGTGTATCACCCCATGTTTTTATTCTGAGAACAAAACCATCACGTGAAACTGCTGATGCTTGAACATCTACTCTTGCGTTTGTGTTTTTATCAAATTCCATCTTATTTAAACCAACAACAACGTCCGGAATTGTTTCAAATGGTTTATTGAATCTTACTTCTAAAGTAAAAATTCTGTCTCCGCTATTTTTATCAAGCGAATACCCTTTTGTGTTACTATTTACATCAAAAACACCACTTTCAATTTGTTGAGCGAATAAACCAACCGAAAGTATCAAAAATAGTGCAGCAAATAATACTTTTTTCATGTATAACCTCCTTTAATGATGGTAGATAATTTCTCTAAAATCTATGAAAAATAATTTAATAAATTTGTTACAAATTTGCCTTTAACTTTGATAACCATCAATATAATGGAAATAAGAGAATAAAGAAATAAAATATGCGAATAGAATTGATAAAATTGGCGAATACAAAAAAACACCCGTTAATCCTGATAGCAATATTGCGATTGTACCGAAAATCAGAGCGAATTTATCGTTATCAATTTTAACCAATTTACTAGGCTTTAAGATGACCCATTTCGATTTGTGAAAAAACAGAAAAATTAAGATTAAGAGCAAAACTAAAGCAAAAATACCGCTTTCAAGGTATGTTTGGATATAATCATTATGCCAGGTGCCAACTTTTTTATCAGCAAGTTTATCCTTGAATGGGAAAATCTCATGAAAAGTTCTAGGACCAAATCCTAGAATTGGGTGCTCCGAAGCTAGTTCAAAAAATCCTTTATATAAAACATCCCGATCCGATAATGTAGTTGGATTAGAAATTCTTCCGGCAGATTCACCCGGATTGAATTGGAGGGCAACTATTGTTAATGTAAAAGCAATTACTGCAGCAGGAACAATTTTCTTTAGTGCTATTTTTCTTAAAAAGATTATTACAATGCCAAGTGTGACTGCAATTGCAAGATCAGCTCTTCCCATCGCAAGAATTATCCCGGAAAAAATTAATCCGGTTTCAAAAATCCAAA
>QZJX01000082.1 GCA_003599395.1 Ignavibacteriales bacterium | reverse complement strand
AATCCCGAAGGTTTTTATCTATTCAAAGCGCACTAAAATATTTACTAGTTCAGTGTTGCTTCCCGTTCTAACCGGCGGACCCCATCCGGCAAAACCACTCGAGACATAATAATGAGTATTGCCAATCTTTTTATATCCCCAACTTATCTCATAAATCATTGATGTGATATAGTTTAACGGCCAAAGCTGCCCGTGATGGGTGTGTCCCGAAAGCTGTAAGTCAATTCCGTTTTCTTGTGATTCGATAAGCTCTCGGGGTTGATGCTCTAAAAGGATTGTCGGATAATTTTTATCGAGCCCGTTTGTAATTTCAAGCAAATCTTTTCTGTTTTTTTCGGCAAACCTAGTTATGTCTCTGTCCTCCCTACCAACTATATAGAAGCTGTTGTCTATAAAAACAGCGGTATCTCTGATAACATCTATGCCATGATCTTGCATGTATTTAACCGCAACTTCAACACCACCGATATATTCGTGGTTTCCGGTTGCCGCATAAACTCCGTACTTAGCTTTTAATCTTTTGAGATCATCGCCTAAATTGTTTTTAATAATTGGTCCAATATCTTCATCAAAAATATCGCCGGGTAATAGAATTATATCAGGGTTTAGTGAATTTGCCATTTCAACAAACTTATCAAGTTGTTTTTTCCCAACGATTGTCCCGAGATGAATATCGGAAGCCATTACGATATTCAATGAATTTATTTTCGCATCTTTTTTCGGAAGAGTTATTTCAAATTTTCTAATGCCGGGGTTAAGAAAGTTTATATGCCCATACACAATTGTGATTGAAGCAATTATTATTACTCCAAGTAAACTAAACAGTTTTACTTTTTCATAATTTTGAACAATAACGGAAGGAAAAATTCCGATAAAATGATTTAGTAAACGCAATAGGTCAAATAGAGCTGCAAACAGAAAATAGTAAAGTATAAATGCAAGCCAGAAAGAGCCGATCCAAACCAAAGTCTCGGTAAACCAGTTTAGCATAAAATTTTCAAGTATTCTTCCTGCCCAAAAAGTAAGTGCAGTAAGGATAAACAGAATTATATAGTATGTTCTTAACTGAGAATCTTTTGGAATAGCTTGCAAACCGCGCGAAAAAATATAGTAGTTAACAGAAACATAAACCAAGAGAACAATCGAAATAAAAATTAGAAAATTCAGCAATTTCATAACCTTCCTTTTTGTGTCATTATTGTAACATAATATGCCGACAATAAATTCAATTTCTTTTTTCTATAATTGCCGCAACAAACCAGCACAGCAATGCCCAAAACAAACCGATCATCCATCCGGCAAGCACATCTGTTGGATAATGAACTCCGAGATAGATTCTGCTTAGCCCGACAATAAAAGAAATTGTAAGCGCGGTTGTAATGATAAAAACACGGGTCTTGTATGACGACTCAATTCGTGAAATTAATACAGCAATAGAAAGATAAACGACAGCAGACATTGCGGAATGTCCGCTTGGAAAACTCATCGTGATCTCAGTAACAAGTTGCCCCACTATTTCCGGGCGTGGACGAGCGAAAAGAACTTTCAAAATTTGTACAAGTATTCCGCCGCCAATTGCCGCAGAAAGCACATAAATGATAGAGCGTAGTTCTCTCTTTAATCCAAGATAAATAACAACTATCAATGTAATAATTGTTAGTAAAGTTGAACTTCCGAGAGCTGTAATATCACGAACAACATATTGAACCCTTTCGTGGCCAATTGGTTTGGCAATATCATCCGAATCTCGGAACATTAATAAAATTTTATTGTCGATCGAAAGTGTTTCTTTATCATGAACAGCATCAGCAATTTGAATAAATAAAAAAAGAGAGAGAAGCATTCCGAAAAGAATAAATAAAAAAGAAATTTCACCCGGATAGTATTTTTTTATAAGAGTTTTTGTTTTGTTCAGAAGGTTCATATTTTGTTCAAATTATTCGGATAAAAATAAGAAAGGTTTTTGAGAGATGTATCGAATTAAGAGAATCCATCTTTAAGAAAGATGGATTCTCTAAAAAATTCAGAAGACTATTTAACCAGCATTAATTTTTTCGTTGCGGTAAAATTATCCGCCTTTAAGGTATAAAAATAAATTCCGCTTGATAGAGTTGATGCGTCGAACTTGCTATTATAAACACCCGATGAAAGTTCTTCGTTTACTAAAGTTGCAACCTCGTTGCCCAAAACATCATATACCTTTAACGAAACATGAGAAGCTTTTGGAATAGAGTATTGAATGTTTGTTGTTGGATTGAATGGATTCGGATAGTTTTGTGATAATACAAAATCATTTGCAAGCTCTTCTAGCTGTTCAACACTTGTTGCGCCACTTCCATAATTCCACGAAACTTGGTTAGCCGATATAACACCGTTATCAGCTTGATTTGCATCAACGGCATTTACATGAAGAGAGCTTCCGTCAGGAGAAATAAATGTAAAAGACAGATCAGTTGAAGAAGACGGAACTCCACCTGCGTTAGACGTTAGCTCGGTTACTATTTTAATTCTGAGAACATTAACCGATCTGCCATCGGGCATAATTAATGTACCCCATGCGTCAACGGTTCTGGTAACTGAAACATCAACTGTATAAGACTGAGGGAAAGGAATCCCGACAATCTCAACATCAACATCTCTTGTCCCGGTGTGTGACCAACTTGCTCCAAAAGTTAATGGCAACTGCATTATTACTTCCGCAGGATTCATTTGAATGGTCGTTTTAGTTGTAAATCCAGCCGCAGCCGCCTCTGTGTAGGTTCCCAAATCTGAGTATGCGTTTCCACTTAGACCAAGGTGTACCCAGGTGTTTGATGTAACTCCCGCAAATGTCGGCTGAGAATAAGTTACATAATTAGCTGAGCCAAATGTTCCTGAGACCGGAGATGAGCCCGGATTAACGCTTTCGGCATCAAATTCTAATTGGTGCGGATGCCCGCTGAAATCCCAGCTGCTTTGACCGGTTGCACCGATATTTACATTGGTATTTAATGTATCGGCATATGTCTTAACGGTTTTGCCAAGAGTAAGAGTTGAGGCTACATCAGCTTGAGTAATTGTGACTTGTGCTTGAGTTGAAAGAAATAGAACTATAAGAAACATTAGAAATGTAAATTTCTTCACGGTTGCCCTCCGTTTTTGATTAATTATTAGTGAATGAGCAATTTTAAGTAATCTCAATCAAAATGTAAAGGATATTTTATCTAATTATCTCTTTTGAGAATACCTCAATGATATTGGGCACAAATTCCGACATTAAGTACTGCTCTAAACAGAACTGATAAATCAAGCTGTGCGAAGTGACACTGTGTTTAAATGTCAGTGCCGTTAATGTTCACTTCGCACGAATGGGGTGATTTACTTAATTAAAGAGAGCTTTTTTGTGGTAACAAAGTTTCCGGCTTCCAAAGTATAAAAATAAATTCCGCTTGATAGAGTTGATGCATCAAACTTACTGTTATAAACACCCGAAGAAAGTTTTTCATTTACTAATGTGGCAACCTCGTTGCCCAAAACATCATATACTTTTAGCGAAACATGAGAAGCTTTTGGAATAGAGTATTGAATATTTGTTGTTGGATTGAATGGATTCGGATAGTTTTGTGATAATACAAAATCATTTGCAAGCTCTTCAATTTTATCAACAGAAGAAGGTGAACCGTTACCATAATTCCAATTTACTTGTTCTGTTTGAATTACACCGTTATCCGATCCGTTTGGATCGTCGGCAACCGCTGTTAAACTTGCGCCTGAGCGTGTAATAAACATAAACGAAAGGATTTCCTCGGTATCACCATTAACGGTTCTTTCTCCCTCAATCTTTATTCTCAGGGTTTCTTCGGTGGTTCCGTCCGGCAGCACGATTGTGCCATAACCATCCACCAATTTTGACGAGGTTTCTTCTGCCTCTGTATTTGAAATCGGAACACCGTTTAGTTCTGTGGTGGTGATTTTTGCGTGGGAGGTCGTCCAAGAATCTTGATAATTAACCGGAAACTGTAAAATATTACCAGGAGGATCATTTTCAATTGTAACTTCTGACGTAGAACTGGACACCCCGGCTATGAAATAAAGACCATCTTCACCATAGTTACCATCTTCGATGATCAGGTAGGTATATGATGTAGCCTCATTTTGTCCAACATCATAATTGGTAATTAACGCATGTGTTGCAGACGAAAATAAATCAGCCTTCGGAGTAGACCCCGGATCAACAACATCTACATCGAACTCTAGATGGAAAGGGTGATTTTCAAAATCCCAAGAATTTTCACCGGGTGTTCCAATGTCAACGTCTATTCCGATCGTATCAGAATAATTTAAAATTCCGTTACCGATTTGTAAGTGGTTTTCTATATCGGTTTGCGTAACTACGATTTGAGACTGAATAGTTAAAGAAAAAAGCAAAAAAGTGAACGAAATTACTACCTTCTTCATGAATCTCCTCTATTTGTTAATAATGTCTCTTTTATTAATGATAGTAATTTTATGAAGGAATGTAAAGGATACTACGCCCGAATATCTTTTTTGATTGGTCCAAAGAGGTTGTTAATCGCGAATTAGTTAACGTTTTGAACGCGCCTTCTTATAGAGTTCTTCGTATTGGATTGCGGAATGTCTCCATGAATAATCTTTGTTCATTCCGTTTTGCTGGATTTTTTTCCAGATGGGTTTGTTGTGATAATCTCCCAAGGCTCTTTGGATGGCGTGTACCATCGCTGCTGGTTTATAATCGTCGAATGAAAATCCATTTCCGGTATCAAGTCCGTAAGTATTATACTCATTCCAATCTTGAACGGTATCGGCAAGTCCACCGGTTTTTCTGACGACGGGGACGGTTCCGTATTTAAGAGAATAAATTTGATTGAGTCCACAAGGTTCATAATGCGAAGGCATTAGAAATATATCGGCGCCGGCTTCAATTAAATGAGCAAGGTCATTATTATAACCGATGTAAACTCCGACTTTATTCGGTATTTGTTGATGAAGAGCTTGAAACATATTTTCATATTTTTGTTCGCCGCTTCCCAGTATTATCCATTGTGCTTTGAAGCTCATTAATTCAGCAAGAGATTTTTCTATTAAATCAAATCCTTTTTGAATCGCCAAACGAGAAACGATTCCGATAAGCGGAATCCCTTCCTGGTAAGGCATATTAAATTTTTTTAATAAAGCCTCCTTGTTTTTCTCTTTACCTGAAAGATCATCTTTTGAATAATGGAAGGGAATCAGTGTATCAGTTTCGGGATTCCAGACTGAGTAGTCAATTCCATTAATAATTCCGTAAAAATCTTTTTCTCTGTATTGGAGTAAATGATGCATTCCCGCGGAATACTCGGGCGTCATTAGTTCTTTTGCATAGGTTTCACTTACTGTGTTTATAACATCGGTAAAGGATAAACCGGTTTTTAGAAAATTAACGAGACCGTCGTGTTCAATTCTTCCGCCATGATAAAATAAATCTTCTTTTATTTCTGCATTGAACAAAGTCTTTTGAGGAAACTTACCTTGATAACCAATGTTATGAACGGTAAACACAGTTGCTGTGTTTGCAAACATTTTATCCCAACTGTAATTGTCTTTTATATAAAGCGGAATCAATCCGGTTTGCCAATCATTGCAGTGAACTATATCCGGTGACCAATGCAATCTTTGTAATGCCTCAATTACACTTTTCGAAAAACAAATAAAACGTTGATCTTCATCATGATCGTTTGTATAAAGATTATGCCGATGAAAAAAATACGGACAATCAATAAAATATATTTCAACTTTTGAATCGGGTAAATAGCTTTTATGGAGATGGACCTCGTGAACAATTCCCGCAACACGTATGGGCATAGGACTTGCCCATGATTGATATTCCAAATGAAACTTGTGTTCGTCAACCGAATAATACTTCGGCATAAACACTTTTACATCATGACCAAGTTTTTCAAGTTCAACCGGAAGCGCGCCGGATACATCAGCCAAACCACCGGTCTTTGCAAAAGGAACAACTTCACTTGCAGCAAATGCTATTTTCATGAGGTTAATAAGTTGTTAGTAAATTGAATAGTAAGATAAAATAAAAAGCGAATTAACAAATATTTTTTTCAGCAAACTAGTTAATGAATTTATTTTGATTATCAGCCAATCTTTATCCTAACATCAACCGCGTGAATTGAATTATCATTTGAGATTATCAATGGATTTAAATCAAACTCAAGAATGTTTTCGTTTTCTATCATCATTCTTGACGAAGCGCGGATAACTCGTTTAAGTTCGTCAATGTCAATTCCTTTTTCACCGCGAACACCTTTTAATATTTTCCCGATAACAGTTTCTTCAATTATTTCATTTAAATCATTATCGGACATGTACGCTGAGCGTATTGCTGTATCGCAAATTACTTCAACATATTTTCCGCCGGTACCGAACATTATTATCGGTCCGAATGAGGGATCACGAAAACCGCCGAGTAAAACTTCATGTTTAATTTCAACAAAGGGCTGAATTAAAAATTGCTCTACATCAAATTTATACTTGTTAAAATTATTAATTATCTCTTGAGCTTTTTCTTTTAGTTCATCTTTTGTTTTAATATTCAGCTTAACTGCATCAAGTTCTGATTTATGAATAACTTCGTGGTTAATTCCTTTCAATACCAGAGGAAAAGCGCCATCTTTTATGTTATCTATTTCACTTGGTTTGATCAAAATATTTTTAATAATCGGAAGTTCGTAGTAACTAGTTATATCAATCACTTCTTCTTGTGAGATAAATCCTTTTTTAAAATTAAACTTTCCTTTACCACGCAAAGCGAATTGATCAGCATATTCTTTACGATGATCTTTTAGACCGGCTTGAGCCAAAGAATAATAAAGCATATTATAAATAACCGGAGCGGGATCTTCGGGATTGCGATAAAGAGGCATTTTCCTTTTTGAAAATTTTCTGTAATCATCCCAAAATTCCGGAAGAGGCATATCAATTTGAAAAATCGGTTTGTCGGATTTAATTTCGTTAACCGATTCAACAACCGCCATAGGCTCTACCATAACAGGCTGAACAAAAATAGAAATCACCGCATCAACATTTTCATCTTCAACAACGATTTCATTTACTCGTCTATAAACTTCATCGGTCGCGCCGGGCAATAAATCAACGGGGTTATCGACACTTCCTTCCGGATTAACAACTTCTCTCAATTTATCTTTTGTTGATTTAGAAAATTCTGCAAGTACTAAGTTTTCTTTTTCAAGTGAATCGACCGTTAAAATTGCAGGCCCGCCCGCATTGGTAATTACGGCAATTTTGTTCCCTTTAGGAAACGGAAAATTTTCAAATCCTTTTGCGGTATTAAAAAGCTCATTAATGTTGTCGACTCTTAAAATTCCAAATTGACGAAGTAACGATTCTACAACTTGATCGCGGCTGCTTAATGCACCGGTATGTGATGATGCAGCTTTCATGCCGCTTGATGTTTTGCCCGCTTTTAAAACTATAACAGGCTTGGTTACTTCACCCGTTATTAATGGCTTTATAAAATTTTCACCATCAACAAAACTTTCTAAATAGGTGGTAATGGTTTTTATGTTTTCGTCCGATTGCCAGAAGTTAAGCAAATCATTTTCATTTATGTCGGCTTTATTACCGACACTTATAAAATGGGCGAACTTTATATCGGTTTCGCGAAGAGAGTTTAAAACCGCAGCGCCAAGCGCACCGCTCTGTGAAAGGAATCCTGTTCCGCCTGTTTCCGGTTTTTCCGCTACGAATGTTGCGTTAAGTTTTGTCGAATCAAGAGTGTTTATAACTCCCATGCAATTCGGACCGACTAAACGAGCACCAGCTTCTTTAATTTTTTTTGTGATTCGTTTTTCAACTTCTTCGCCTTCTTTTCCGACTTCTTTAAATCCAGCTGTGATTAAAACAATAGATTTTACCTCTTTTGCTAAAAGAGAATCTATAGATTCCTCAGCAAATTGTTTGGGAACGACTACTATTCCGAGATCAATCTTACCGTCAATTTCTTCAATTGTTTTATAACACTTATAACCGAGAACGCTTTCTGCTTTTGGATTAACAGGATAGATGATTCCTTTGTAACCATAATTACTAATCGTGTGAAGCAATTCGTAACCAATACTTTTCTCTTTAGTCGATGCACCAACAACACAAATTGATTTGGGATAGAAGAAGTTTTTAATCGAATCCATAGTTACCTTAAAAGATTGCTAAAATAAAACAAACATATCCTAAAAAATAAGAAAAGTTAAATGGATATACAGCAGTTGAGAAAGAAATCGTATTTATATATAGTTATATTTATTAACAAACATTAGAAATGAATTATGAAAAAATTTTTTGTCTTTTTGGCATTAATGTCAACATATTTATATTCACAAGAAATTTCATCAAACCCAACGCGTCCCTCGGCAGCGGATAACGCTTACATAACAGAATATGGCTACACCGAAATTGAATTAGGTTGGTTCGCTCAAGAAGATTATTGGAGTGTTCCTGCTCTTTTAAAAATTACTCCTATTAAAAAAGTGGAACTTGGATTTATTATGTCGGGAATTGTAAATCATTCCGAGTTTTTTGGAAATAGCGAGACAAGTGTTGGCGATTTTGGAGTTCAACTAAAAGGGCAATTACTAAACGTTCCTGAAATGGCAATTGCTCTTGTTGGCAGAGCGGACTTTCTGCCAGAATCAATAACTAGAGGGACAATTTATTCGGCGTTTTCTTTTCCGCGTAATAATTTTCAAGTTGATGCAACTCTTGGGGGATTCTTTGGAATAAATGCCGATGCACTCGATACCGGGTTTTTATGGGCAGTTGCGCTCGGATCTAATTTTGAAAATCCTTTTAATTTTTATGTAGAAGTTTTTGGCGAAAACGTTAAAGATTATACACCACTTACATTTGATGCCGGAATATCTTACAAAATAACACCGACATTTGTTATAGATGCGGCTTATTACACCGGGTTAAATGATCACGCAATTGATTGGCAATTTCATGTTGGATTTACTACAACTTTGTTTAAAATTTTTTAAGTTCTGCAGCTCGCAATTTATCTATTGTCAGAAAGATAAAATCAATTATCTATTCACTCATCGATTTAAAAGCAACCGCATACATTTGTATTTGTTTCATCATTGCACCGAGACCGTTTTTTCTTGTTGGGGAAAGATGATTATCTATTCCAATTTCACTTAAAAAGTTTGGCGGGTTATCTATAATTTCTTGTGGAGTTCTTTCGTTATAAACTCGCATAAGTAATGCGATTAGTCCCTTTACAATCATTGCATCGCTATCGGCATCGAAATGAATTTTCCCGTTCTTAAATTCGGGATGCAGCCAAACTTGCGACTGGCATCCCTTAACTTTATACTTCTCTTCTCTATATTCATCTGGGTATTCAGGAAGCTTTCTACCAAGACGAATTATCTCACTGTATTTTTCTTCCCAATCAGGTAAAAATTGAAATTCTTCTACTATTTCTTTTTGTACTTCTTTTACAGACATTATTTTTCCTTTTGCATTTCCAATAGTCAACATTAATAAAAATTAAGGAGTTTTCTTTTGTTTACCGCGCTCTTTTTTCTCCGGAGCTTTTATTACCAGTGATTGAGTTTCGGTTACATCATTTAAAGTAATTTCAACGGTATATGTTCCCGGTTGAATGTAATATAAATCATTGTCGGCTTTTTCCAGCTTAATCTCTTCTTTAGAGTTTTTGTTTAACTCGTTTTTGTATTTGCCCACAATTTCAGAATCAATTGTGAAATCATATTCTACAAAGTTTAGTCCATGATCAGAATCATCATCTAATTTTTTTATTACAAGACCACTCTCTGTTTTAATAGTAATCGTACTTTTCCCGACGGATTTTGAATAGAACACAAAATCAATTTCAGTTGGTAATCTTAAAGTCCAATCCCAGTTTAAACTTCCCCAGTAATCCGAATGTTTAACATCTTTTTCAATCGGGAAAAAATGTAAATCCTTTTCGGTAATCGATTCATCAAGTTTTTGTAAATAAGAAACATCAGCAATGAAAATAGATCGTCCGTGAGTTCCCAACACCAAGTCATTATCGCGAGGATGAATGACAAGATCATGAACCGCAACGGCCGGCAAACCTTTCGAGAATGCCGAGAATGTTTTTCCGTAATCGGTTGAAATATAAGCCGCATGATCTGTTCCGACATAAAGAATGTTGGATTTTTTCGGATCTTCTTTAATAACATTAACGGTTTCTGCGGGAAGATCATTTCCAATTTTTTCCCAAGTCTTGCCGTAATCTGTTGATCTATAAACAAGCGCATCAAAGTTATCCCAGCGATAACCATTTAAGGATGCATAAACAGTTGCTTCATCGTGATTAGATGCATCAACTCTGCTTACCCAATAATTTTGAGGAAGCGAATCGGAAATTTTTTCCCAGTTATTACCGCCGTCTTTGGTAATCCAGATGTATCCGTCATCTGTTCCGACATAAATTAAACCAAACTTCAATGGAGATTCATCAATAGTTGTCAAGGTTCCATAAGGAACATCGCCTTTTATTCCGCCTTTGGTTAAGTCTTCGGAAATAGTATCCCAATTTTCACCTTTATCAAGTGAACGGAAAAGTTTTTGTCCGCCAAAGTAAACTATGTCTTGGTTGTGAATTGATAAATGAACGGGACTCTGCCAATTAAATCTATGTGGTCTTTCACCAAGTGTATGTTTCGGGGTAATGTATTTTGAATCTTCTGTTGCAGTATTCAGCCTAAAATAATTCCCGAATTGATAACCGGTATAAACCGTAACATTATCTCTTGTATCAATCGCAACTTGCATTCCGTCACCACCCATAATATTCTTGAATGCATACTGACCGGAAGCATACCAAGAGTAATCATCTTTGTTGGTTGAAGGTCCGAACCAAACTCCGTTATCTTGAGTTCCGCCGTAAACATTGTATGGTTCAGCCATATCAACATTAACGGAATAAAATTGTCCGACCGGTGGAGTGTTTGCTTTGAACCAAGTTTTGCCGTAATCATAAGTAATGTTTATACCGCCATCGTTTCCGTCAATCATGTGAGAAGGTTTTTTCGGATTGATCCACAATGCTTGATGGTCAGCATGTACATTTTCTTGATTAACAGTTTTGAAAGTTTCACCGCCATCGGAAGAATATAAGAAAGGAACACCAAGTATATAAATTTGATAGGGATTGTCGGGAGCGATTCTAATTTCACCAAAGTAATATCCATAAGTATAATACATGTTTTCAATGTAATCTAAGTTTGTCTTCTTCCATGTTTTGCCCGCATCGTCCGATCTGTAAACTTCTGCTCCGATGACGGGGGTATCAAACAACATGCTGTTTGCATCTTCTAAATATGCGACCAAATCGGAAGCGACAATTTCATCGTTTTTAACTTTTTCAAAAATCATATCGGCATAATATTCTTGCGGAAAATTATGTCGATCCAAGAAATCATTCAGTTCTTTCGGATCAAGTTTTAGAAAATCATTTTTTTCTATAGTTCTTAATAAATCTTTTGTAACTGGATATTCATCTTTTTCTTCATCGCGGTGAAATTGATTGTCGAGTAAAGCATAAATTATATTTGGATTCTTTGGATAGACAGCCAATCCGATTCTGCCTATACCCTCACCGGTTGGAAATCCGCTTTCTTCTGTTGAAATTAATGACCAGCTATTTCCACCATCAATACTTTTATAAATTCCAGAAGTTTTTCCACCTTCGACAAAATTCCAAGCTCGTCGAGTACGATGCCACGAAGCTACATAAAGCACATCGGGATTTTTGGGATTGATGGATAAATCAATTATTCCGGTTTCAGCGTCAATGTACAAAGTTTTATTCCAAGTTTTTCCGCCATCAGTAGTCTTATAAATTCCACGATCTTCCGAAGGAGAATACAAAGCACCGGCGGCTGCAACCCAGAAAATATTTTGATTATCGGGATGAAGAATTATTCTTCCCGTACGATGTGTTCCTTCTAAACCAAGATGCTCCCACGTTTCGCCATCGTTCGTTGTTTTGTAAAGTCCTGTTCCGGCATAAGAAGATCGGCTTGAATTGTTTTCGCCTGTTCCAACATAAACGATATTGTTTTTCCAATCGACGGCAATATCCCCAATTGTCATAGAAGCCTGATTATCGAATAATGGTTTGAAAGAAATTCCGTTAGTTGTTGTTTTCCACAAACCACCCGAAGCATAAGAAACATAAAATTGTGTCGGATCATCGGGGTTTCCTTCAATATCAGTAACGCGTCCGCTTTGAACAACGGGACCGACATTTCGGAACTCAACATTTTTAAATGGAGAATTTTCCTGTAACTCTAATCTTTTTTCATATCCGCTTAATCGTGCCTCGGCAGATGTTGGGGGAATGGGGTTTGTATTTTGTGCAAACAAAATTATGGTTACAAATAATAGAATAAAAAATCGGCTCATTTAGTTTTCCTTTATGCGTGTGGGATTAAGATTCTAAATTTCTTGAAAGATGGGGTGAATATCAAATAGCAATTGCCGCCAACGTTGAAGGTTAAAAGCAAGTGACCTTCAACGTTTCGCTTTTGTGCGGCTTCTTATTTTATCAACATCATCTTACGGCTCAATTTTGTTTGTGGTGTTTCTAAAATGTAAAAATATACTCCTGTACTTATGCTTTTATTATCAAATACATACTCATAACTTCCCGCTTCTTTTTCTCCGTAAAAGAGGATCTCTATCTCTTGTCCTAGTAAGTTATAAATAGAAAGTTTTGCTTTGCTTTTTTCCGGCAGACTGAATTTAATTGTTGTGCTTGGGTTAAACGGGTTTGGGTAGTTTTGTTCTAGCTTATATTCACTAGGTAGTTCTTCTTCTTTTACTGAATTTGGGTTGTCTTTTATTGCAATTAGATTTTTTTGATTATTTGCTGACAAGGACTGAAGGTGTGTGCCAATATATAGCGTCCCATCTGAACCTATAGCGGGACAAGAATCATACTCATACCCCCCCAAATCAAATTTCCATAGTGGTTCACCACTCTTGTCTAAACAGTAAAAATATTTGCCCGATGCAGAACCAAAATAAATTTTGCCCTCCGCGTCGCAAACTAAGCCATGGTTTATGTGAGTGTCCGGCCATAAAAATTCAGGATCGATCACATATTTCCAATTTAAATTGCCAGAATAATCTAATGATAATATTACACTAATATCTTTCCCTATCTCAAAATCATACTCTAATGAGTAAAAAATAATATTTCCTTCAAAATCTATTGTGGGTGCTGAAAAATTAAAATGAGTTCTAACCGGATAACTCCACCGAAGTGAACCATCAGTGTAAAAACTAAACAAGCTGTAGTTATCAAGAGTATCACGTCCCAAAACATATATATTGCCTTCATTATCCACCAATGGCACTTCAAAGGGTAAGTTGTTAAATTTCTTTCGCCAAATTAAATTTCCAAGCGTATCGATCGCATTTAAATAATTGTACATATTGGGTTGATTGATGATGCCGGTATTTACATATAATACATCTCCTTCTGGTGAAAACGATATTAAGTGATCTACCATTCCATCATAATAATGCTTGGAAATTGTAACCCCATTAGAAGCATTTATTATATGTAGCGTATCTTTTCCAGCATAGAATATTTTTCCGCTCTTGCTAATCGATATATTATATTGAAAGCCTGAAGTGATTGGTCTTTTCCATTTCAATAAGCCATCATAACTTAAAGCATAAAGCGAATACCCAGCAGCAGAGCCAAAATATACAGTGCTATCATATCCAACGGTAGGGCCAAGATTTGTCGGTCCACTATGTCCAGTACGATATTTCCAATGGAGTTCCCCGGTGGGCGTTACTGAATAAAAAGCATTTGAACTATCAAAAGTGGCCGCACGTGTTCCAACGTAAAGCATATCATTATATCCAATTACCGGGCCATACAAAACGCCTAAGGGTATATCTTTGCGCCATATTACATTCGCCGTTTTTGGTCCAACAAATTCAGATCTGCCTGTACCTTGTGCATCTCCTCGTAAAATGGGCCAGGGCGAATCTGCCAGCGAAGGCCAAGGAATTTTCTCCTGAGTTTGGGAAAAACATGTGTTTATCACGAAGAACATAAAAGTCATCATAAATATTTTTATCATTATACAACCCCAATATTTATTTGGGCACGCAGTTTTACCTGCATGCCCATTTTACCAATATTATTTTATTAATATAAGTTTTCTTGACTCGGTATATTTACCTGCGCTTATTCTATATATATAAATTCCGCTCGGTAGATTTTCAGCATTGAAGTTCGTTCTGTAAATACCTGCAGGTTCAATCTCATTTACCAATTCTGCAACCTCTTCCCCTAAAGTATTAAACACCTTCAGAGTTACATGTTCATCGCTTGGAATCGAATAAGATATGGTTGTCGTTGGATTGAATGGATTTGGATAATTCTGTAATAAAGTAAAGTTATAATCAGTCTTTTCCTGATTCCCCTCCTTTGCAGGGACAACCTTTATTGATGCTGTTTGGGTAAACTGGGATTCACGAACACCATTAACAGCGACCATCTTATAATATAGTGTTAACATATTGCCAGAAGCAAACTCCCAATCTATCCAATTAGTTGCTCCAGCACTTATTGTAGCAACTTTAGAAAAAGGGCCGAAACTAGAAGTCCCTCTATAAATAGCATATCCAGTAACAAAATCATACGGACTGGCAGAATGACCCCATGTTAATTTTGGATGATTATTATATATGCTCAGATCAAAATTATCTGGTTGAAGTGGTTCAAACTCTTCGCTGCTATAACCAGTTCCTGGCTGCAATGACCAAATTTTCGCATCAAGGGGCACTTCATTTTTTGTACTTCTTCTATAAAATTTATTATCGTCTACACTATAATCTAGTATTAAATCTGCCTGGAAATTTTCCGGCAATGTTGAGGTTCGATAATCAAGATAAAAGAATTTCTTTAAAGTAGAGCCAATTTTTGCTATTACTTTATACTGACCAAGTGCGTATACATGCTGACCGGATGGATTAACCCACACCGATGACCAAAGAACTTTAAAATTACTTGTTTGAGAAGATCCGTTATAAGAAGTAGTCAGGTTATGCAAATCATAATTCGGGTATGAATGAGCATCCCAGCAAAGAGTATTGGGAACTAATTCAAGTGTGATTGTGATATTGGAATTCGAAGAATTATCAGTAATATAAAATATTAATTCTCCTGCCTCCAATGGAATTGATTGAGCTTTTACCGAAGAGAAATTACCCCCCCCATAAAAGAATTAATAGTAACAATGCTAAGTACTTTTTCATCTTACATCTCCCTAGTTATTAATATTGTAATTGTCTGTCCCACGACAAGAGTAAAATGCAACAATATTAAATTACTGTCAAGTTAATTTCTTTATATCGCATTGTTTTTAATTGAAGTTGTTGGACATTGTGTCTGTTTTTTTGTGCACTAACGCAACCACAATGATAAAGGTCAGCGATTACAAACCCACATCCATGCAGTTAAATTTTGATGGTAACAAATTTCATCAACACGAAAATTTTTTGAAGGTACAATTCAGTGGTTGATTCTTTAGAAATCAAATTTTATCAATAAAATAAGGCAGCATTACTCGCCAAGTAGGCCAATCGTGACGCATATCGGTTCCCCACAAATCCAACCAATGCGGGATACTTTTTGCGTTAAGTATATTTGATAATTGCTTTGAAGATTCCGGATCTTCGTACGCACCTTGTCCGGATGCAATCACAATTGTACTTTTTCTCATTTGTTCAAGCATTGTGTGATTACTGATCTTTGGTAAAAAATCTACTGGAGAATTGTAGTAACAATGATCGTCGTAATAATCTCTTATATAATATTTGATATCATAAACACCGCTCATAGCAATAACACCGCTAAAAATATCAGGTCTTCTGAAAAAGAAATTTGCAGCGTGGTACGCACCAACGGAAGCACCGGCTGTTACGATGGGAACTAATCCGTTTGCGTGTGTTTGAATGAACGGAATAACTTCTGAAATAATATAGTTATTAAATTGTCCGTGACGAATCGAGCGATGTCCTGACTCAATCTTGTTGTTTAGAAGACATTCGTTGTTAACAGTATTAACACAGACAACTTTTATTTTACCGGTGTTAATATGTTGGGCAATGGAATCAATCAGGTGAAATCTTTCGTATTCCAGAAAATCCGCAGCGGCAGTGGGAAAAAGTAGAAGCGTGTAACCGTAATGACCATAAACAGCGATTTCCATTTCTTTGTATAATGATCGACTGTACCACTTGTGGATTTCTCTGTGCATTAAGGTCTCTGTTTAAATAACTAACTAAATTATTTTATTTGAGGTTAGAAAGCAATTATAAAATGAAGTGAATACACAGGTTGTATTCACTTCACAATTTTTTTATAAAAACGTATAAGTAATTCCTAATTGTAACCCCTGTCTCATCTGCGCGGTAGGTGATTGAATTCTATCATATATTAAAAGATAAGTTAAGTTCACGTTTAGCCAATTATTAACTTTGGCCGTAATCAAATTATCCCATCTTACATCCCAAGTATCGAAGCGATCGAAAGCAGAAAACAAACTCAACTTTGAAACATAACCAACATTTTCATCTAACTGTAATTTAAGATCTGTTACACTTTCAATACCGGTTTCGAACTTGAAAGATTCCAATTCGTTTGGTGTTTCCGGATCATCCGAATATCCTCGGAATTGATCCGTAATTGTTTCTTTGAATGCAAAACCAAGTCTTGTTTGTACATTGGGATTATGATCATAAGTAAAACCGATTGATTGTGTTATATAGCCTGGGTCAAAGAAGTTTGATATTTCAACCTTTCCAAGATCGGTGTAATCATAACCGGTTGTAATCTGAGTTAAAATTGTATTGCTTATATATGGATCAACAACCCAACCAATATGATATGAAAAAACTGATTCCATGAAGAGTTCATTGTCGGTGAGTTTTGTTTCTGCACTGCCAAGCTTTGTTTGCCCATATGCAGCTTTAAGATCGTTTTTGAAAGTCCAATCAAGTGTTTTGTAATTTGCTAAAAACCTTCCGGTTAAAGTCCAAGCCAATGAGTTCTCTCCGCCCTTAGTCCAATTACTAAATGCTATTTGAGAAATGTTTAACCCGGAAACTATAGAGGGGGTCCATTTATTTAGTGTAGAATCCGGCGCATCCTGAGCGGATATTTTTGAAATAAATAATATAAAAAATAATAAAAGGTAAATTCTTTTCATGTTTAACTCCGTATTTGATAAATATTTATGCAAACTTAAATAAAAAATTGATCATTAATCGCATTGAATTGGAAACAAACGATGGTGTAAATCGGTTTCATTTTTTTGAATAAGACCACGTTCATTCTGTATATTTCAGGTTCACTTTGAACGAAAAATTTCTTTTCAAATAAATAAAGGAAACGATAATGAAAAAACTTCAGAAATTTATTTTGCCTGCATTAATTGTGGCGGCGATCGCCATAATGTACTTTGGATATTTTGCCCCAAGAGATGGTTTGGGATCATTTTCGAATTTTGACCCGAATAGTCATGCATCTCAAGAGATAGTTGTTAAGTATCTTGACGAGAAAGGAATTACATTAGATAGACAAGCAGGCTCTTCGGTTTTCTATGTTGTTGATGGCGACGGAGTAGAAATGTTAGTAAACGGACCGGCTTCTCTTCCGCCGGGAATGGATGCTTATCCTTCTATTATTTTAGTTGGACATCTTTCGGGACGCAACAGTTTTCACGCACATGATGTTAGACTCAGGAATTAAATCAGACACGGGAAAGAGTGAGATATATTATCTTGCTCTTTCTTAATAAATCTATGAATAACTTCGAACTTTCTTCAGATTATAAACCAACAGGCGATCAACCAAGAGCAATTGCCGAGTTATCGCAAGGTTTATTGCGTGGTGATAAACATCAGGTCTTGTTAGGTGTAACCGGAAGCGGTAAAACGTTTACAATGTCCAATGTTATTAGGAATATTAATCGACCTACCCTGATAATTTCTCACAATAAAACATTAGCTGCTCAGCTGTATTCCGAATTCAAAGCATTCTTCCCCAATAATGCTGTAGAGTTTTTTATTAGTTACTATGATTACTATCAGCCAGAAGCGTATGTGGTTAAGAAAGATTTATATATAGAAAAAGATTTTTCAATAAACGAAGAAATCGACCGACTCAGATTAAAAGCAACTACTTCTTTAATTGAAGGAAGAAATGATGTAATAATCATAGCTAGCGTTAGTTCAATTTATGGAATCGGAGCGCCGGATGAATACGCAAGACAAATTCTATTTCTTAAAAAAGGAGAGTCGATTGAACGAAAAAAACTTTTAAGAAAGCTAATTGATATTTATTATACAAGAAACGATGCCGAGTTTACAAGAGGAACGTTTCGAGCCCGAGGCGATGTAATAGAAGTTATTCCGGCTTATCAAAACGAAGAAGCAGTAAGAATAGAACTCTGGGGAGACGAAATAGAAAAACTTTCTATTATTGATTCAATTACCGGAGAGGTACTCAAAGAAGTTGACTCAATTCCAATCTATCCGGCTAAATATTTCGTGACAAATAAAGATCAGGTAAGGCGAGCAATTGTTGATATTGAAGCAGAATTAAAAGAACGATTGGAATATTTCTGGTCGCAAGAAAAATATTTAGAAGCACAACGTTTAGAGCAAAGAACACGTTATGATATTGAAATGATAAAAGAACTCGGTTATTGTTCCGGTATCGAAAATTATTCGCGTCATATGGATGGCAGACCTGCTGGATCTCGTCCATCATGTTTATTTGATTACTTTCCCAAAGATTATTTATTAATTGTCGACGAATCACACGTTACAATTCCGCAAATTAGAGGAATGTATCTCGGAGACCGATCGAGAAAAGAAGTCTTGGTTGAACACGGATTCAGACTTCCATCTGCGATGGATAATCGACCTCTTAAGTTTGAGGAATTTCAAGGACTTACAAACCAGGTAATTTATGTTAGCGCTACACCCGGCGATTATGAATTTGAGCAATCGAAAGGAACTTATGTTGAACAAATAATTCGCCCAACCGGTTTGCTCGATCCGCAAATTGAAGTTCGCCCAATTAAGGGACAGATTGATGATCTTATCGGCGAAATAAGAAAAAGAGTTGTTCTAAAGGAAAGAATTTTAGTTACAACGTTAACAAAAAAAATGGCGGAGGATTTAACAGACTATCTTGATAAACTGAATATAAATGTACGATATATTCACAGTGATATAGATGCACTCGAACGCGTTGAAATCATTCGTGATTTACGCATCGGTGATTTTGATGTGCTTGTCGGTGTTAACTTATTAAGAGAAGGACTCGATCTCCCCGAAGTTTCTCTAGTTGCAATTATTGATGCCGACAAAGAAGGATTTTTACGAAGCGAGAGATCATTAATGCAAACTGCCGGAAGAACCGCGCGTAACGTTAACGGAAAGGTAATTATGTATGCCGACGTAATTACCAATTCAATGAAAAAAACAATTGATGAAACCGAACGAAGAAGAAAAATACAGTTAGAATACAACGAAGAACACGGTATTACACCCCAAACAATTTTAAAGAGTCGTGAACAAATTATGTCCGGCACATCAATAGCCGACATTCGCAAAAAAGATAAAGAAAAAGAAGAAGCATCGTTCACAAGAGTTGCCGAACCGGTCATTAGATACATGACGCAAGATCAAAGAAAAGAATTAATAGAACAGATGCGTGAAGAAATGCACAATGCCGCAAAAGATTTGGAATTTGAAAAAGCCGCTTCACTTAGAGATGAGATTTCTAAGTTGGAGAAGATGATTAAATCATAACTTGACATTGCGTGCGGGATTGCGTACGTTGGTGGCGGAGGAAAAAATGAAAACTATAACTGCGACAGAGGCAAGAGCAAACATTTATAAACTTATAGATACGGTGTCGACGGAGAATGAACCAATTCAAATAACAGGTAAGCGATCTAACGCAATTTTGCTATCCGAAGATGATTGGCGAGCAATTCAAGAAACGCTTTATCTTGTTTCCATTCCCGGAATGAGAGATTCTATTATAAAAGGAATGAAAGAACCTCTTGAAAAAAGTTCCGAAAAATTAAAATGGTAAATTGGACGATTGTTTATACAAAGCAAGCTCAAAAAGACGCAAAGAAAATTGCTTCGGTAGGTTTAAAAGAAAAAGCTTTAGATGTTCTGAAAATACTCGAGCAAAACCCTCGAAAAATTCCTCCGCGAGTTGAGAAATTAGTCGGTGATTTAATAGGGGCATATTCACGCAGAATAAATATTCAGCACAGAGTCGTTTATCAAATCTATGATAAAGAAAAAACGGTTAAAATCTTACGAATGTGGACACATTACGAATAAGAATATAGTTACACAGATAATCAAAAACTGAGACAGCCCATCTTATTTTGTAACATTCCTTTTGTCAATAATCCCCAAAATTTCCCCAAATCACAATCTTTCATATCGGCACGCAAAATGCACCTCTTGTCCTGATTTTAATAAAGAGGAAATCATGACTATATTCATCGGTAAAGAGGGTCAATATCAAATACACAGTACTTCTCTTATTTATCAAACAAAATTAAACTTAGAAGGCGAGCCCTCTTCAAAAAATATTATTCATTTTACAACTGATAGCATTGAGGATTTTGATGATAGAAAAAAAGTGAAATTAAAACTCAGCGAAATTGAATGGAATGATATTGCTTTTACGATGATCGTTTAATCAGTCAGTTGTTAATTATTTAGTTCGGCAAGTGCTGCCTTAATTACATCTTCTATTGTAACAGGAGCTTTACTGTTCATAATATCGCGAACAACTTTTTCAGCAGTTTTAATGTTATACCCCAAATTGACAAGAGCTGCGATGGCATCCGATCTTACAGATGAGGGTGCCCCCGCTTCGGCGGGTTCAAATTTTTCAGAAAGTTTACTCATCTTATCTCGTAACTCCACCAACAATCTTTCCGCTGTTTTTCTTCCAATTCCAGGTACAGCGATGATTCTTGAAAGATTACCTTCATCGATAGCATATTTCAATTCATCAACTTGAATTCCGGAAAGCAAACTTTGAGCTAGCTTCGGTCCGATCCCGCTTACACTGATTAACAACTCAAACATTTCTTTTTCTGCCGGAAATGAAAATCCGTATAAATCTATTGCATCTTCCTTTACGGCGGTATAAATAAAAAGGGAAGCCGGTTCACTTAATTCGGGAAGTTTTTCAAATGTTGAAATAGAAATGTTGACGGTATAACCCACTCCGTTTACATCAAGTAAAATTTTTGTTGGTTTCTTTGAAATTATTTTTCCGGTTAAGAATCCGATCATATAGTTAACTCAAAAATTACTTGCTGATTATTTTATCCGGATTTGCTTCTATAAATTTTTTCCAGCTTCCGGAAGTTTTTAATGGTGATGATAATTTAAATGCATGACAAATAGCAACTGCAAGCGCATCAGTTTCATCAAATTTAATTTTAGTTTTTCTAATACTCAAAAGTTTTTTAATCATATACTGAACTTGCTCTTTTGAAGCAGCACCGTTTCCTACGACAGATTTTTTAACTTCGCGCGGACTATATTCTGCCGTATCCAAATTATTGTGTTTGGCTGCAAGCATTGAAACACCGCGAGCATAACCGATCTTTAAAGCTGATTGAACATTCTTACCGTAAAAGGCTGTTTCAAGAGCAAATGCATCCGGATCATATTTTCTGATTAATAAAGATAATTCATTGTAAATTGCTTCGAGACGAGGCGCCATTTCTTTTACTGCGGGTGTTTTTATTATACCGGAATCTATTAAGGAAAGTTGGTTGCGGTGATATTTAATTACCCCGAAACCTGTAAAAATTGTTCCGGGGTCAATTCCGATTATTGTCATCTCATTTTACTCTTCGTCAACAAAATCTGCGTTTGTATATACATTTTGAACATCGTCATTATCTTCAAGCATATCGATAAGTTTCATTACCTTTTCGCTATCTTCTCCCTTTACTTCAATCATGTTTTGAGCGACCCATTGAAGAGAAGCGTTTTCAATTTCAAGTCCGAAACCACTCAGTGCTTTTCTTACGCTTTCAAAATTTTCAACAGATGTAGTAATTTCAAAATAATCTTCTTCTGTTGAAATGTCATCCGCTCCGGCGTCTAATACTATTTCCATAATATCATCTTCTGTTTTTCCTTGATTTGGAAGAGTTATGACACCCTTTCTATCAAAACCATACGAAACAGCTCCGGATTCTGCCATACTTCCACCGCATTTATTAAATGCATGTCGAACTTCGGCAACCGTTCTGTTTTTATTATCTGTAACGCTTTCAATCATTACGGCAATACCGCCGGGAGCATAACCTTCATATGTCATTTCGGAATAACTTACACCTTCAAGTTCACCGGTTGCTTTTTTTATTGCACGGTCAATATTATCTGCCGGCATGTTTGCCGCTTTAGCATTATCAACCGCCAATCGTAATCGTGGATTAGCATCGGGATCACCCCCGCCATTTCTTGCAGCAACGGTAATTTCTTTTATAAGCTTTGTAAAAATTTTACCACGTTTAGCATCAATTACAGCTTTCTTTCTTTTGATCGTCGACCATTTTGAGTGACCGGACATAAAATGTTTCTCCTAATTACTTACTAATTCTTTCTCTTTTATTTTTAAGTCTTTTATTCTTAGCTGCGGATATGATTTGCCATCTTTAACAACCGTTTCAATAGTAAAAGCGATATCAACCAAGTCTTTGTCTTTGTCAATCATATCGGCATAAAAGCCCAGATTAAACCCTATTGTATCGAATATTTTGTCATTTCCATTTTGTTTTACGCAAGTTAGAAGGTGATTCGTTCCCACCACTCTTGGAGGATAAACAAGCTTTACATTTTCCGCTAAGAAAACCGGACGCATATTTCCCGGCCCAAATGGTGAGAATTGATTCAGTATTCTCACAAATTTTGGTGTTATTTCCGACAATGAAATTTTAGTATCGATATGAATTTCAGGAAGAATTTCATCTTGTGAAAGATGTTCTTTTAAATAATCGTTAAATCGTTTTTTGAATTCGGGAATTTTATCAATCTCAATAGCTAGTCCGGCAGCAGCTTCATGCCCGCCGAATTGAAGAAGTAAATCTTCGGAAGCTTCTAATGCTTTATAAATATTAAACCCGGTAATGCTTCTTGCCGAACCTTTTGCTACTCCGTCAATAGTTGAAAGCATAACAGATGGACGATAATATTTTTCGACTAAACGAGAAGCAACAATTCCGATTACTCCGGGATGCCAATTGTCGTCATGTAAAATGATTCCGTAGTTATGTGCAAAGTCAACATCTTTTTCAACAAGCTCAACGGCATGAGAGAATGTTACCTCATCAATTTTTCTTCTCTGCTGATTTTCACTTTCTAGAACTTCTGCCAATCGAATCGCATCTTCCGGATCTTGTGTGGTAAATAAATCAACCGCTCGAATTGCATCACCAAGTCTTCCGACTGCATTAATACGAGGTGCGATTGTAAACACAATTTGTCCGGCACTTAAATTACCCGGCTCCATTCTAGCACTTCTAATTAATGCAAGAATACCTGGTCTAGGATTTCGGTTTATAAGATCGAGACCCTCTCTAACAAGAATTCTGTTTTCATCAATAAGAGGAACTATATCAGCTGCCCCAGCGAGAGCTACAAGGTCAAGATATTTTAAAGCCATATCTTTATGGCCGATTCTATCGCCAACAGCGCGAGCTAGCTTAAACGCAACTCCGGCTCCCGATAAATACGGGAATGGATATTTACACCCTGGTTTTAACGGATCTAATACCGCAACAGCGTTTGGCAGTATTTCCTTTGGTTTATGATGATCACAAATTATGGTATCGATTCCGAAAGAATTTGCATAATCAATTTCTTCAACAGCAGTGATTCCGCAGTCGACAGAAATTATTAAGTCGATTTTTTGTTCTTTAAGATAATCGATACCATCTTTGGATAGACCATATCCTTCCGTTAGCCTGTTCGGAATATAAATTTCAACATTTGCACCAAGTTCTTTTAGGAACAAAAACATTAATGCGGCAGAGCAAGTACCGTCAACATCATAATCACCGTAAACAGCAATTTTTTGATTTCCGGTAATTGCATTAATAACTCTTATAGAAGCTTCTTCCATTCCATCCATTAAGAAGGGGTCATAGATTCCGTCAAGTGAGGGACGGAAATAAGATTTTGCCTCATAAAAGTTTGTAATACCTCTTGAAATTAATAGGTTAGCTAAGATTGGGGATATGTTTAAGCTATCGGCAAGAGCCAGAACGTCGGTCTGGTTATTGCCTTCTTTTACTTTCCAGCGTTTTTTTAACATTTTGTTTAACACTGGAGAAGCAAAGCTAAACGACCAAGCATATAAGCCGAATTCTGTAATCCCGATAAAATCGGGACGGCAATTATTTATCTAGCCCCGATATTACTATCGGGGTCAAGCGGTCTACCCGAAGGTAAACGGACGAGCAGCCCGTACTTCAATAAAGAAGGAACCTTCTGCTTGACCTTGCTCCGAGTGGGGTTTACCTTGATCCCGACAAGTCGGGATTCCCTTTAAAGGGACCTCTGCCATTACTAGCAGAGCGGTGGGCTCTTAACCCGCCTTTTCACCTTTGCCAGTCAGTTGACTGGTAGTCTCTTCTCTGTGGTACTAGCCGTTTCCGGCTGCTTTCGCAACACGGACCCCGGGAGTTACCCGGCACCCTGCTCTTCGGAGTTCGGACTTTCCTCCCCGACTTAGTCGGGGTAATTGCCATGCTTGGATCATCAGCTTAACTTCAACCATCCTTAATTAATTAAATAAACAATTTTCCAATTAGCGGAAATATAAGAAATATTTTTTCGTAAAGCATTATTTATTGTCTTCTTTTAAGGCGGAGTTCTATTGTTTGGTGAAATAAAAGTCGTGCGCGGGATGTTTTGTAAAGAATTATATTACAATAATTTACGGAGATAAATCAAGGAGCTAATTTCCCATAAGATCACTCATGAAGTTGAGATTTAGCGAATTTGAATTGGACATAATAATTTTTGCTACTGCAGTTAGCGGAACAGATAAAAACATACCAACAATACCCCACACATAACCCCATAGCAGTAAGGAAAGCAAAATAACAAGCGGATTTAAACCCAACCGATCACCAAAAATCTTCGGCTCTAAACCATTGCCAATTACTGTTTGGATTACAACAAGAATAGCCGTTACCAAAAGTGCATAACCTAAAGATTCATATTGAACCAGAGTCATTAATGCAGGAAAGATTACCGCAATTGCAGATCCAATATTTGGAATGAAGTTTAACAAGAAAGCAAATACTGCCCAAACAATGAAAAAATCTACATCAAACAGCCATAGTATAAATCCGGATAGAACACCGGTAAGCAGGCTTAGCATAAATTTTGTTGCAATATAGCGCTGTACTTGTGACGTGATGTCCTTAAAAGTTTTTTCTATCAGCTGTTCTCGTCTTACTTTTAAATTATCCAAAGTGTTCGTGCTTTTTTTGTCTTCTTCTTTCTTTAATTCCTTTTTAATTTGTTTTAGAGAATCTTTTACATGACGTTCAACGAATCTTTTCTTAATAACTTCATAAAGATTTTTGTGACCAATGCTAATAAAAATAAAAAAGAAAAGAACAAAAAATGTTGTTGAAAATATTGATAGGGTCGAGCTAAAAAATGTCCCGGCAATACCACCGTAATCCAATCCTTCCAAAATTTCAGATAAACTAAATTGAATAAAAAACGGATCATCTATTCCAAAGGAAGTGGCTGTGGTGCTTACTATGTTGTTTAATTTCTGCTCATAGATATTTAATTCTCTTCCGAAACGGCTGAAGGATTCTATAATAATTCTAGAAATACCCCAGATGACCCCAATCATAATAATAAGATTTGCAAATATTGCCAGAGCAAACGGGATTTTTTTATTATTTAAAAACTTATTGAGAGGTTCAAATAAAAAGAACAGAAAATAAGAAATAACCAGTGGAATGAAAATGTGTTGAAGTTCTCGTAACACAGTAAATATAACTACGAGACCGACAATGCTAATAAAAAATTTTACGGTAGGGTCACTGAAAACTTTTTTCATTTTCTTATCTTCTTTTCATGCAAATTTATTATAAATATATATCAAATATTGATTATTTTTTGAAATTCTATAACCCATTTTGTATAAATTATATCGTGGAGAAAAAGTGAAAAACAAAATAATTCTATTGATTATTATGATATCTATCTTTGGTATAAAATTATTTGCACAAAAAAGTAATGTCGAACATGTTGATTGGAGCAAGAACGCAACCATTTATGAAGTTAACATACGTCAATTTACCGAAGCGGGAACTTTTAATTCATTTGCCGAACATTTGCCTCGTTTGAAAGAAATGGGAGTTGATATTCTTTGGTTAATGCCGATTCATCCAATTGGTGAATTGAACAGAAAAGGAACACTCGGAAGTTATTATTCTGTAAAAGATTTTATGAAAGTTAATCCTGAGTTCGGAACATTTGATGACTTTAAATCCCTTGTTAACAAAACACATGAGTTGGGGATGTATATTATCATAGATTGGGTTGCAAACCACGCAGCATGGGATAACAATCTTGTTGAGACTAATCCGGAATTTTTCACAAAAGATTCTCTCAATAATTTTGTTCCACCCGTTCCTGATTGGAGCGATGTAATTGATTTCGATTATGATAACAAAGAATTGTGGGATTACATGATAGGGGCATTAAAATTTTGGGTTGAAGAATATAATATCGACGGTTATAGATGCGATGTTGCTGGAATGGTACCGACGGAATTTTGGAACAAAGCTAGAAAAGAATTAGATGCAGTTAAACCGGTTTTCATGTTGGCAGAATGGGAATCCCCGGAACTTCATGAATACGCATTTGATATGACATACGCATGGGATTTACATCACCTGATGAATGATATTGCAAAAGGTGAAAAGTCGGCACTGCATTTAGATGATTACTGGAAACAAGAAAAGGAAGAATATCCCGAAAATGCTTATAGAATGGTATTTACTTCAAATCATGATGAAAACTCATGGAATGGTACTGTTTTCGAAAGAATGGGAGATGCAGCAGAGGCAATGTTGATATTGTCATGCACCATAGAAGGAATGCCTTTGGTTTATAGCGGTCAAGAAGCTGGGATGAATAAAAGACTAGACTTCTTTGAAAAAGATCTTATCGAATGGAAAGAACACAAATTCTATGATCTTTATAAAAAACTTTTTGAATTGAAGAAAACAAATAAAGCTCTTTGGAACGGAAATTTTGGTGGAGAAATTAAAAAAATTAAAAACGGTAATGATGAAAACATTTATTCATTTACCAGAGAAAAAGACGGAGATAAGATTTTCGTTATAATTAATCTTTCCTCAGAAACACAAACAGCTAAAATTAACGATAGATCTTTAAGCGGTTCATATAATAATGTTATTAGCGAAGAAACAGTTACTTTAACCGGAAGCGATGAATTTAACTTAACTCCGTGGAATTATAAAGTACTAAGTAATTCAAAGTAATTAAGAAATTTTCAAGATTAAATCTGTAGATAGTTTAATTAAAATTGTATCTAGCACCTGTTATACTTAAATTCATTTTTCTGAATCAGGTTACTGCTTGAGGTTAGTTAATGCCAGAATCATCTTCCGGTAAAACCGGCAATAAAAGTTTCTCGCTTTCCGAATTATTAAACAAATATGATAATTTATCAAAGGAAGTTGAACAACTCAAATCATCTTTCTTAAACAGAAATAAGCTAGAAGCTTTTTTTACTCACGCGCCCATTCCTCTAATTAGTATTGATATAAATTGCGTGATTCTTTTTGCTAACAAAGCTTTCCTAAATTTAATAGATGAAGAAGTCCAACACATTGTTGGAAAAAAACTTAAAGACTTAATTTTTGCCGATTTTAAACTCGAAGAGATTCAGACAAATATAAAAAAATTATTTACCGGTGAACTGGATAGTTATAAAGAGAAATTAGAGTTTAGAAGCAAAACCAAAAGTAAGATTATATTAGAAATTCAAGCGCGCCTTGTTGAATATGACGACGAGATAAAGAAAGCTGTTCACATAACTTTTCAAGATCGATCCGAAGAAGAAAAATTTAAAGAAGCATATAAGAATGTTGTAGAAAATTCTCTCCAGGCAATTCTTATAATCCAAGATTTTAAAATTGTTTTTGCAAATCAAAGAGCCGCGGAAATATCGGGTTATTCAATAAAAGAATTGACTAAGCTTGATATCAACGGCGTGAAACAGTTGGTTCATCCAGAAGATAGAGAAAGAATGTTTGAGGTAATGAAACTGCGCTTTAACGGAAAACGAGTTTCACCCAAACAAGAATTTAGAGGAATCCGAAAAAACGGACAAGTATACTGGATTGAAGTTCTTGCTTCGTTTATGAATTATAACGGCAAACCCGCATTGCAAGTTGTTCAACTAGATATCTCAGATAAGAAAAAGGTCGAATCGGAAATAACAAAAGTTGAGAGCAAATATATTACTCTCGTTGAGCAATCAATTATCGGTGTCTATATAATTACCGATAATGTCTTCACCTATGTTAACCCTAAGTTAGCGGAAATATTCGGGTATGATCAAGATGAAATGACAAACAAACTTACTCCAAGAGATTTAATTCATCCCGACGATAGAGATCTGGTTCTTGCTAATATTGAAAAAAGAATAAGCGGCGAAGTTAATAGTCTTCACTACGAATTTAGAGGAATAAGAAAGAACGGCAGAGAAATAACAGTCGAAGTTCACGGCTCAAGAAGTGAACTTGACGGAAAAATTTCCATAATCGGGATGCTGCAGGATATTACAGAACGAAAGGACATTGAAAATCAACTTTATTTGCAAAGCACAGCCTTAAGTTCAGCCGCTAACGGAATAGTAATTACTGATTCAAAAGGAACAATAGTTTATATAAATCCGGCCGTTACAAAATTAACCGGCTATACTTTTGATGAATTGATAGGGAAGAACCCAAACATTTTCAAATCCGGAAAGCACGATAAATTGTTTTATAAAAACATTTGGGATAAAATAAATTCCGGAAATGTTTGGCAAGGTGAAATAACAAACAAGAAAAAAGACGGAACTGATTACATAGAAAGACAAACTATCACTCCTGTTAGAGGAAAAGATGCAAGGATTGAATATTTTATAGCAATTAAAAACGATGTAACCGAAAGTAAAAATATTGAAAATGCATTAAGAGAAAGTGAAGAAAAACTCAGAAACGTTATTGAACACAGCAATGAAATGTATTACATACATGATACAAACCATGTTTTGAAATATGTAAGTCCACAATCATATGAAATGCTTGGTTATACCGAAGATGAATTAATGATAAATTGGACACAACTTGCAAGCGATAATCCCATCAACAAGACAGCATTTGAATTAACAGAAAAAGCAATTAAAACAGGCGAAAGGCAAGATGAATATTTACTGGAGTTGATAAGAAAAGACGGTAAAAAAATATTTGTACAAACAGCGGAATCACCAATTCTAGATGAATCAGGAAGAGTTACAGCAATTGCCGGAGCGCTTAGAAACGTAACAGAAAAAATCATTGCCGAAAATAAATTAAAAGAAAGCGAAGAACGATTCCGCGGTTTATATGAAAATGCAATACTCGGTATTTACAGAACATCACCCCAGGGCGAGATTGTCATGGCAAACCCTGCTTTATGTAAATTACTGGGATATGATTCATTTGAAGATTTTAAAAAAATTCCTGCCTCCGAAGCTTTGTACGAAAAGTCATCTACAAGAAAAATATTTAAAGAACTGATGGACGAACGTAGTGAAGTTTATGGATTCGAAACTATAGCCAAAAAGAAAGACGGCACAAACTTTTTTATACGAGAAAGTGCAAGAGCCGTAAAGGATGAAAACGGCAATGTTCAATACTACGAAGGAATTATAGAAGATATAACAACTCAAAAAAATATTGAAGAAAAACTTATTGAGGCAAAAGATAACGCCGAACAGTCTGATAAATTAAAAAGCGAATTTCTTGCACAGATGTCGCATGAAATACGTACACCTATAAATGTTATACTTAGTTTTTCCAATTTAATTAAAGAAGAAGTAAGAGGATTTATAAGTGACGATCTTTACAATAGTTTTAGCATCGTTGACGGAGCATCAAGAAGAATTATTCGTACAATTGATTTGATTCTTAATATGTCGCAGCTTCAAACAGGGTCTTACCAAGCAACAATGAATGATTTCGATCTTTACCAGACCGTTTTCATTCAACTTTATCCGGAATTTTCACGACTTGCAAAAGAGAAAAAGTTAGAGCTGGAAATCAATAATAGAATTGAAAGCACTGAAATTTACGCCGATGAATTTTCTGTTCGACAAATTTTTGAAAACTTAATTCACAACGCAATTAAGTATACTCATAAAGGAAGAATCACAATAGAGATATTTAAAAACGAAAATGAAAATATTGTTGTTGAGATTAGGGATACGGGGATTGGAATTTCAAAAGAATACCTTCCAAAAGTATTTACACCGTTTACTCAAGAAGAACACGGATATACTAGAAAGTATGAAGGAAACGGGCTGGGACTTGCACTAGTTAAAAGATATTGTGAATTAAACAAGATTCAAATTTCGGTCGATAGCGAAAAACATGTCGGTACAACCTTCACTTTGATTTTTCCATTGAAAGAAAATTAAGCATCTTGTTTCTTTAACTCTTCTTTATAAATCTCAATTTGTTTTTGCTGTTCTTGATTCAGTTTTGGATAAGCGAGTTTTAGTTTTTGCATTTCCTCAACGATTATTTCTGAAATAATATAACGCGCAAACCATTTTTTATCGGCGGGAATTATATACCACGGAGCATATTTTGTAGAAGTAAAATTAATCGCATCCTCAAAACACTTTTGATAATCATTCCAATATTTCCTTTCTTTTAAATCCGAAGCGGAAAATTTCCAATTCTTGGATTTATCTTCCAACCGTTTAATGAATCTTCCTTTTTGTTCGTCTTTTGAAATATGTAAGAAAAACTTTAACGTCACTATACCGTTTTTATAAAGATATTCTTCAAAATTTCTTATCTGTTCAAATCTGTTTTTCCAAATATTTTCGGTTACAAATTTTTGAGGCAGCTTTCTATATTTAAGCAAGTCATGAACGCGTACAATTAAAACGTCTTCATAATGTGATCGATTAAAGATTCCGATTCTTCCTCTCTCCGGCAACGATTTATTTATTCGCCAAAGATAGTCGTGATCCTTTTCTTCAGAAGAAGGTTGCTTGAAACTGAATACTTGTACTCCTTGCGGATTTAAACCGCTCATAACATGTTTAATTGCTCCATCCTTTCCGGCGGCATCCATTCCTTGAAAAATTAACAACATAGCATATTTGTCGTAAGCATATAATTTATCTTGAAGTTCGGTCAGCTTTTGAATGTTTTGATCGAGTAATTTTTTGCCGTCGTCTTTCTTAAGATCAAAATCCATTTCGGTTTTGAATTTTTTTAAGGAGAATTTTTTGTATTCTGCTTTAAATTGATCCGGCTTGATTTCCATATACGAGTCCAAGTTTATTATTTAAAATAAAATAACGAAATTGATCGTGAGATTCCGTAGAGAAACGTTGATTTGTCTCTCTACGGTAATTATTAATTTTTAGGGAAAGATCTTAAAAACGTTCCAAATTGTTTCGGTTCCTCCAAACGGCATGACCAAACCAAGCGGTCTTCATGAACGGTGATATCCGGGCAACCATCGCACATATTTTGATTACCCCACTTATCAAAATCAACCGGTTGAATAAACAAAATTGATTGCATGTGAGCTTTCTTAAATAATCTAAGAGGATTTCTTAAAACATATCCCAGATATTTTTTGAATGAATTTCTTACGCCTTTATCCAGCGGCCAGAGGAAAAACAAAGTTGATCTTCCAAGTTTGGTTGTTTTGGGAGCGGCATAAGAAAGATATGTACCTTGAGTAAAGTGATAAAAGAACATAACAAGTTCAAGCATCTTTGGTCCGAAGTAACCGAATATTTTATGGTTGTTACCGATTCTATTTGCCAACAACCACTTGAAAGAATCGGGCTGTTCTGTTCCGTTTAAATATGCTGCAGGTGTAAACTCGGGAAATTTCTCTCTTGCAATTTTCAGCATATCCGTTGATTTTATATCAACTTTTCGTTTCTCATCGGAGTGATACATTATTTTCTGCCAATCGACTTTTTGTCCGCCGGCATACCAGTCAAACGGCATTTCCGGAACAACATGACGAAAAGCAATGAACACCATAGTGTGGACTATATCAATATGTTTATGCGCCCACTCAATCATTCCCGGTATGTATTGAAGTGTGTCATCATAAACAGTAGAATTAAAAGAACATGCAATCCCGCCTTCATCGGCAAGCATTTGTGCGTATTGTAATCGTAAATCATTCAGTTCTAATTCGTTTTTTCCTTTCCATTCGCCCGGTCTTCCTTGCTTGCTGTCAACATGAAATGTAAAACCATAAACTCCCGCTAACTTTAATTCATGTAAAAGTTCTCTTGTTAACGCTTTACCGTTTGTATTGATGATGGGCTTAATTCCACGTGCTTTAATTTCAGCAACAAGTTCAACAATGTTTGGATAAAGAAGAGGATCACCACCGGCGATAGAAATACAATCTGATTTTCTTAGTCTTTGAAAAACATCCAATTCACGCTTTACTTCTTCCATTGTTTTGTGCGAGTCTTTAACATTTTCTCGATAACATCCATCGCATGCAAGGTTACATGCTGAAGTTGGTTCCAACCAAGAAATAGCATTATCGGGTAAAGTCCAAGGTAGACGAAATAATTGCTTGTGATCGATTACGTTTTCCATAATAACTCCGATTCATATTTATAAAAATCTATCAAACAAATTAAGGTAGTTAAGGTCGGCGAAAAGACATTGCATCTTATATATTAAATAAATATTATAATTGTAATCTTACAAGCAATCACAACATTATTAAATAAAAGAAAAATTTTCAATTCGTTTTTTACTAATAAAATAGATAATTAAACAGCATAAAATATCTTTTATAATGTTTAATAAAAATGAGGGATTTATGGAAACCTTATCATTAAACATATTCTTACAAGCTGCCGATGATATTGAATTAAGCCGATATAAAGTTATGGCTGCTATTAAAAATAGCAGCGAGACCTTACATAAAAATATGTTATATCCTGATTTAGCAGAATTGATAAAATTATATTCGATACTGAATGATATTGTTACCAGAAGAACACTACTTCATGATAGTCTTCCTTCCAAACTGGTTGGATTTGATCTAGAGAATAAAAAAGCGATTTATGAAAAAGAGGAATTGTCCGAAAGCAAAACCAAATTGGTTTTTGATTTTATCAATTGGGCAATGCCAAAAATCAAAGAAATAATAGATGAAGGAAAAGCAATAGAGAGATGGCATGAGGAGAGGCGCGCATCTGTTTTTGATGAGGGGAAATTTGCCAGCAGCATGAGTAGCAAAGCACCTGATGTGCTCTATGTCCAGGTGGATGGTACAGGTATAAATGATAGGGGATCTAAAGAGTGGATGGAATGCAAGGTTGGAGCAAGTTACAGCCAAAGGGTGAGAGTCTCAAAGAACAGGATAAAACTTTTGGATAAGAAGAGCTATGCTGCAATTGAGGACGTGGATAGTTTCGGACAGAAGTTCTTCTTGGATTGCGTAAGCCAAGGGGTCCTAAGCGCCAAGAAGGTCATCTTCGTAGCTGATGGCGACAGGTGGATAAGAAGAATAAAGAACGACTACTTCCCCGAGGCCATGGGGGTGCTAGATCCGTGGCATCTTCAAAGGTTACTCAAAGTAACATTGGGTGAGGAAAAATATGATCTGGTGGAGCTATGCATGAGCGCAGCCTTTACTGGAGATGGAGTAAAGATCATTAACCTGCTTTTAGGTGAACTCAGGGATATTGATGAACCCGAGAAGAATGAGAAGATAGCTTCAGTAATTAAGATCGGA
>QZJX01000112.1 GCA_003599395.1 Ignavibacteriales bacterium | reverse complement strand
ATGTTGTTGTTGATAGTGAACAAGATAAAGTAATTGTAATTAGAAATTCGGAACAGTTGTTGCGTTATTGGCGATTCAAAGATAAGGATAATGGTGTTATTAGTTATGATGCTTATGCAATTATTCCAAACTTCAAAACTTATACACGCGCACAATTTACACCGGCAACCGCGAAACAACTGATGTCAAAAAAATATGTTTCGCTTTCATTAAAATGGGATCAATATTTTAATGATCTTATTAGCATAACAAGACCAAGAACAAAGCTTACTATCAATGCAATTTCTTTTTCAGAATTTTTAAGAAGGAACAAAGAAAACTTAGTAACACAAGTTGCAAATTGGCATGGTATGCCGACTTATAAAGAGTTAAGCAATATTTTAGAAAATATGGATTTCATCGCCGATATATATGATTTAATCATTCCAATTGATGAAGAAAAACATGCTTTGATTGATGTAACATCTTTGCTTATGATTTATGCTTGCGGTAAATACGGCATGGATCCAATTTATTAATAAATAATCAGGACAATTGATGAAACGGAATACTAAAATTTTAGACAGAACAAAATCAGCACTATTAATTATAGATATTCAGGAAAGAATTCTCGGTGTTATGCAGCAGCATGAGTTAGTAATTGAGAATACATTAAAATTGATTCGCGGTTGTAAAATTTTAAATGTACCAATTTATTATACAGAACAATATCCAAAAGGATTAGGTGAAACCGCTTCACAATTAAAAAATGAATTAAAAAATAATGCGATTCAAAAAATGAGTTTTAGCTGTAGTGGTGCTGGCGATTTATTCGATGAATTTAAGAAGAGAAGTTTTTCACAAATTATTGTCTGTGGAATTGAATCACATGTTTGCGTGCAGCAAACTGTTTTGGATTTGTTATCAAATGATTTTCAAGTTGATATTGCAGCGGATGCTGTTTCTTCAAGAAAAGAAACTGATTATAAAATTGCTTTAGATAGGATGCGATCAAACGGTGCAGAAGTTACAACAACAGAATCTATTCTATTCGAACTTCTTAATGTATGTGGTACCGATGAATTTAAATCCGTTTCTAAGTTAGTTAAATAAACTCCTCAATGAAAAAAGAAAAATACTTTATCCAACTTTTTCTTTTTATTATATTTTTACTCACACTTACGGCTACAATTTACTCTCAACCGGATTCACTAAAGAAATATTCTACTTCGCTAAACGCCGATTATCAAGCCGGGTCGATGCATAGATTTTTATTTGGTGATAATTGGCGGTCATTTTGGACCGATACAATCGATATTCCCATCGTAAATATTTATGATCATTTTCTTAAAATAAAAGTTGATACTACTGAATCCGGCAAAAGCTATTTAAGTTTAATTTCAAATGATCATAAAGGATATAAATTCTCATTGCTGGAGGATATTTCTTCTGATGTTTTACCGGAGGGCTTGGAAAAAATTTATGCTGATAATTTTTTGAATGATCAATTAAGTGGTATAAATCCGTTTGCGAAAATTATATCATCAAATTTATTAAAAGCGGTTAATGTATATCAAACAAATCCTCGTTTAGTGATTTTATCCGAAGGAAAACTACAAAGTCAAATCGATTTTAAGTTTTTTAATAAACCCGGAATTTTAGAAGAAAATTTTAAAGCAAACGATAATCCATCAACAAATTTAGTTTCTACCCTTGAGGTTTTGAATAAAATTGAAGCAGATCCATTAAGCGCGGTAAATGCTATAGAGTTTTTTAAGATCAGATTGATAGATTTACTCTTAGGTAATTGGAATAGAAGCACAATGGGCTGGCAATGGCAGTTGAAACAAGATAATTATAAATCTGTTTGGCACCCTATAAGCTCGGATCGAATTACAACAATTTCAAAATTTGACGGGTTGGGAACAATGGGTGTTGAATTTCTTGTCCCTCAAGTAAAAAGCTTCGGCAAGAATATATCTTCAATTGACCCGCATTATGATCCGGAAATACATTTAGATAAGAGATTACTAACACAGATAAGCAAACAAAAATGGGATTCATTAACAACCTTTATACAAGAATCTCTCAGCGATTTTGTAATTACTAACTCAGTTAATTCAGTAATGGGAGAGAATTTTGTTGAAGAGAAATCAGAGATAATTAACCTGCTGAAAATTCGCCGTGATAAACTTAAGTCAGCATCTGAAGATTATTATGAAGTAATAAATAAGGTTGCGATTATATACGGTTCGCAAAAAGATGATTATGTTTTAGTCGAAAGATTAAGTGACTCTACAACTTCTGTTTCTATTTTTGGTGATGATTTTTCAGGGCAACTACCGGCGGTTAATCTAATTTTCAAGAAAATATTTAGTAATGAAATTACTGATGAAATAAGAATTTTTATGCTCGATGGCGACGATAATTGTCTTGTTACCGGTGAGGTTGATTGTGGTTTACCTATTAGAATAATTGGAGGAGAAGGCAATGATGTATTTGCAGATAACTCAAAAGTTAATGGATATTTTTTATCGATAACACCATTGAAAGATGCAGAAACAAAAACTTTGTTCTATGATTCAGAAGGTAAAAATTCATTTATTGCCGGAAGCAGCACTTCTATAGATGAAACATTTTGGCGATATGAAGAAATGAACATTCATAAAAATCTTGAATCGCAAAGTGATTTTGGAAGTCGAGTTGTGCTACTTCCGGATGCCGGTTATTCAACTTTTGAGGGAGTTATTCTTGGTGGTAATATTAGTCTATACAGTTATAACTTCAGAAAAATTCCTTATGAATATTTACAACGGATTTCTTTTTTATATGGCTTTGCTTTAAAGAGATTTAACTTAGAATATTTCGGCGAGTTTATAGATGTAATAGGTAAAACGGATTTTGTTATTGATATTAAAATGAACGAACTAAGTTTTACTAATTATTTTGGTTTTGGAAATAATAATGAATACAACTCTGATCTATTTCGATCAAATTACTATAAGCTTAACCAAGAGCTTTTCTTAATCAATCCACAATTAAAGATTAATCTCAATCGACACTCTGATATTAAAGCCGGTGTTTTTTATGAATACACAAAAACAAATCTGCTGACACCCACTTTAATAAATTCCTTCCGTTTTGACGATTACGGAACCGGGGAATTACAATCATTTGGTGCAAACCTAATTTTTCAAATCGATTCGCGAGACAATATTTATTATACCACGGTTGGTGACTACGTAAATATTTCCGGTAAATACTTTACCGAATCTTTTGAACTAAACGATGAGTTTTTTCAACTAAAATATGACATAAGAAAATATCTCACGTTTAATTATCCAATATTATCTACTATTGCTTTGAGAGCGAGCGGAGGAAAAAATTGGGGAAGATATCCTTTCTTCAATGCAATTTTTCTTGGCGGAGATGATAACTTGCGCGGTTTTACAAGAGAAAGATTTTCCGGTGATGCTGCTGTTTCTTTTCAAAGTGAACTGCGTACTAAATTGATGGATAATAAAATTATTGTTAAAGGTGAAGCGGGAATTCATCTTTTTGCAGAAGTTGGACGTGTTTTTACAAGCACTCAAACTTCAACAAAATGGCATCCGTCTTTTGGCGGTGGTTTGTGGACAAGCTTTCTTGAAAGAGATTTGGTGTTTACCTTGAGCTATGGCAGATCAAATGATGAACATAATTTTTATTTCGATACTCAAATGGCTTTCTAGCTAATTGATAATTAGATTAAATACTTTTTGGGATATTCGAACTTTACAAGTTTGCCGGTTTCAATACCTACATCTTTCCAAACATCAGTTCTGAATTCGAGAAATACAATACCACAGGTAGGAATATTATCTATTCTAATATCGGACAAATAATTATTAAGCGATGTTAATGTTGGATTATGTCCGACAAGCATTATCGAATTAATATCATCATCAGTGTTTTGTAATAACTCGATGACCTCATCAATGCTGTGTTCATAAAGAATTCTAGAAGTTCTTATCTCAGCAGATGGATAGTTGATTTCTCTGCAGATCATCTTTGCTGTTTTCTTGGCGCGTTTTGCCGGACTCGTTATTACTTTATCCGGTATAATCTCTAGTTGTTTTAAGATATTACCCATAAATGGTGCGTCACGTTTTCCACGATTATTTAAAGGACGTTCAACATCATCCAACAATGGATCTTTCCAACTTGATTTCGCATGTCTAACTAAATATATTTTTTTCATATATAGATCATCTTCTCAGTTTGTACAAATAATAATTCAAGATAACTCTTGCAACTTTTGTCTAAGTTCTTTTATATAATTTCTTTTTTGAGGATCAAAATTATTGATTGCAAATTGTGTAAAAAATTTATGCTCCTTAAGAAATTCCAATGTACTTAAAATCCACTCGTTTTCAGTAAATATTGTTCTTGATGTTTTTTCAAGTTCCAATCTAAAAAGATCATTTCGCTTATAAAAATCATTTTCGCCAAGATGATGTAAATCGGCATCACAAATTATCTTTTCTAAATGTGATGCTGGATTATGCGGAACTTTAGTCGCCATTATGATCTTTTTTATTTTTTCAATTTCAGATTTTGTAAAATGATTTTTTTGTAAAAAAGACTCTGCAATTTCACAACTTTTTTCTTCATGATTCTGAGGGTTAAAGAGGTAGCCGGTATCGTGAAACCATGCCGCAATTTTAATCAGATCTAATTCATCGCGATTAATATTTTCTGCGATTGCAATTTTGATAACAAATTCTACAACAGATTTAGTATGTGTTAGATCATGGTAAGTATATTTATCATCATAGTTAATATTAAAAATATCCTTAACATATCTCTCAACTAAGTTGAAATCGATATTTTGCACGCACACTCCAGATTCCCCTTATTAAAATAAAATGAAATTTACTTAATTACTTGTATCGACAGATTAATATTTTTACAATGTAATTTCTCTTATACTTTTTCTTAAATAAAAAATTATTATGAAAACTAAACCAAGTTGGTATTACAATCAGTCAGCAGTTATCCCATTTAGATTGAAGAGCGGTAAGCTTGAAGTGCTTTTAGTTACAAGCCGCATTAAGAAAAACTGGATCATTCCTAAAGGTATAATTGAAATTGGTCTTTCTCCTCAACAATCAGCTGTAAAAGAAGCATTAGAAGAAGCCGGTGTTTCAGGTAATCTGATCGATAAATTATTTGATGAATATACTTATAAAAAGTGGGGAGGGAAATGTCGAGTAAAAGTGTATCTTCTTCAAGTAGAAAAAGTACATAAAAATTGGGATGAGAAAAATACTAGGGAACGGCAATGGCTTTCCATAAATAAAGCGATAAAAAAAATAAATAAAAAAGAGCTAGTAATATTACTAACTCTTTTTAGTGAATCATATCTTAATTTTCTAAAATGATTTTGGTAAATTCTTAAGCTTTTTTTACATCGGGTTTTTCTTTGACGCCATCTTTAATCAACGGTTTCGTGGTATCATTACACATAATTGCCAAAGTATTTATTTGCTCAGAAATATTTTCGGCATCTCCAAGTAAACTTATGAACAACATGCTGCTTCTTGTGCTGGTAGCTTTTTTCTTAATTCTGCTGAATTGATTTTTATCAAATTTCTTCAAACTTTTCTTGAGTTCTTTAATTGATTCTTCAATCTTCTCGGAATTAAATTCCTTATCAATACTTAAAGAGGTTATAGTCACATCAATTTGTTGTGAAAGTAATTTTTCTATTTCGAATAGTTCAGTAAGCTGTTCTTTAACCGGCTTATTATGGTTGTTATCAATATGTCCGAAACTTCTTCCGACCAGCGAAGTAACATTATTAGAAATCTCTTGAATAGAGGCAATGATTTTCCCAAATCTATGGTTTTCATTTATTTCATGTTCTTCCAATATTTGAATAGTTTTAAAAATATTAGAAGTTATCGAATCAGCTAATTTCCTAATTTTCTTGGCTTCTTTTTTTGTTTTCTTAAGTTTATCCCTATCACCGGCAGCAAGTCCATCAAAAGAGTTTGCTACAGTTTTACCAACCGCATCTAGATATTTTTGAGTCTTCGTAACACATTTGATAATTGCATCCTCGCCGGTTTTATCTTCTTCAGCTAAGGATTTCTCATTCTCATCTTCTTCGGCTGAGCGCAACTTGTGTAAAATATGCGTTCTAAAAATTATATATGCTGCGATACCTAGCATTATTGCAGTTACTATCATCCCACCAAAATAAATTGCAGTAGCAAATAATGCCGAAGCGGTAAAAGCCATAAATGCAGTGAAGAACCACCCACCAATAACAGTAAGAACACCATTTATTCTATAAACTGCGCTTTCTCTTCCCCATGACTTATCGGAGAAAGAAGTACCCATAGCAACCATGAAAGTAACATATGTTGTTGAAAGAGGTAACTTAAGTGAAGTCGCAAATGAAATCAGAACACTTGCTACCATTAAGTTTACCGAGGCTCGCAGTAAATCAAACGATGGAACTTCTCCGTCTTTGGATTTTTCTTCGAAATATTTACTCTTATCCATTCTTCTATTAATCATTTTTAATAGAGATTGGGGTAACATCTTTTTAATCCCGTCACCAAGAGAAAGACCCATTCTAACAATTACACGAGATAAAAGTGATGACTCAAATCTCTCAAATCCCTCAAATTGTCTTCCTAGATTTACTTCTGTCTTAGTAACTGACTGAGCTTTTTTAGAAAACCACAGTGTTACCACCATAATTATTCCAGCGGCTAATAGAAGAACAGTCTCTGTGGTTACCGGTTCTCTAAGTGCTTCCATTAATAATGAAGAAGGATCGGCACTTGCCTGGGCAATTAAATAAGAACTGAATCCGGCGAGAGGAACACCGATAAAATTAACAAGATCGTTCGCGGCAAATGCTAATGCAAGTGCAAAAGTTCCTACCAGAACAATGGGTTTGAAAATATTTACCTTAGTAAACATCGCGAGAAATTGGAAGATAATACCGAATGTAACGAAACTGATCGAAATTATTTGAAAACTATGATCAAGAATCCACTTAGACTGTTCTGCGTTTAAAAAAGACGAACCTTTAGCTCCCTTAACAAGAATAAAATAGAGTATAAAGCTTAGTGCAAATCCGCCCCAAAGTCCTCCGAATACTTTTAGTTTTTTTGAATAATTAAAAGTAAACAACAAGCGAATTAGGTATTGAATTAATGCACCAACCGTAAATGAAATTACCACAGAAAGAAGAATACCTGAAATGATTGCTAATGCTTTACTCGTATTAATGAATGCAATCATTTGGTCTATTCCACCATCTAATTGAATTACTTTTATTGACGCAACTGCAACCGAAGCGCCAAGTAATTCAAACACAATAGATACGGTTGTTGATGTAGGAAGACTAAATGTGTTAAATAAATCCAGCAATAAAACATCAGTAATCATCACGGCTAGGAACACGACCATTATATCGGAGAACAGAAACATTTCAGGATTAAAAATTCCCTTACGGGCAACTTCCATTATTCCACTTGAAAAGGTAGTTCCAACTAAGATTCCAAGACTCGCAATTATTAAAATTATATGTCTGGGTGCAACGCGCGAACCGATTGCGGAATTTAGAAAGTTTACCGCATCATTACTTACACCGACAACTAAATCGGAAACGGCTAAAACAAAAAGTACGATTACAATTATTAGATATAGATCCATGGTGGGTTATTCTCTGTAAAAATTTAGTATTTTTATAAACATAGATATGAATCTTACACAATTATCGGATTATCTTGAAGTTAACAAATTGTTAAGTTTTTCTTAGACTTAAATAATTTCAAAGAATTTTTTGTGCACGTCTAAATTTATGAAGAATTTTAATTGTACCAAATGGATTTAAAATTTAAAAATGGTCAAGGTATAATCTGGGCAGTTTTTTTCTCGGCTATTCAAATAGCTTTATTTAAAGAACTGTTTCAAATGTTCATTGTTGCAATATTTGGAGGGGGAAATTCCGAATTTTCATTCATTTTTCCATCTTTTCAATATTATTTTGAACCCCTCCCGGATAGATTGATGCCGGAGTTATTGTTACTGTATTTTGCCCCTTACATTTATCTGGTTCTCTCTGTAGAGGTTGCTACTGCGACTATGAGGAAAATCCCTCATGGGAAAGGCAGATTTTTTCTAGTCATCTTTATTCTAATTCAAATAGGATATCTCCTGATTCAAATATTCTATAGTGCAGTAATTTTGATATTAAGTCCGAATATTCAAAATGATTGGATTGCCTTAACTCTTTACCTTGGATATGATGAAATCGAAAGATTTATTTTTGCTTTTGCTGTTATCTTTTTATTTGTGTTTTATCTAAATATATCGACAAAAAGAATTCAGAAATATATTAATTACTAGAAGGAGTAATAATGGTTTCCTTGAAAAATAAGATTGTATTGATTACCGGTGCATCAGCCGGAATTGGTGAAGCATGTGCTTATGCATTTGCTAGAGAGGGTGCTAATTTGATTCTAACCGCAAGAAGAATAGACAGATTAACTAAAATGAAAAATGATATTGAGGAAAAATATTCTGTAAAAGTTCTTCCAATAGAACTTGATGTCACAAAAAGAAATGAAGTCGTTGATACAATTTCCGGGTTGAATGATAAATGGAAAATGATTGACATTCTTGTCAATAATGCCGGTCTTGGACGTGGATTGAATAAATTATTTGAAGATAATCCCGAAGCTTGGGATGAAATGATTGACACAAATGTTAAGGGTCTTTTGATTGTTACAAAAGAAGTAGTCAAAGGAATGGTTGAGCGAAAACGAGGTCATGTTATAAATATTGGGTCGATAGCGGGACATCAAGCTTATCCCGGAGGAAGTGTATATTGTGCAACAAAACATGCTGTTAACGCAATCACTGAATCACTACGAATGGAAACACTTGAACATAATATTAAAGTAAGCACTGTTGATCCGGGTATGGTTGAAACAGAGTTTAGTAATGTGAGATTTTATGGAGATAAAGAACGAGCAAAAAATGTTTATAAAGGATTGGTTCCATTACACGGAAATGATATTGCAGAAACAGTAATTTTTATTGCAACAAGACCAAAACATGTTAACATAAATGAAATTATTGTAATGCCATCGGCACAGGCAACTGCCATGATAGCGCATAGAGAAGAAACTATTGTATGAATTCGTAAAATGTAAAGCGACCATCCTGATCGCTTACTTTTAGTTTTTAAAAATTAAGGGTGAGCGACGAAGGATCGTCGCTCTGCAAAATTATACAAACATTGAGATATCACCGGCTCCTTCACGTAATATCTCGGGGGATTCTCCGCTTAAATCAATTACACTAGAAGGTTGACCATTTAACGCTCCCGCGGAAAGCATAAAATCTACATGAGGATTGAAGATAGTCCTTATCTCATCAGGTTCAAAAAGTAATTCACCTTTACGTGTAGTTACACTAGTGCTTAAAATCGGGTTGCCCAATTCCTTTGCCAATGTAATTGCAATTTCATGATCCGGAACACGAATTCCCACTGTACGGCGTTTTGTCCACAATTTTTTAGGAACCTCTTTTGCAGCGGGAAGAACAAAGGTATAAGGACCCGGAATACATTTTTTCATCATCTTGTAAGCATAATCCGAAACTTTAGCATACTTGGAAATATCCTTTAAATCCGGGCAGATAAAACTGAATAATTTCGTACCGGCATCTAGTTTTATATCATAAATTCTTTTAACTGCCTCGTGATTAAAAATATCGCAGCCAAAACCATATACAGTATCCGTTGGATAAATAATCACACCTCCATTTCGTAAGACTTCAACGGCTTTATTAATATACCTCAATTGAGGTGTTTCCGGATGCAATTCATAATATTCCATACTGGCTCCTTTCAGGTTTTGAGGCGTGAAAACAGATATGCAAAATAAAATTAAAGGTAAGATTGTCAACTAAAAATTTAACAAAAAGTTTCAAAATGAATTATTTCCAAAGGTATTCGAAGGTAGCATTATTCAATATCTCAAGGGATTTTAGTATCTTTTATTTCTTAAAAATTTTGATCGGATACAATGATTAATAAACCTATAGCGGTAGTTGCGGTAAGCGGTGGTTTAGATAGCTGTGTCACCGCAGCTATTGCAAATAAAGATTACGAACTAGCTTTTGCACATATAAATTATGGACAGCGGACCGAAACACGAGAGTTAAAAGCTTTCCATGATATTGCCGAATTTTATGAGGTTAGCAAAAAGCTTGTTATAGATTTTACTCATTTGGTAAAAATCGGCGGTTCTTCTTTGACTGATAAAAATATTCAAGTGAATGCTGCTGATTTAGCCAATAAAGATGTACCTATGACATATGTGCCATTCAGAAATGCGAATATTTTAACAGCATGTGTAAGCTGGGCTGAAGTAATCGGTGCCAGCGCTATTTTTATGGGCGCAGTCTCCGAAGATTCTTCGGGTTATCCGGATTGCAGACCGGATTTTTTCTCGGCATTTCAAAAAGTTGTTGACGACGGAACTAAACCCTCAACTAAAATTGATATTAAAACTCCAATTATAGAAATGAACAAATCGGAAATTATCCAAAAGGGAATGGAACTAAATGCACCTCTTCATCTCACATGGTCTTGTTACAAAAATGAAGATGAAGCATGCGGCGAATGTGATAGCTGTGCATTAAGATTAAGAGGATTCCAAAAAATTGGGAAGGAAGATCCGATTCCTTATGTTATTCAACCAAAATATGTTGATTAAATGGAACATCAAGAATTCTTAAATATAAAAGAAGCAAGTAACTGGGCAACAGAGTATCTCAAGAAAGAAGTCACTACTTCGAATATTTCCTATTTAATCAATTACGGTAGAATAGAAAACAAAGGTAATGGCGGAGAAGTGAAGATTGATAAAGATGAGTTGCTGGAATATTATAAGAGTTATAATGGAAACAGAGAAATCAATTGGCGAAATAAGTTAGGTGATGATATCGACTGGCATTTGTCTTTTGAGCAATATAAAGAATCAGAAACTACAAAACATGTTCATAGATTGCATCCATATAAGGGGAAATTTATACCCCAATTAGTTGAATATTTTTTGAACGATCATACGGATGAATTTAAGAAGGAAGTTTATTTCCAAAAAGGTGATATAATTTTAGACCCGTTTTGTGGAAGTGGAACAACTCTTGTACAGGCGAATGAACTAGGAATGCATGCAATCGGTGTTGATATTTCGAAATTCAATACCTTAATAACAAATGTCAAGATTGGACAGCATGATATTATTGAGTTAAACAAAGAAATTAAAAATATTACCAATGACCTGATCGGATTTGTAAATGATACAAACGTTCTTGAATTCGAAGAGAGATTGTTAAGTGATTTGAATTCTTTTAACAACAAATATTTTCCTTCACCTGAGTTTAAAAGGAAAGTAAGAAAAAAAGAGGTTGAGGAACAAAAATATGGAAATGAAAAATCAAAATTATTCCTTCCAATTTTTAATAATCTTGTTCAGGAATATTCTATTCAATTAAAACAAAAAAGCCAAACTAATTTCATAGATAAGTGGTACTTACAAACCGTAAGAAATGAGATTGATTTTGTATTTGATAGAATTAAGCAGGCAAAGAATCGAGATATTCAAAAAATTTTAACGATCATTTTAAGTAGAACAATAAGATCGTGTAGAGCAACAACTCATTCTGATTTAGCAACTTTAGTTGAACCTATTACCTCAACATATTATTGTTCTAAACATGGTAAAATTTGTAAACCGTTATTCTCTTTGTTAGGGTGGTGGAAACGATACTCAGAAGATACGTTAAAAAGATTGTCGGAGTTTGGTAATATAAGAACGAATACTTTTCAAAAATGTTATACAGGTGATTCCAGAACTATTGATTTGGAAAAAGAATTAAAAAACTCCGACTTGGCAAAAGTTTATTCCAAAAATAAAATTAAAGGAATTTTTACAAGTCCGCCTTATGTAGGTTTGATTAATTACCACGAACAGCATGCTTATGCTTATGATCTTTTTGGATTTGAGAAAAATGAAGAATTGGAAATAGGGCCACTCTTTAAAGGAAAGGGAAAAGAAGCAAGAGAAAGTTACATAAAAGGAGTAAGTGAAGTTTTAAATAATTGCAAAAAATGGCTTGCCGAAGATTTTGATATCTTTATCGTTGCAAACGATAAGTATGAGATGTATCCAAGAATAGTTGAATTAATCGGATTAAAGATTGTGCAACAATTTAAAAGACCAGTACTTAACAGAACTGAAAAAGATAAGAATGCTTATTCTGAATCAATCTTTCATTTGAAGGAGAATTAAGTTGAACGATTTTAAGAAAGAACTCATAGCACTTGAAGTGATTAGAACCCTAAAATCTAGATTTGATAATTTCCCCGAAGATGCCTCAGATAATAGAAATGCTCCTTTTCATGAAGCTTTTTTAAATGCTTTTAAATTTAGAATCGAAAAGCATGTTACAGATATTCCTATCTTTGTTAGCTTAGCAAGCTGGATGCATGGTTTAAATACATCACTTGGTCAGTCATTTTTTGAAAATGTTGCTCACATATTATCTGACGGTATAAAACAAAAATTTGTTGATCAACTTATTACGGCAGAACAACAAAGTGTAATATCAGATATTATCTCAGGATTGAAAAATCATACTAGAGAACCTAATTTAATTAAAGAGAATGAAGAAATATTTTTGAAGTATGGTAAACCAACTGTCTATGCCACAAATTTTACTGCTGATGTTTACTACGAGGAAGATAACACCCTTACACTAATTGAGCTAAAAACTGTTAAGCCAAATAGTGATATTTTCAAAGAACAGAAAAATAAGTTTCTTAACGCAAAAGCAGCTTTGTTCAAAAAGTACCCCCAGAAAGAACTTAAATTCTATCTCGGTTTCCCATTCGACCCGCTAAATAATAATAGCATTGGATATGATAAAGATAGATTCTTTAATTATAGTATAGATTTCAAAAAATATTTTGATAAGCAAGAAGTTTTATTAGCTGATGAATTATGGGATTTTCTGTCACAAGAGAAAGAAACTATGCCCAGAATCCTTGAAATAATCAATTCAATCGCGAAACCTGATTTTATGGAGAAATTTAATTTTATTAATGACCCGAAGAATTTTGAAATTAATAGTGAAAAATTTGAGGCAATTTTATCTCAATGGTATTTGTATCGAGATTTGAAAATATTTAACAATTATTCTAAGTTGAAAAAAGTAGCTGAGACTGAAAAAAGATTACAAAGAATTCTAAAGCAGAACCTTTTTGATTCGAAAACAAATTACAAAGAAACACGTGCTTTTTCTTTGTTAAATGTACTTTAACTATAGAAATAGGATTTACAGTGAATGGGAAAATTATTTACCAGTTAACAACAGAAGATGTTCAAAATGTTGCGAACGCTGAGTTAGAAAGAGACCTAACTTCTGATGAACTTAAAATCGTTGCTGATAAAATAGGTGATTACATTGACTGGTACGAAATCATTGATTCAATTCTTAATTCAGAATTAAAACAGCAGGTATATAAATGAAAAAAAAACAAAAACTAATAGAAACATTCGAAAATCCTAACAAGGAAAGAGATTATATAATTGAGCACACGGCACCTGAGTTTACATCGCTATGTCCTAAAACCGGTCAACCCGATTTTGCGACAATTATTTTAGAATACATTCCGGATGAACTCTGTATAGAATTAAAGTCCTATAAATTCTATTTGCAATCTTTTCGTAATGACGGGATTTACTTTGAAGCAGTCACAAATCAAATATTAGATGACCTAGTTGGCGTTTGCAAACCAAGATATATGAAAGTAATTGCGGAGTTCAATACACGTGGCGGTATTTCTTCAGTAATTGAAGTAGAGTATTTAAAAGAAGAATGAAAAAAGTTTCTCAAATAAAGTTAAAACAAAAAACGCAAATCTTACGAAAGCTGAGTGAATGTCCTCAAGCACTCCAGCAAAACTTATACTTATCGTATGATAGAATCCATACCATTTTGATTTATCAACATCTCGCAATGACCTCAGCCCACTAATAACCTATCAATATTTCGAATATATTTTTTAATAGTGTATATAAAATTGGAGAATAAAATGGCTAAAAAAGTAATTAAAAAAAGTTGGGCTGAACCGTTTAAAATCAAGGTTGTTGAACCAATAAAAATGACAACTCGTGAACATAGAGAAAAAGCAGCTAAGGAAGCAGGTTACAACACATTCTTATTGAAATCAGAAGATGTTTACATTGATCTATTAACTGATAGCGGTACTAATGCTATGAGTGATTATCAATGGGCCGGAATGATGATTGGTGATGAGGCGTATGCCGGAAGCAAAAATTTCTACTACTTGTGGGATAACGTGAAGAAGTATTACGGTCATCCTTACTTTGTTCCGACACATCAAGGTCGTGCCGCTGAACATATGTTATCTAAAATTATGATTACTCCCGGACAATACGTTCCGGGTAATATGTACTTCACTACAACAAGATTACATCAAGAATTAGCAGGTGCTACTTTTGTCGATGTAATTATTGATGAAGCTCATAATCCATATAGTGAACATCCGTTCAAAGGTAACATTGATTTAAAGAAACTCGATAAACTTGTTAAAGAAGTTGGAGCAAAAAATATTGCTTATATAAGCATGGCCGGGCCGGTAAACATGGCGGGCGGACAACCATTTTCAATGAAGAATCTCAAAGAAGTTTATGAGTACGCTAAAAAACATAAAATCAGATTGTGGTTTGATGCAACACGTGCAACTGAAAACGCTTACTTCATTAAGTTAAGAGAAAAGGGTTATCAAGATAAAACAGTCGCCCAAATTCTAAAAGAAATGTGTTCATATTTTGAAGGATTGTGGGTGAGTGCCAAAAAAGATTTGATGGTTAATATCGGTGGATTCCTTGCAACAAAGAATAAAAAGATTTATGAAGAAGCAAGAAATATGGTAGTAGTTTATGAAGGATTACACACCTATGGTGGATTAGCCGGAAGAGATATGGAAGCTATGGCTCGCGGTATCGAAGAAATGGTTGATTTCGATAACATTCGTGCTAGAGTTGGACAAGTTGAATATTTTGGACATCAACTTGATAGGTACAAAATCCCATATGTAAAACCTATAGGCGGACACGCAATATTTTTGGATGCAAAAAAAATATTGAGTCATATATCGCAAGATGAATTTCCAGCGCAAACATTAGCTGCCGAAATATTTATTGATTCAGGAGTAAGAGGAATGGAACGTGGTGTAGTGTCATCCGGTCGTGATCCTAAAACCGGCAAACACCGTTATCCGAAATTAGAACTTGTACGTATGACTTTCCCAAGAAGAGTTTATACTCAAGCGCATATTGATGTTGCGGTTGAATCAATCGCATCTGTTTTTGAAGACCGTAAAAAAATAAAAGGTTTGAAGATGGTTTATGAACCTGCTTATTTGCGTTTCTTCCAAGGCAGATTCGAAAAACTAAAATAAAAAGTGCTGTTTAGTTAGGTAAGTAAATTCAGATTCCCGCAAACTTTAAGATTGCGGGAATCTTTATATATTGCAGTTTCGTTTTTGAATTAACACTGTTGTTAATGATCATTGGGTTTAAAACAAAACTTATTAGAATGAATTACTTATGATTGAGAAACTTCAAATAAAAAAATTATTTAACGAAGAAAAACAATCGTTATTTAATGATCAATCATTACTGAAAGATTCTTTCAAGTTTTGTATGCAGTATAGTTTACTTGTAGAAGATTTTATACGCAGAATTCTGTTTAATAAAAAAATTGATTTTGCTGTTGCTTCAGCGGGAAGCTTTAGTAGAAGAGAACTTTCGCCGCATTCGGATATTGACTTAATGTTTATTTGCCGAGATGTAATAGGTAATGAAGAAATTATTAACGAATGTATCACCGATTTGTGGGATTGTGGACTAGAGGTTTCACATACTGTACGCGATTTTAGCGATATAATGAGATTTTTAACAGATGATCTTCATTCGTTTACGCAGTTTTTTGAAACTAGAATAATTTGCGGTGATGATGGTGTTTACAATGATTGGAATAATCTGATTACAACTTCGCTGAAGCCTGAAGATAAAAAAAATCTTCTATTAGAATTTTTTGCCGACACAAATCTTCGCCATGCAAAGTACGGGGAATCCTCAAAAGTTTTAGAACCAAATATAAAATTTACTGCCGGCGGGTTACGCGATCTTCAAGCTGTAGAATGGATGTATGCACTTAAAAACGGTATCATTTTTTCTAACCAAAATGAAATAACTCAAACAGAAGCATTTGTTGATGTTATTAAAAAGAATAAAACCGTTAACATAAAATCTGCCGCACGTATTATTCACAGTTATAAATTTATTCTGAATGTAAGAAATCATCTTCATCTTATTTCACCATCAAAATCGGATAGATTAGAGTTTTCAGCTCAAGAGAAAATTGCAAACCGTTTAGAATATTCGCATGACGGTTGGCATGAGTTTATGAAAGATTATTTTTATGCCGCAAGTATTCTGAAAAGATTTGCAAAAACAATGATATTAAGATTTGAAGAAGAAATTTCAAAACCTATCTCAGATTATTTAGCGATAGAACTTGATGATGATTTTGTAATGAAAGAAAATAAAATTTCATTGACAAATCCTAATGCAGAAATTGATCTCGCAAAAGTACTCAGAGTATTTTATTACAGAGCTATAAAGGATGCAGTCTTTGATGAAAATCTTCGCTCAAAGATAATTGATCTTTCCGTGATCTCTCAAGAAGAACTTAAACCGGAAAATGTGTCTTCTACTTTTTTTAGAGAGTTGCTAAGATTACCGAAAAATGTCGGAAAGACAATAAGTATGATGAACGAGCTCGGTGTGATTTCTGCATTCTTAACCGAGTTCAAGGAGCTAGTCGGATTTTTCCAACCCGGAGTTTATCATTGCTATACCGCTGATGAACATACAATTATTGCTTTAAGTAATCTTGAAAAATTGAAAGAGGAAAATTCAAGAATGGGTAAAATCTTTTATGAAATTGATAGAAGAGATTTACTCTACCTTGGTGTTTTGTTTCATGATATTGCTAAACCTATTAGTGTATCCGGACATGAAATAATCGGTGCCGAAATTGCTTCATCAATTATGGAAAGGTTAGGTTATGAGCAGGAAGAAATAAATCTAGTAAGATTTTTAGTGAGACATCATTTAACAATGGAGCAAGTTGCATTTAGAAGAAATCTCAATGATCCGATTACTTTAGATCAATTTGCCGCTAATGTTCCATCAGTTGAAGCGCTTGATATGTTGTATTTATTAACCTTTGCAGATCTATCGGCTGTAAGTCCGGTTGTCTGGACGCAGTGGAAAAGTGATCTTCTATTTGAACTCTATAGAAAAACCAAAATGATGCTAGAAGACAGAGTAACCGGGGAACAATTAATTTATGCAGATACACTTGAAGTAATCAATGAAAGAGTTAAAGAAGCCGGCGAAAATATACGGCAACATTTAGAAGCATTTGACGATTTGACATACCTACAACAATTCTCAGAAGAAGAAATTAATGCTCACGTTGAAGAAATCGCCAACGGTGAAGATACTTCTGTATTCTTCAAAGAGGAAAAAGAGTTTACAAATATTACGGTAATTACAGAAGATAATGAATCCGTTCTTGCAAGGTTATGCGGTGCACTTTCAATCAATGATTTAAATATTCACGACGCACGTATCTTCACTAGAAAAGACGGACTGATAATAGATAATTTTAATGTGAGTGATTTTAGGACAAATAAAAAAGTTGATAAAGAAAAGTACGATAAAATTAGGGAAGACATAATTGCTTCAATCAATAATCAGCTTTCTATCAATAAAGAGTTCAAGAGAGTTAAATCAAAATGGTGGCGCTTAGAAGACAAGTTCTTTAGTAGAAAAGGTACTATAAAGATCAACTTTGAGAAACACCAAAAATATACAATCATTGATATATTTTCGCCGGATAGATTAGGACTTCTTTACCAAATAACACGCAAGTTTTTTGAACTTGGGATCAGTATTTACTTTGCAAAAATTTCAACTAAAGGCGATGATGTTGTTGATTCATTTTATGTGTTAACTCAAACCGGTAGAAAAATATCACCAAATAATTTTGAACTAATAAAAAAAGAATTAACCGAAGCAATCGAACAAATGATATAGGTGCAATTTTGAACTTTATGAATAAAACAAATCCGGTTGGAATTTTTGACTCGGGTATCGGTGGCTTAACAGTTGTAAAACAAATGGATCAATTTATTCCAAACGAGAATATGATTTATTTTGGTGATACTGCACGTGTGCCGTACGGTAATAAATCAAATGAGACAGTGATAGAATATGCAATTCAAGACACAAAATTTTTATTAAAGAAAAATGTTAAGATGATAGTAGTTGCTTGCAATACGGTATCATCAGTTGCATTGAATAAATTAAGAGAAAATTTTGAGATACCAATTGTAGGTATGATTGAACCGGGCGCTAAGTCGGCAATTGAAAACACAACGAATGGTAGAGTCGGAGTAATCGGAACTTATGCTACTATAAATAATAAAGCATATTCAGCTGCTCTGAAGAAGCTTGACAAAAAATTGAAAATTTATGAAAAAGCTTGTCCATTATTTGTCCCTTTAGCAGAAGAAGGAATGGTTAATCATCCCGCTACAAAACTAATAGTTAATGAATATCTTGATGAATTAAAAAAGCAAAAAATTGATACGTTGATTTTGGGTTGTACACACTATCCACTTCTGTCTAATGTAATTCAAGAAGTAATGGGTGATAAGGTTACGCTTATTGATTCCGGTGTTGCTGCAGCTTCCGTTGTAGAAAACTATTTATTCGGTCGAGGTCTAAGAAATGAATCACATCAAATAGGAAAACGTGATTTTTATGTAAGTGATTTACCTGCAAAGTTTAAAACTATTGCCGACACTTTTTTAGGACGACATATTGAACATCTTACTAAAGTTGACTTGGAAGAACTTATATAAAATCTCAAATCCGAAATCCTAAAACCTAATCTCTAAACAAATCTTAAATTCGAATCGCGAAATTCTAAAAGAAACTGAATGGATATGTTAGGTTTATTGCTTTGTATTTTGTGTTTTGAATTTGTTTAGGATTTAGAGCTTAGAATTTAGGATTTATTCAAGTACATCATAATTCCGCTTATTGTTTTAGCATCTACAATTTCGCCACTTGCAATTTTTTGTTTTATCTCGTCAATAGTAAACTCGAATATTTCCATTCCTTCTTCGCCTTCTTCGCGTGCATGTTCACCCGCAGTTAGATTTTCAGCAAGAAAAATATGAAGTATTTCATTACAAAAACCGGGAGTTGTATAAATGTGTCCAAGTTTTGAAATTTTACCGGCAGAATATCCGGTTTCTTCGGTAAGCTCACGCTCGGCACAAAGTTGTGGTTCTTCATTGTTATCTAACTTTCCGGCCGGTAATTCCAAAATCCATTCTTGAAACGGATATCTAAATTGTCTAACCATAATAATTTTATTTTCATTGGTGACTGCAACAACTACTGCACCGCCTGGATGGATTGCAACTTCCCGTCTACCGGTATTTCCTGTTGAATCGTATTCAATTTCATCGACTTTTAAATCAAATACTTTTCCCTTAAATAATATGTCACTTTTTATCAGTTTAAATTTGCTCATTGATTTTTCTCGGTTTATTGAAAACATGATTGATCGGTATAAATCATTTTGCTGGAATCAAATCCTTTTTCATTGGCAAGTTGTTTTAACTGTTGGATTATTCTTTCATCAAGAGATGGAGTTCGTGAGAGAATCCATAAGTATTCTCTGCTGGGTGAACCGACTAATGCATATTGATAATCGTCATCTAATTCGAGTATCCAATAATCTCCTTTGAAAGGCCAGAAAAATTGAACTTTTAGTTTTGCATTGTTGCTTCCTTCTACAACAAATGCTTTCCCGTTTACCTGATCAATTTCTCCATCTGCGCTATCCTCATTACAAGTATTTGTTACTCGAAGAGTTTCCGAATCGATCAGTGAATATTCGGCAGTTGTGCAATGGCAACCTTCTTCAAATCTGTTGGGAAGCAAAGCAATTTCGTACCACTTTCCGAGATACTTTTGAATATCAACATACTCAACAGTTTCAAGTGGTGGATAATTACCACCGCAATTGAAGAGAATAAAACTTAGACAAAGAATCAATATTACTTTAATAAATTGCTTCATAAAACCCTTTCACCACAAAGGACACAGAGATTCACAAAGAGATTATAATATGAATCTTTTTATACCTTTTTTTAATTGAGTTACGTTAAAGTTAATCAGTAATCCGAGATGTTTGCTGGCTAATTTCATATAAGTTAAAATTTGCGCTTGATGAATAGGAGCAAGTTCCTCCACAGATTTTAATTCAATGACAATTTCATTCTCAACTAATAAATCAATTCTATAACCAGCGTCCAGTTTTACACCTTGATAAACAACAGGAAGTTCTTTCTGTCTTTCAACTAAATATCCTAAATCAATCAATTCTTTTTCTAAACAAATTTCATAAGTCGACTCAAGCAAACCGGGACCTAATTCACTATGAACTTTTATCGAACAACCAATAATGTCATAAGAAATTTTATTAAGCCTTTCTTTGTGCATCTTCGTGTTCTTTGTGGTGAATAAACTTTAGTCATAAAAAGGAATAAGTTCACTTCCCATATACTTGAGTACTGCTGTAATAACACCGAGATCATCAAGGTAACCGATTAACGGTGCAATATCGGGAATCGAATCAATAGGACTAATAAAATAAATCAAGGCACCAACTACAATCGATTTACGATACCAAGCAATCGATGGATCAACCATATACTTAAAAAGTGCCTTAATATCTTTAGCGAACGAAATTTTTCGTCCAATCCGTTCCACTTTTTCCCAAAGATTCTCTTCAACATATTGTTTCCCGAGATCAACTTTTATTGCGTTGTCGTACTTACCCGTAAATTCCTTCTCAATTTCTTCTTCTGATAGATCATCAAGATCGAACATGTCATCTTTATCGTTCATCTTCAATTCTCCTTTTTATATTTTTCAAACCAATCATAAAGTGTATTCCACCATAGTCTGGCGTTTCTTGGTTTTACTACGAAATGATATTCATCAGGATAATATAAAAATTTACTTTCCACTTCCAATCGCTGCAAAGTTGAAAAGAATTCCATTGCTTGTGTCTCGGGAACTCTAAAATCCAAAGCGCCATGAACAATTAATGTCGGTGTTTTCATATTTTCGGCATACATATGCGGTGACCATTTCCGATAAAGCTCACGATTTTGCCATGGAGTTCCGCCAAATTCCCATTCGGGGAACCAAAGTTCTTCTGTTGAACCCCACATACTTTCTAAATTAAATACTCCGTCATGACAAACAAGCGCATTAAATCTATCGGTATGTCCGTTCACCCAAGCAATCATATAACCGCCGTAAGATGCACCCGCCGCGAATGTATTTTTAGAATCGATGAAATTATAATTTGCAATTGCATGATCATAAGCATTCATTAAATCGGTATAAACCCTTCCACCCCAATCTTGAGAAATTTCATCGGTGAATTGTTGACCATAACCTACACTTCCTCTTGGGTTTGGTGCAACTACAACATATCCTCTTGACGCAAACATTTGAGTATTCCATCTGTAATGGAAATCATCAGTCCATGCTCCTTGCGGTCCACCGTGAATTAAAAATATCATTGGATATTTTTTATTAGGATTAAAAAATGGAGGTGTCACAATGATCGATTGAACTTTTGCACCTTCTGCACCTTCGCTCCAGAAAGTATTAAACTCACCAAACTCAATTTGCGAGAGAAGTTCAGCATTTGCTGAGGTTATTTTTTCTAAGTTGCTTCCATCTTTATTGATTGAGAAAATTTCATGTGGTTTATTGTTTCGCTGCTGTTTGAAATATATAGTTTCACCGGTATTTGTTAGAACAAGATTAGAATTTACATGCTTCTCATAAATAGACGAAACATTGCCGGTTGCTATATCAATTGAATATATTGAGTTATTGACTTCATTTGATGCATCGAAGTAAATTTGCTTTGAATCTTTCGACCAAACAATTTGTCCGAATGAGATATCTTTGTTTTCGCTAATATTTTTTAGTTCACCGGTTTCGCGGTTATATAGAACCAAAGATTGTTTGTCGGCTTCAAATCCGGCTCGAGCCATGGAACGAAATGCAAGGTATTTACCATCAGGCGAATAAACTGGTTGATTATCGTTTCCTTCACTTACTGAAATCTTTTTATATTCAGGTGATTTACCTTTTCCCAAATTTTCAAGTGAAACTATAAATACATCGTTATTAGTATTCCAAGCTTGCTTGCCGGAGTTGTTCATAACAAATGCGGCTTCTTTACCATCGGGAGAAATTGCATAATCTTGACTACTGCCTAATGCAATTGTTGGAATGTCTGTTGTGATACCTTGTGTTAAATCATAATATTCATTCTTAGCCAAGTCCATTAAGAATAAATGCGAACGTTTTGGTCCTCTCCAATCATTCCAATGTCGATAAAAAAGTTCATCAAAAATGTCGGCATCATAACCACGATTTGCTCGTTCTTCGTCTTTTTGTTTGTTGCAGTCTTGAGTTTCGCACTCCGGCCAAACTGAAGAAATAAACAAAAATTTAGAGCCGTCATTTGACCAAACTATTCCGGAAGCGCCTGTATATATATCAGTTAATTGCTCTTCTTCTGTTCCGTCATGATTTGCAATCCAAATTTGTCCTGCTCTTTGAAAAGTTAGTTTTCCATTTGGAGCAAATTTTGGAGAGGATTCGTTGACTTCAGTTACTTTGAATGGACGTAAATTATTTCCATCTACATCAATTAAGTAAATATCGGTATTGCCTTTGTTTGATTCAAAACTATAAATTGTTTGATCGAAGGCGATTGTTTTGTTATCGGGAGAAACATCAAACGAACCGATTCTTTTCATTGCCCATAAATCATCAATTGTGATTGCACGTTTTTCTTGTGCCGATAATTGTAAAATTGAGAACAAAGAGATCAGTAGAAATAAAAATAGTTTTTGCATCATTTACCTCGAATTTTCGGAAAGTTTTGATCTTAAAGATACTTGAAGGACAATATAATTACAATTCACTTCGAGATTTCTTTGATTTCAAGCTCAATTTTCAATTCGACTTTATCTATTGCATCCTACATTCCTTGCTAAACCCCCCTTTATTTGATAATTTTCAGTTTCTTTTAAATAAACATATGGATTCTATGCGTTATCCTTTTACTGAAACCGAAGCTAAGTGGCAAAAATATTGGGAAGATAAGAAAGTTTATAAGACTGATCTCTCCAACAATCAAAAGAAACTCTACACACTTGTTATGTTTATATACCCGTCCGGATCAAAACTTCACATTGGTCACTGGTATAATTACGGACCCACAGATTCTTGGGCTCGCTTCAAAAAATTGCAAGGTTACAATGTTTTTGAACCAATGGGTTATGATGCATTCGGACTTCCAGCAGAAAATTATGCAATTAAAACAGGCGTACATCCTCAAGATTCAACTTTAGAAAATATTAAAGATATACGAGAACAGTTAAAAACTATGGGCTGCATGTACGATTGGGATGCGGAACTGATGACTTGTGTCCCGGAATATTATAAATGGAATCAATGGTTGTTCTTGCAGCTTTATAATAAGGGATTAGCGTATAGAAAAAATGCGCCTGTTAATTGGTGTCCTTCATGCAATACCGTTTTGGCAAACGAACAAGTTCAACAAGACGGAACTTGCGAGCGATGCGGAACAGAAGTTGAAAAAAAGAATCTTACTCAATGGTTTTTTAAGATAACTGATTATGCCGATGAATTACTTTCCGGTCTAAATAAAATTGATTGGCCCGAAAAAACAAAGTTGATGCAAACGAATTGGATTGGAAAAAGTACCGGAACCGAAATTGATTTTAAAATTGAAGGACACGAACAAAATCTTAGCGTTTTTACGACTCGTCCGGATACGTTATTCGGTGTAACTTATGTTGTGCTTGCACCTGAAAATGAACTTGTAGAAAAAATTACAACAGAAGATTACAAAGAAAAAGTTAATGAATACATAAAATCAATTCAGAGTTTGTCAGATATTGAAAGAACTTCGACAGTAAAAGAAAAAACCGGGGTGCCTACCGGAGCTTTTGCTATCAATCCAATTAATGATGAAAAAATTCCGATTTGGGTTGCCGATTATGTACTTGCAAGCTACGGAACCGGATGTGTTATGGCAGTTCCAGGACATGATGAAAGAGATTTTGAATTTGCAAAGAAATTTAATCTACCGATAAGAAAAGTGATTTTAAAACCCGATACTAATGAAGATGATGAATTAACGGAAGCTTACACAGAATCCGGCATGATGGTCAATTCAGGTAAATTTACGGGTAGAAATTCAATTGACGGTAAAAAGCAAATTACTGAAGAACTTGAAAGAGAGGATAAAGGTAGAGCCAAAGTAAATTATAAATTACGTGATTGGTTAATTTCCCGCCAACGTTATTGGGGAACTCCGATTCCTATTGTTTATTGTGATAATTGTGGCGAGGTTCCTATTCCGGAAGAAAAACTTCCAGTAGAACTTCCTTATGATGTTGAGTTTAAACCTGACGGCGGTTCACCTCTTGCAAAAAATGAAGACTTTGTAAATACAACTTGTCCGAAGTGTGGTGATGCTGCAAAACGAGATGTTGATACCATGGATACTTTTGTTGATTCATCATGGTACTATTTGCGTTACTTAAATCCAAAATTTTCTGGGGGAATGTTCGATCCCGAATTAGCAAAAAAATGGGAACCGGTTGATATGTATGTCGGCGGTGCCGAACATTCAACTATGCATTTACTTTATGCCCGGTTCGTTCACAAATTTTTACGCGATATTGGATTGGTGAAAACCGATGAACCTTTTGCAAAACTGCGACATCAAGGAACAATTACAAATAACGGCGCAAAGATGTCGAAGTCAAAAGGAAACGTTGTTAATCCAAACTCATTTATTGAAAATTATGGATCGGATGTATTCCGAATGTATTTGATGTTTATGGGTCCTTATGATCTTGGCGGCGATTGGAGTGATAAAGGAATTGTCGGAGTTGATAGATTTGTTCAAAAAGTTTATCAATTAATTACCGAAAGAACAGGATTTTCTAAATCTCATCCGTCAAAAGAGAAATATAATATGAGTGAACTGAATGAAGATGAAAAATCAGTTTATCAAAAAGTAAATCAATCACTCAATAAATTCTCTGATGAAGTTGAAAATCTTCGGTTTAATACCGCTGTTGCTGTTTTAATGGAATTGGCTAATGAGTTAAGTAAACATCTCGGAAATTGTGCTGACGATTTACAGACTTACTCATTAGAAAGATTATCGGTAATGTTAGCTCCGTTAGCTCCACACCTTGGTGAGGAATGCTGGAATTTACTCGGAAACGAAAAATCAATTTTCGAAGAAAATATTTGGTTTGAAGTTGATCAAGATGCGTTAGTTGTTGATAAAGTTACGATTGCAGTTCAAGTTAACGGAAAACTTAGAGCCGCGATTGATTGTCCGGTTGATAGCGAACAAGACTTCATTAAAGAAAAAGTATTTGCCGAAGAAAAAGTGACACATCATACAACCGGCAAAACAATTGTAAAAGAGATCTACGTAAAAAATAAAATTTATAACATCGTTGTTAAGTAATCTTTGTGACCCTTTGTGATCTTTGTGGTGGATAGTGTGTTAAGTTACACAGAGAACCACTGAGAAAACACGGAGAACCACTGAGAAATCAGGAGATAGTTTATAATGTTAGACATCAAGTTTATTAGAGAGAATCCAGAAGTTGTAAAAACGGGGATTAAAAATAAAAATGAAAAAGATACAATAGATCAAGTACTGGAACTTGATGAAAAAAGAAGAAGCTACATAGCACAAGTAGAGGATTTGAAAGCTCAAAGAAATTCTGCATCACAGCAAATCGGACAAATAAAAAAATCCGGTGGTGATGCATCCGCACAAATTGCTGAAATGAAACGAGTCGGTGATATGATATCTGATCTTGATACTCAGTTAGCAGAAGTTGAAGAAAATTTACACAAATTGCTGATCTGGTTGCCGAACTTGCCGCACAACTCAGTTCCGGTTTGTAAATCCGCAGAAGAAAATGTTGAAGTCAGACAATGGTCACCGGAAGGATTTTCATTCAAGACAGAAGGAAAAGTTTTAGACCATATAGAGCTTGGCAAAAAATTAAAAATCCTTGATTTCGAAAGAGGAGCAAAAATAACCGGTTCAGGATTCCCGGTTTATGTTGGAAAAGGTGCACAACTTGAAAGAGCATTAATAAATTACATGCTTGATCTTCATATTAATGATCATGGATATACCGAAATTATTCCGCCACTTTTAGTAAATCGTGAATCGATGTTCGGCACAGGTCAACTTCCAAAGTTGGAAGAAGATATGTACTATGCCGAGAAGGATGATCTTTTCACAATTCCAACCGCAGAAGTTCCAATTACCAATATGCACAGAAGTGAAATTTTGGAAGAGAACCAATTACCAATAAACTATGTTGGATATACAGCATGCTTTAGAAGAGAAGCCGGTTCTTACGGAAAAGAATCAAAAGGATTTTTAAGAGTTCACCAATTCAATAAAGTAGAAATGGTGAAACTTGTTAAACCGGAAACTTCATATAATGAATTGGAAAAAATCACTAACGATGCCGAGGATATTTTAAAGGCATTAAAAGTTCCTTATAGAATTTTAATGTTATGTTCGGGAGATTTAAGTTTCGCGGCAGCAAAATGTTACGATATTGAAACTTGGTCACCTGCCGAAAATAAATGGTTGGAAGCTTCATCATGCAGTAACTTTGAGGATTTTCAAGCTCGCAGGGCAAACATTAGATTTAGAAATTCCGAGAACAAAAAAGTTGAATTCCTTCACACATTAAACGGTTCGGGATTGGCTACAAGCAGATTGATGGTTTCAATTTTAGAAAACTATCAAACTCCTGAAGGAAAAATTATTGTGCCTGAAGTTCTTCAAAAGTATACCGGCTTTAAAGTAATAGATTAGTAAATTAATTTAGGATATAGCAGCTCGGTAAATTCAATATATGGATAGTTTATCTTATTTAAATAAATACTTCCTTCGTTACAAAAAGAAACTTGCTCTTGGTGTTCTCTTTATACTCATCTCGAACATCGCGCAAGTCTTCATTCCAATATTTTTGAGAGAGGGAATTGACGGAATTCAACAGGAAGTTCAGTACGACAAATTATTCGAATATGGATTGCTAATATTTGTCGCAGCAATTATCGCCGGGGTATTCCGATTTTTAATTAGACAAACAATCATTGTTGTATCTAGAGAAATTGAGTACGATTTACGTCAAGATTTTTGGGCTCACATTCAAAAATTATCACACAGATATTTTCAAAATAACTCCACCGGAAATATAATGGCGCATGCTACTAACGATATCAGCGCTGTGAGAATGTACGTTGGCCCCGCAGTTATGTATTCCATTGATACAGTCTCGAAGTTTATAATAATCATTGCAATTATGATTACAATAAGTCCTCTCTTAACTTTTTATACTTTAATACCGCTTCCGTTTTTATCTTACTTTGTTTATCAATTGAGTAAAAAGATTCATAAAAAGTTTACGCTTATACAAGAAAGCTTTTCGGATTTAACAACAAGAGCTCAAGAAAATTTTGCCGGAATTAGGGTAATTAAATCTTATGTAAGAGAAGACGGAGAGATTAAAAATTTTACAGAACAGAGTGAAGATTATCTCAACAAAACTATGGACAAAGTTAAAATTCAAGCTTTGTTCCAGCCAATTCTTTATACAATTGCCGGACTTTCGGTAATCATTGTTGTTTGGGCCGGCGGTGGAATGGTCATAGAAAACCTTTTGACTCTCGGTGATATTTCCGCATTTGTAATTTTTCTCGGAATGTTAATTTGGCCTATGATTGCTTTCGGCTGGATTTTGAATATCATTCAACAAGCTTCTGCAAGTATGAAGCGATTAATCAAAATTCTGCATGAAGAATTGGAAATTCAAGACTCAAAAGCGACACGAACAATTATAAACTCAATTAAAGGCAGAATTGAATTTAAAAATGTTTCTTTCAGATATAAAAATGATTTACCGGATATTTTGGATAATATAAGTTTTTCAATCGAGCCGGGAGAGACAATTGCGATAATCGGTAAAACCGGTTCAGGAAAAACAACTTTGCTTAATTTGATACCAAGATTATTTGATGCAACAAACGGTGATGTTCTAATAGACGGTTATAAGATAAAAGAAATTCCGCTGAAGATATTAAGACAAAATGTTGGTTTGGTTCCGCAGGAAACATTCCTTTTCTCGGATACATTGAAAAATAATATTCTTTACGGGACAAAAAACGGAAATGATGAACTTGTTAATCACGTTGCAAAAATATCTCAACTTGATAAAGATGTTGAAGGATTTCCTAAAGGTTATGAAACGATGCTCGGTGAAAGAGGAATTACTTTATCCGGCGGACAAAAACAAAGATCATGTCTGGCAAGAGCATTAGCTATCGATCCTAAAATACTCATACTTGACGATTCATTTTCTTCGGTCGATACAAACACCGAAGAAGAAATTTTAAAGCAGTTAAAAGAATACATGAAAGATAGAACAAGTATAATTGTCAGCCATAGAATTTCCACCGTTAAAGATGCTGATAAGATTTTAGTATTGCATAACGGCAGAATTCAAGAACAAGGAAATCATGATGAACTTGTTTCACTCGGCGGTATTTATGCTGATCTACATTTCAAACAATTATTGGAAGAAGAACTAAAGGAATTATCATAATTAATGATTGAAACCGGCGACGAAATATTAGGGAAAGCATACGATTCCAAATTAATGCGACGACTTTTGGGTTACGTTAAACCTTACAAGAAATATGTCGTTATAGCAATTATATTAAACATTGTAGTTGCCGCACTCGGCCCGGTTCGTCCGTATTTAACAAAAATTGCTGTCGATGACTATATAGTTGAGAGCGATTATAATGGTTTACTACTTATATCGGCAATATTGATCGGTGCGTTATTAATTCAATCGGTCATCCAATATTTTTTGACTTACTATACTCAATTGATGGGTCAAAAAATAATTTTTGATCTTCGGGTTAAAATCTTTTCACATATTCAAAAGTTAGCATTAAGATTCTTTGACAAAACTCCGATCGGGAGATTAGTTACAAGAACAACAAACGATGTTGAAGCACTGAACGAACTTTTCTCATCAGGAATTGTAATGGTGTTCAGTGATATCTTTATCATCTTTTGGATTTTAATTTTTATGTTCTTCATGTCGTGGGATCTTTCGCTTGTAACATTGTCGGTTCTTCCTATTTTAATTTACGGAACCTTCTTGTTTCGAAGAAAAGTCAGAGATGCTTACAGAGATGTGAGATTTCACTTAGCTAGACTTAATTCTTACATGCAAGAACATGTCACCGGAATGAGCATTGTACAAATATTTTCCAAAGAGAAAGATGAACTTAAAAAGTTTTCTAATATTAATGCAGATCATCGTAAAGCGAATATCGATTCAATTTTTTATTATGCTGTTTTCTATCCGGTTGTGGAAATATTAAGTTCACTTGCAATCGCTTTGATCATCTGGTACGGCGGCGGACAAGTTGTACAAAATGCGATGACCATAGGTGTGTTATTCGCTTTTATTCAATACACCGAAATGTTTTTCCGTCCAATCCGTGATCTCTCGGAAAAATATAATATTATGCAGACGGCAATGGCTTCATCCGAAAGAATATTCAAACTTCTCGATAACGAAACGTTTGTTAAAAATCCCGATCATCCGAAAGAATTAAATAATGTTAAGGGTGAAATTGAATTCAAGAATGTTTGGTTCGCTTATAATCCCGATGAATATGTTTTACGAGACATTTCGTTAAAAATTAATCCTGGTGAAACAATTGCATTAGTTGGTCACACGGGTGCTGGCAAAACGAGTATCATAAATATTCTCACTCGTTTTTACGATATTCAAAAAGGTGAAATTCTTATTGACGGAGTGAATATTTCCGAAATAGATAAACGAGATTTGAGAAAATTTATTTCAATAGTATTGCAAGATGTTTATCTTTTTTCCGGTACGATCAAATCCAATATAAGTTTAGGTTCTCCTAATGTAACCGATGAACAAGTAATTGCGGCCGCTAAATTTGTCGGTGCGGATAAGTTTATTGAAAAATTACCCAATAAATATGATGAAGAAGTTAAGGAAAAAGGTGCGACATTAAGTGTGGGACAAAAACAATTAATTTCTTTTGCAAGAGCTTTGGCTTATAATCCGCAAGTTCTTATTTTAGATGAAGCAACTTCAAGCATTGATACCGAATCGGAAATATTAATTCAACAAGCGATTGAAAAATTATTAGTCGGAAGAACATCAATAGTTGTAGCACATAGATTATCAACGATACAAAACGCTGATAAAATTATTGTCATGCACAAAGGCGAAATTAGAGAGATAGGAACCCACCAAGACTTACTCGCAAAACAAGGTATATATTATAAATTGTACCAGCTGCAATACAAAGATCAGGAAGTTGTAAAAACTTCTTAATACAGGGAGGAAATAATGGCAAAAACTCGTTTCATGACTTTGCCCAGGCACATTGATGAAGGAGAAAAACTTCATCCCGGGGCAACTGGCGAACTTTCGGCTATTCTTAACCAAATCGGTTTAGCGGCAAAAGTAATTTCACTTGAAGTAAACAAAGCCGGGCTGGCTGATATTCTTGGATTTACCGGAGATGAAAACGTTCATGGCGAACAAGTTAAAAAGCTTGATATGTTTGCGCATGATACATTAATTAGAGCTCTTGATCACACCGGACATTTTTGCGTTATGGCATCCGAGGAAGAAACCGATATCATTCACATTCCGGAAAAACACAAAATTGGTAAGTACGTAATTCTATTTGATCCGCTTGATGGTTCATCAAACATTGATGCGAATGTAAGTATCGGAACAATATTCTCGATCTACAAAAGAATTGATCCAAGTGAAGAGGGTCCCGGTACATTGGAAGATTGTTTGCAGAAAGGTGATAATCAAGTTGCAGCCGGATATATTGTTTATGGCTCGAGTACTATATTTGTTTACACTGCGGGACATGGAGTTTTCGGTTTTACACTTGATCCTGCTTTTGGTGAATTCTTACTTTCACATGAAAATATTGAAACGAAATCAAGAGGTGCTATCTACAGCATTAATGAAGGTAACTATAAATACTGGCATCCCGGATTAAAAAAATATATTAAACATCTTCAAGCACAGGATAACCACGAAAAACCCTACAAAGCGCGATACATAGGATCAATGGTTTCTGATATTCATCGTAATCTTTTGTATGGTGGAGTTTATATGTACCCGGGAGATAAGCGTAATCCAAATGGTAAACTTCGATTGGTTTATGAATGCAATCCAATGGCATTTATAGTTGAAGCTGCCGGCGGTAAAGCAACCGACGGAAAAGGTAATCGAATTCTAGAAATGAAACCTACAGAACTTCATCAAAGAGTACCGATTTATATCGGAAGTAAAGAAGATGTTGAACTGGTTGAGAAGTTTATTGAAGAAGAAGAGAAAATGGAAGCCGGAAGGTAAAATTTGTAAAATACAATTTTGATAATAGTACTATTGTCTCATTTCCTCGAACTTTATCTATTGGTATGTGTGTTCGTAAAACTTATTTTATACAAACAGATTTTCTACACACATTACATTAAACCGCAAAAAGAGATAAAACATCCCCAAAAGGGTAAAAAATAATCCCCATTAAAAACACTTCAAAAAAGGATTTTTATATTAACGAACTAAGTAATTGTACTGATTTTAATTATATGAATATTTTGTTATTTTGTAAAAAAGATGCTGATATCTATATATACTCATTCATGGCTACCGAAGGTAAAGAGAAAAAGAAGAACATGATTCAAAAATAATTTTAGGAGGTGCAGAATGAAAAAGAAATTTATTTAATATAAATTGACGAAATGACATCGCAAAATATTTTTAGGAAGTTCAAAATGAAAAATAAATTTATACTCTTCTTTTTGATAATAATTGGCAATTTATCTGTCGGTTATATCATAGAAACATATGCACAAGCTTTTGCAATATCTGAAGTACAAGCCGAGTTTTTTTCCATAGACCGTTTTGCGAACGAAGTTTATTACATCGATAGATTTACAGGTGAAGTACTAAAAAGAAATTTGCTGACAATGGAGAGTTCTTTATCAGAATTTACTTCTCTTCCGGCTTTCGCACATAATAGGCACATGGCTGTTTATGCAAAAGATGGAGAGATGTATGGATATGATTTCGATAAGGATTCCACTTTTTTACTTCTCGATAATGGAAATATCAAACGTACTTCGAATGGCGTCTCTGAAATAGTTTATCCCGGCTATGTAATCTCTCCCAATGATAATTATATGCTGTCAACCAGTAGAACCGGAACAAATTATTATAGCTTTGCAGAGAGAAAGGTATACCCAACACAGATGGAAATTTATGGTGGGCATGAGTGGAGCAGTGATACTACAGTAGTTATCTATCAGCCGGGAAGTGCGAATATAATACTCGAATATTCCTTCATTGGTAATGCCATTGATACGCTCCTCGTGTTGGACGAGCATAAAGAAATAACTACATATTCCTACAATGTTAGTCGTAACATTCTTGCTTATAGTCTGTACCCTAATAGAATAGAAGAATACATTCCAAAAATATATCTCTATAATAAAGAAACAAAGGAAACTGTACTTGCATTCCATCCTCTTATGGACGACTCAGCCGAAGTAGCCTCATGCTGGAGTTCTCCTGTTGGAATATCATCACTTAACTGGTCCAAAGACGAGACTAAACTAGCTTTTTTTTCATTCGGTTTAACAAATAGTTTTTCCGGTGTGTATATATATGATTTAGATTTAGACACTACTTATAGATATACTGAGTGTGAAGATTATGGATTAAAGTACGAATTGGACTGGTATAACAAAGATACTCTTGTTTATGTAGATTATTCAACAGTTCAGGTATTCGGATTTGATGCAACATCCCCTATTACATCGGTACAAGAAATAAAGAATAACGAAAGACACGATTCAGAAATAGTAATCAAAACATATCCCAATCCTTTCAATAACAGTATTAAAATAGAGATTGTAGGAAATATTTCTAGACCGGAATTAACTATTTATGATATAAACGGGCGGAGAGTAAAAACCTTTGAAAGAATAGAGACCCTTGATGGTAGAGAACAAATAGAGTGGGATGGTACAAATGGCATGGGAAGATACGTATCATCTGGTGTTTATTTCATAGTAGTAAGTAATAATGAGGGAATAAAAGTATCAACAAAAATAAACTTTCTTAAATAAGGAGAAGAAATGAAAAAGTTATTATTCTCTTTACTATTTATTTTTATTTTTACAACTAACTCACAAGACCTTATTGAGTCAATCGATTCGGTGGGGTCCTTCACAAGTCAATTGACAACTCCAATTAGCTTAACGGGAAATTTTAATGAACTTGTAATTTCAGTAGGCTTTCCAGATGTTCCAAGCACATTTGAACCACCTGTATTGACCAATCCTTCGCAGTATCCAATTTACGGCGTTAATGAAAACGAGGTTTTATTACAAACATTAATTGCTATTAATAATGGTTCTTATCCGGTAGATCAGTGGTATGAGCCCGCGTTTGATAATTATTTTGATGTACATTCAGGCGGTTTGTATAATGTCGATTTTGAATTTCTAAAAGCAGGTCCCAATAGCCGTTACTTAACAAGTCATAATTTATCATATTTTATTTCGTTGAATAATAATGACAGTAATAATGTTGTGTGGAACAAATGGCAAGAAATTTTAAACGATATTGCGGAAGTGATTTATAATAATGATGAACATACATTTGATGATATCGATGCAATTCATTTTACATTTGAAGATCTACCCAAACATCTATTCCATGAAACTTACGGGGGAACAATTAAAGGAAATGTTACATTAAGCTCAGGGGGAACGAATTTTTATGTTAACAAACCGATTACAATTCAAAGAAAGGCTGAAGCTATTGTCCATGAGAACCTACATTTACTAGGCAAAATAGCCCAGCATCCGGATTTTGACGGGTTTCCGGATAGAGGACGAGATAGAACCGTAGGGATCGGACATCACAATATGTTTTGGACTTATGATATGATGTATCACAATGCACCTTTACCCCATACCTATTCATTATATGGGTTATCCCCTCTTCTTTCTCATGATTTAATCTATCTTGGCTGGATTAGGGCAAATGAAATAATAGAAATTAATTCAACGAATTATTCCAATTACTCTAGTATAAAATTAGCAGATATTAATTATCAACTTAATAGTACACAGATAAGTCAGGGATATGGAAGAATTGTAAAAGTAATGATCGAAGAGGATTATTCTCCTGGGTTAGACGAGTACTTCTTGGTAGAATTTCATAACGCCTCTGAGTTTGATAAAGCATTCGGTAATTATGATGAATATCAAACGCATGGATATAATACAGGAGTTTTAATTTGGCATATAAAAGAAAGAACAAGTGGTGATAATTATATAGATCTTGAGGCAGCTGTACCTTATAACGGGTGGTATGGTAACCCGATTCCTGATGACAATTATCCTAGAGACTATGATCGCTCGAATGTTCCGGGTATAAGCGTTTGGAACGGTAACTATGCAGGTGATTTCGATTATTTGGATGATGACTTTATGAAAAATATTGGAACTTATTCAAACCCACATTGGGTCTTTTACTTTATGCCTGATGGAGGGAGACATGTTTGGGAAACAACTACAACACCTTCCTATAGTTGGTATCCATCTGACCCCACGTTATTTATAAGAGAACAAAGTATGCGCTCTGATTTCTTTAGCGATGAAACGATTAAAGGACATGTTACAGATAAACTTACAGATGCTACCAGACCCTCAACTAAAGAATGGGGAGAGCTAGTGAATAATTTACCTGTTGCAGAAAAAACTCATATAGCAATAACAGACATAAAAAGGGAAAGCGGTTATATGTCTTTAAAAGTTCATTATAATTATTGGGTAGGCGAAGTAACAGAAAACTCAACCATGAGCGGTGATGTTACTGTAGATGGAAATTTAACGGTAGCCTCGGGAGTAACGCTCAATATCGAAGCAGGTACTGAAATTACATTTCTAAATGACGGCGCGTTAATTGTTAATGGTACACTTAATGTAAATGGAACTTCCAGTAATAAAGTAATATTTGATGGTTCCTCAACTTTTACTCGCATTGAGATTGCAAAAGACAATAACAATGATGGAACATCCGGCTTTGAATTGCCGGGCGGAGGTCTACCGGGCTTTGGCGTAAGCTGGGGTGGTATAATATTTAATTCCGGCAGCAGCGGTAATATTCAGTACGCAGAAATAAAAAATGCACCTTATGGAATAAAATGTAATAATACAACAAATGCAGATATAGAAATTGCTTACTCTACGTTCACGGATAATACGACAGCGGATATTTATACTTATAATTCTTCACCGCTAATCCATCATAACTCTATTTTAAGCAGCAATACGAACGGTATATGGTGTAGGAACTATTCGAGTCCAGAGATTCACGATAATACAATAAAGAATCATAATTATGGAATCAGATGTCAATGGTATAGTCCGGCAAGAATCGTAAATCAGGGTACACAATATTTCGGAGCTGGATACAATTTAATTACCAATAATACTGTAGGTATATTCGCCGATTACTATAGCGATGTATTATTAGGTGCTGGGGTTTATGGTGGTTACAATAGTATAAAAAATAATAGTGATTATGAGCTAAAGGCATACTATGGTTGTGACATTGACGCTGAAATTAACTGGTGGGGTGTATCAAATCCCGGAAGTTCTGAGATTTACCAGTATCAATCAACTGTTGATTATTTGCCCGCATTATCATCGGACCCACTTGGAAGTTCGATCAAAGGAGAACCGAATGATTATCCAGTAGTAACAACCAACAGTGATTCAAAAGCTGATTTTAAAAATGCACTTTCGCTTCAAAGAGAGGGGAAATTTGATCAAGCAATAACTTTGTATAAGTCAATTCTGGGAAAAGAAGGTGACAGCAAATATGGTTATAAATCCTTAATCAGAATCAGTGAATGTTATATGCTAGCCGGAAAAAGTAATTTCTTAGATTTTTTGAATACATATGTAAATTCAAAAAATAATTCAAAAAATAAATTAACCGGTATTGCATTAGAGTTAGAGAACAGGATTCACTTGGAAAACAAAGACTTCACACTTTTGCTGAATAATATGGATGAATTACTAAATAACTACTCAAACGATAAATTATTGAGAAAGTATGCTTTATTCAATAAAGGTGATATTTACCTAACATTTTTTAATGATACGACAAAAGCGATAAATGTATTTCAACAACTTTCAGATGAATTCCCAAATGATCAATTAGTATACGATAGCAAGTTACTATTAGGAGAACTAGAAGGTAACAATTTAGGTAAAGAAGGAACAATTAGTAGTTTGAATGATGAGATTCCCGTAGAATATGAATTGTTTGAAAATTATCCAAATCCTTTTAACCCAACAACTACAATTAGTTTCTCAATCCCTCAACAAGAAAAAGTTGAGCTAATTGTTTACGATGTACTTGGCAGAAAAGTAGCTGAATTGGTAAATGAAACAATACCATCTGGTACACATAGTATTGATTTTGACGGTAGTAATCTTTCAAGTGGAATGTATATTTACAAAATAACTGCTGGTCAATTTTCGGAAAGTAAAAAGATGTTGCTCGTCAAGTAGTATCAAGAGTTGTAATTCAAAAATTCCCGCAATCTTTAAGATTGCGGGAATTTCCTTTTCCTTAAATATCTTTCAAATCCTCAGATAATTTATTCGCTAATTCTTGATGTGTTATTCCAACCAATTTCAACTTAGCATTTTTCACACAAATTTCCGGTGCATCACCTTCGCCGGTCATAAATTTATATAGATTAAAACCAAGTCTGTTTCTATCGTTTGGAATCGGGATAAATTCGGAATACTTTTCTACAATGTTGTAAACTTTTTTTTCAAGCGAGTCTTCGGGAAAGAAGTTTGTTGAAGGAGGAGGAAGAGTTGTCATTTTTCACCTTTTCAATTTATAGTGTGTTAAAATAACTAAGTTGAATTTTTTCTACAAATTATATTTGTCGAATCACAATTTTATTTAAAGTAAATTTGGAAGCAATGATTGATATTATTGTTCTCCTTCATCAATTTAGGTTATTAGCTGACAAACTATAAAAAAATATTGATTATCCGATTAAGCTCGCTCGGCGATGTGCTTCTTACTACTCCGGTTATTTCGGCACTGCATCAAAAATATCCGGACTCGCAAATTGATTTTTTAGTAAAACCACAATTTGTTGATGCGGTAAAAACTAATCCAATTCTTAACCACATTCATGAATTTGATAAATCAAAAAACTATGATGTTCTGATAAAGTCATTACAAAAAAATAAATATGACTTAGTAATTGATCTCCAGAATAATTTTAGAAGCAGAAAAATTTGTTCAAAATTATCCGCAAAAGTTTATCGTTTTAAGAAACCTACTCTGAAGAAATTTTTATTTGTCAATTTTAAATGGAATCTTTACAAAAAAGTTAAATCAATTCCGCAAATGTATTTTGAAAGTATTCCTGAGTTAGAATTTACCTTTCAAAAACCATCTTTGTTTGTTCCGGAGGAAGTTATCTCAAGCATAAAGCCCGGAAAATATATTGGATTTGCACCGGGATCAAAACATTTTACTAAAATGTGGCCGATTGAATATTTCAATGAACTTGGTAAACTAGTGAGTGCGAAAGGCTATACGATTTTACTTTTCGGCGGAAGTGATGATAAAGAAATTTGTCATAATCTTAAGCAAGAAATTCCCGGCGCGATTGATTTATCAACAGAAAATGATTTAATTCAAATTGCTCGCGATATGAAAGAATGCAAATTAATTGTCTGCAATGATTCCGGGTTAATGCATACCGCCGTTTCTGTTCATGTTCCGGTTATTGCTATATTCGGATCAACTGTAAAAGAATTCGGCTTCGCACCTTATTCGGAAAATTCATTAGTGATTGAGAATGATGAATTAAAATGCAGACCATGTTCGCATATTGGTAAAGACAAATGTCCGAAGTCACATTTTAAGTGTATGTTGGAATTGACTCCGGAATTAGTTTATAATAAAATTGAAAAATTTATTTCATTATGATGATCAAATTACTTCGATTCTTTTACGATTACTTGTTACTTCCACTTTTCATTGCGGCGATTTACGTCGCGTCATTATTCAATAATAAAATTAGAAGAGGAATAAGAGATCGAAAAAATTTAGCAGAAAAATTAAAATCTCAAGTTAAAAAATTAGACAAATCGAAAAAGCGAATTTGGTTTCATTCATCTTCGATGGGAGAATTCGAACAAGCAAAACCGGTAATTGAAGAGCTAAGAAGAAGAGAAGAAGTAATTATAGTTGTTTCTTTTTTCTCACCTTCGGGTTATCAGAATTCAATAAATTATTCTTTTGCCGATATTGTAACATACATACCACTCGATTCTCGAAAGAAATGCAAAGAATTTTTGGATGTTCTAAAAATTGATGTCGCCGTTTTCATGCGTTACGATATTTGGCCGAATATGATTTTTGAATTGAGTGATAAAAAAATACCAACATTATTAGTCGATGCGACAATGCGTTACAACTCTCCGAGAAAGTATGGAGTCGCTAAGATTTTTCATCATCATATATATAAGGAAATAGATAAAATATTAACAGTTTCCGATGAAGACAGAAATAACTTTCTTCAATTCAATTTGGACAACAATAAAGTTAAAACTGTCGGTGACACAAGATATGACCGTGTCTATCAAAAAAGTTTACAAGCAAAAGAAAAAAAATTATTTAAAGAGAACTTCTTTGATGGTAAGAAAGTTGTTGTATTAGGCAGCGCATGGGAATCCGATGAAGAAGTTGTTCTTCCGGCGTTGTTTAAATTAATGAGTAAACATGAAAATTTAATTTTGATAATTGCACCGCACGAACCAACAATAAATCATCTCGAAAAGTTAGAGCATCAAGTTGATAAAGCAATCGGTTCAATAAGATTTTCACACATGAATATTTATAATAACCAACGAGTAATTCTTATTGACTCTATCGGTATTTTGCTAAGCTTGTATTACTACGCGGACTTAGCATTTGTCGGCGGCGGATTTAAACAAAATGTTCACAATGTATTGGAGCCGTCTGTTTATGGTTTGCCCGTTCTTTTCGGTCCCAAAATTTATAACAGCCAAGAAGCATTATCATTGATTGAAGAGGGAAGCGCTCGAGTTGTGCACAACAAAAAAGAGGCTTATAGAATTCTAAGTAAATTAATTTCAGATGATAATTACAGAGAAAAACTCGGTCAAATAGCTTCGGATTATGTTAAGAGAAATATCGGCGCAACGGGTAAAATTACTGATGAGATTGTTTCTATTCTGTAAAGTATTCTTTGTCATAACTTTGATAAGAGTCTATAAAGTATTTTGTTAGGTGGAATCTTATTAAGCATTATTTATCTCACCTCCTTCCTATTGTTATTACTGCTTCTGCATTATGCTGACCTGCTGCTACTACTATATTTCCTTTTGTTGAAACTGATCTATAATTCCCATCTATTTTGGTTATTTCGTATTGACTTCGCCAGTTTATTCCGTTATAAAGCTGCAAATCTCCATAGCCACCTACTGCTACTATGTCATTTATCGAATTCCCTCGTATTTTATATGTATAATATTTATTTATTGTGTTTTCCTTTTGCCAATTTATTTGATCAATTTGAGCTTTGCTATAAATACCGCTTCCTCCTATCAAATATTTTCTGGATGAAATAAACCAAGTGCTGCTTATAGTTGATGTTAATGGTTCATTAGAAATACTTTTTATTCTATCCCCTTCTATTTTTACTATTTCTCTTTCATATCCACTTAAATGATTCGAAGCTACAGCCAATACCTCCCACTCCTGGGTTTTCTCATTATAATCTCCCCAGATATCTTGGAAGTCTAGGAATGTTCCACTCTCTATTTTTGTCCAACTATTTCCGTTGTAATGAGCAATATTTCCATTATTTCCTACTACGTAAAAATCCGAACTTGATTTACCCCACATAGCATTTCTTCTCCATCCATGCCCATTTGGGTCCAAAGGGAAACCATTATTATGAACAGAATAAGTATATCCATCCCATTGAATTGTTCCATCAAACCAAATATCTTTTTCGTTAAAAGCATATACTGTAGAACGTGGATAACTAGAATTTGCTATCTTCTTCAACTCCCACCCATTCCCATCCCAATGAACAGCACTAAAAGTATCATCTGCGGTATAAATCATTCCAACTGCCCAAATATTATTTTCATCTATTATTGCAACATCTAGTAAATAACTGCTTCCGCCTTCTCCACCAAAGGTAAATGTTTGCCACGTAAAATCGTGACTTGTTGTGTCCATTGTAACTACACTAACTTCATTACTGGTTACTTGATGTTTGTCGCTGGACACATTGTAAGTATAACTCCGAGATGGCAGAAGCAAGTCATCATACAAAGTTATTTCACTTTCGGTAAGTGTTATTATTTGTGATGTATCTCCGTCTCTAAATAGAATAATTTCATTGGGTAGTTCTAAGTCCGTTGTT
>QZJX01000027.1 GCA_003599395.1 Ignavibacteriales bacterium | reverse complement strand
CTTGTGGTCTGCAAAAAATAAATAAGCTGTAATTCCATTAATTATGACACCGATAGCTGCGACATAAATTATTGTTTCACTTTCAATAACTTGCGGTTCTGAAAATCTTTTTATTGATTCAAAAGCAATTGCACCGACAGCTATTAAAAGAATTACAGCGTTTGTTAATGATGCCAGAACTGTTGACTTTCTAAATCCATACGTGCGTCTATTTGTTGGAGTTTTTGTTGCTAAATAGGAAGCTCCCCAAGCTAAGATTAAGCCGAGTACATCACTAAGATTATGTCCAGCATCAGCAATTAGAGCCATTGAATTTGATATTAAACCATAAATAAACTCGACGATAATGTATATTACATTTAAGCTGATGCCGATAAAAAATGCTCTATTATATGGTGGTCTATGATTGTGTGACATTTTTATTTTTAGTGATCACAAGAACAAGATAAATTACCGCTTCTTACTTTTTCAAAAGCTTCTCTGCCTTCATTTAATGAAAAATATGCAATACCAAGAGAACCAATTGCGTCAATAAATCCAAATCCTAATAACTCATAACTTGCACTTGACAAAAGTAAAACAATAGACAGATAGAAACATGTCTTTGTACAGTTTGCATCTGCTATAATCGCATCAGAATTTAGTTCTTTACCAACTTTCAATTTTGCGTTCATCAAGAAATACATTGTTAACAGCGAAACGATAGAAATAATTATCCCCGGTATTGTTGTTTCTGGTTTAACATCATTAACCACAATCAAAACCGAACCAAATACCAATCCAGCAGTCAAGATATAAAAAGCTGACCCAGTAATTTTCAATGCAGTTTTTTCAAATTCATCACGGTGTTCAACATTTTTATAAGTCATTCTGAAAATAAGGTGAAGAATTCCTATCCCGGAAATAACTTCTACAAAACTATCAACACCGAAACCGAATAATGCAAGAGTTTCATCTTCAGCACCAAATATTATCGATACAAATCCCTCAATAACATTATAAAGAACAGTAACGATTGCTAAAAATAAAGCCCACCTTAATTTCTTGTTCATTAATATCTTTCTGAAAATGTTTTTATTTATTTTTTCTTACAACAAAATTATATATTTAAATATAAATCATATTTCTATAGACCACAATTTTTGATAAAAAACATAGCAGGTTTCAATATGGTTAACTAAATTACAAAAGTTACTTCTAAGACAAATAAACTTTTGTGATATTATATGACCAAGAATAGTTTAATCACATCAGGTAACACAAATCATCAACTGAATCCACTCCGAATTTTATCAGCTATTTCGATTATTGCCGGCACTTGGTCGATGCTCTTCGAAATATATTTTTTCCAAGGATTTCAAATTGAACTTTATTTAGCCAGAGTATCTTTTACTTTTCTTTCCGCTATTGTTTTTGCACTGACATTTAGAAATTTCTCCCGTAAAATTGTCAATATGTTAACTCACGTATTGATCTTAGGTCTTATATCCTCATTTATTTTTACAATTATTATGATACCCAGCACCATATATATAAACTCTCAGATATTATCATTATTAATTTTCACATTCGCAATTATTTTTAGCTGGGAAGTAACACAACAAATAATTGTAGCCATTTATTACAATTTGTTATTTGCCGCTTCAATTTTCTATTCGGATAAAAATATTTTTCAGCTGCCCAATGTTCTTTCACTAGTTTTGTTTGTTAGTTTCATAAGTTTATTAAGTGTTGCCGCAAGCGCAGTTATATATAAAAATCGCAAGAAGTATATAGAGAAGACAAACGAAATAAAATTTCTTTTTGATAATGCCTCTGTTGGTATTTTGAAAATTAACAAAGACGGAAAAATCATTGCTGCGAATAATTACTTACTAAACTTATTTGAGATAACTGATTTTGAGGTAGAGCACAACATTTTTGATATTCTGGCTCCGGGAGAAAAAGAAAGAGAACTTATCAGAAATAAAATACTAGCTGGTAAATATGATCATCTTGAAGAAAGAATAGTAGGAAAAAGTGGCGAGGTAAAACACTTACACATAATATCAAAAGAAATTGAAACAGATACTAACTTAAAAGCGATTGAATGTATTATAACCGATAAGACAAAAGAAAAACAAGCCGAACGCGAAAAAAATCTTGCACTTGAAAAGTTATTTGAAGAAGCAAGAGAAAAAGAACTTATTGCTCAAAAAGTTATCGATGAAAAGAATCAAAAAATAAAATTGCTTGCAAAAATTAATCATGAAGTTAGAACACCTTTAAATGCGATTCTCCTATACTTCGATATGATTGAGAACAAGCAACTAACCACTATTGAAGAATTTGAAGAATTTGCTAAGACTGTAAAAGTCAGTGCTGAATCTTTACTGCAGGTAATAAGTAATTTTATAGATTTTGCAAAAATTGAAGCCGGCAAAATCGAAATTGAAAATGAAGAGTTTGATCTTCTAAAGGAAGTTAGATCAGTCACTAAACTATTAAGCTACCTATCTGAGGAAAAGGGAAATAAATTAACTTTAATAACAAAAGACATGGACAATTCTTCTATTGTAACTGATAAAATTAAATACCGCCAAATATTGATCAATTTAATCGGTAATTCTATTAAGTTTACCAAGAATGGGGAAATACAAATTTCGCTGGAAACCAAACAAACAGAGAAGAGAAATGGAATATTGACTACAAAAATACAAGATACAGGAAGAGGAATTCCGCCTGATTTAATGGAAAAGATTTTTGAACCATTTAAGACAAGTGCAGATAGTTCCGGTAGAGAAGCATCAAGCGGTTTAGGTTTAGCAATCTGTAGCGAATATGTAAACTTGCTTGGTGGAAAAATTGTAGCGAATAGCGAGTTTGGTATCGGTACTACAGTAACCTTTTCGATTAATTATAAGATTGCTTTCTAAAAAATGAGTTCTAATTCTTCCCAACTTCGTAAACACATAGAGTCAATTTATCAAGCTGCAATTCAAAGTGTCACGCCTAAAAATCTTTTCCAAAGTTCAATAAAATATATAAATGAAATTCTTTCAATTCAGGGAATCGATTTTGATCTAAGAAAATACAAGAAAATCTATATCATCGGCACCGGTAAAGCATCTACAAGTATGGCAATTGAAATTGAAGATTTATTAGGAAATAAAATAAGTCAAGGAATTGTGTCATCAAATATTTCTGCTGATAATAACACCGGCAAAATTGAATACATCAAAGCCTCACATCCATTACCAAATGAAAATAGTTTATTAGCAGGTAACAAAATTCTTAAATTAGTAAAAGATGCGAACGAAAATGATTTAGTTATTGCATTAATATCCGGCGGAGGATCTTCTTTATTAGAATCATTACCGGAAAGTATTTCTTTGGATGACTACAAAGACTTTGCAGATTGCTTGATAAAAAGTGGAATGGATATTGATAAGATCAATACTCTACGTAAAGCTGTTTCGAATATTAAAGGCGGCAAACTTGCAAGAGAAATCCATCCGGCAACATGCATTACTCTAATCATTTCTGATGTACTTGGGAACAAACTTGAATCAATTGCTTCCGGCTTAACATATATAACGAGAAAAGAAAAGTATAAACCGCTTGAACTTCTAGATGATTATTATCTTACTAAGAGGATTCCTGAATCAATACTACGCTATCTTCAACAAAATTTTGAGAGTAATAATCTAGAAGATTTTTACTATAAGAATAATCATCATTTTATTCTTGGTGATAACTTAAGGGCAATAAAATCTGCAAAAGGTATAGCTGAACAATTAGGTTATGAAACGCGTATTATCAGAACAGATATAATAGGTGAAGCTAAATCAGTGGGAGAATATATTGCTGATTTTGTGACTAAACGACAAAAACCAGATAGTCCTAAATGCTATTTGTTTGGTGGCGAAACCACCGTCAGAGTAAAAGGAAAAGGAATTGGTGGAAGGAATCAAGAATTAGCTTTAAGCACATTGATACATCTCAAAGATTTTACGAATGAATTTTGTTTTGCAAGCATTGGTACTGACGGAATTGACGGACCAACTGACGCTGCCGGAGCGATTATCAATAATTTTTCAATGAAAAAAGCGATAGAGTTCGGTATCGATCCGGCAATTTATTTAAGTGAAAACAACTCATACGAGTTTTTTAACAAACCCGATAGTTTGATCAAAATTGGTCCAACCGGCACAAATGTTATGGACATTCAAATAATGTTATTGAGATAATCCCAAAAATCTCCAACAGCTATTTGTAAGTATAATTAGATTCTATTTTAAAATAATTTTCCAACTCGTCAGAATTACTATTAATTAATGATTTTGTATTTTTTAATGTACTCATTCCCATTTTAATATAGCCTTTTGCTTTTTCTATACTATTCTTTTCAAACTCACTATCGTCAACTAATTCATTTACAAGATTTAATTTACCAGCTTCCTCAAAATTAATTACTCCGCCTTGCAACATATATTTCATCGCTAACTGTTTATTAATGAATTTTGGTAAGAAAAATGGAATTGCACCACTTGGATGCAGACCATATTTCACATGTGAAAACATGATTTTCAAATCAGAGCTTGCAAATCGAAAATCACTAACCAAACTTAAACCGAGAAAAGGAGTTACAATTTCTCCATTGATTGCAGAAATGAATATTTTCTTAAACGAATAAATTTTTCTAATAAGATTAATTAGCATATTAATTTCGATAGCACGTATATCTGATTTCTCAAATCTAGTTATCTCATTATATTTATCTCTTTGGATGCTTCTTCCGGTAATTTCGGATAAAAACTCTTCATAGGCTGTCTCACCAAGGCAATCCTTTTCCGACATACCAACAATTGCTTTTACAGAAGGATCATTTTCAACCATATCAAACCAAGGTAAAACTCTATTTGCTTGATCTAAATTTGTTAACGTACCGAAAGCATTACATGTAATTTTTAAAACAGCGACTTCACCGGCCAAATAGCACTTTACGTTTTCTGATTCAAATTCTATTTGAAGGGGCTTTTTCATTTTACACCTCCACATTAAATATGTCTCGGTCAATTACCGGGACTCAATTTGTTAACTATAATTTCTCTTTAACAACACCTTCTTTGCTTTTTCTTGAAGTAACATAATAGAACGCCGGAATTACAAATAGTGTAAGGAATGTTGATACGACTAAACCGCCGATACTAACAACACCAAGCGGAATTCTCATTTCTTTGCCGGCATCACCAATTCCTAGAGCCATTGGCAGCATGCCAAGTATAATTGCAATGGATGACATTAGAATTGGTTTTAGTTTTGTCGGACATGCTTGAACTAATGCCTCTTTCACCGGCTTTCCTTCATCTCGAACAAGTTGATTTGTATAGTCCAGCATTAGGATTGCATTGTTTACAACAATACCAATCAACATTATCAACGCCATTAAGGAAGTAATTCCAAATGAAATATTAGTATGGAACAATGACGCGAATACCCCTATTAATGCCAGTGGTATTGTTAAAAGAATAAAAAACGGTTGAAGAAAACTTTCAAGAATTGCTGCGAGAAGCATATAAGTCAATAGTATAGCAAGGAAAAATGCAAAAAGCATATCGGCAACCATTTCATTCATCATTTTAACATTACCACCCCATGTATATCTGTACCCGGGAGGTAAATCTAATTGACTAATTCGATTCTCAATTTCATCAGTAACATTCCCTAAAGGTACACCTGGTGCGGGTGAACCGGTAAAATGTATGGTTGTATATTTATCTCTATGTAGAATATTTGTATAACCTATTGTAAAATTTACATCAGCTAATTGTGACATTTTATAAATAACACCACTTTGAGAAACAATCGGTATGTTTCCCACTTCTTCAGGAGTATCAACATTTTTATCATTTAATGTGATTGTTATGTCGTACTCATCACCTTCTTCCCTATATTTTGAAGATTCTAATCCGGCTATTGCGGCTCTTAGGGTTAAAGCTAATTCTTGAACTGTGACTCCGGCTTCTGCAATTTTATCACGTTTGGGAAACAGCGTGATTTCCGGCTTACCGGCTCGTGAACTATTATCAAAGTTAATTAGACCCGGAACATCTTTAACTTCTTCAACAATTTTATTTTTCCATTCTTCAAGCACTTCCAAATTTTGTCCTAATAAATAAAACTGAATAGGAGCACCGCCCATTCCCATACCTGATCCATAATCAACAACAATTCTTGCATTCGGAACACGTGATAGATTACTAACAAAACTTGAAATCATTTCATCCAATCCGGCTTCACGCTCACTTTCATCAACTAGTTGAACATTCATTACTGCCATATTCGAACCTGTATTTAGATCACTAATTTTGCCAAGATTTGTAAGTAAATACTCAACCTCGGAATAATTTTTTAATCGATTTTCAATTTCTCCCAACACTTCAGCGGTTTCATATAGATTGTAACCCTCGGGCAGTTCAACTTCTACTTTAATTTTTCCATCATCAAGATTCGGCATAAACTCAAAACCGATATTTGGCGCATAGATAATTGTTGCGGCAATAAAGAGAACAAATGAAATTGCAATAATAATTATCGCCCGTTTTTTAGTTTTTAAAACTTTACTTAAAATTTTCTGATAATAATTGTCCCATGAATGAAATAAATTGTTGAACCAATTACTTAATTTTCCTGTATTAAGTTTTTGGGGAAGTATTAGTGAAGCAAGCATTGGTGTTAATGTAAATGAGAACAAAAGTGAGAAAATAGTAGCAAAACTTGCTGCCAATGCAAGTTCACTTAAAAACCTTCCAACCATTGAGGACATACTAGCTATTGGAAGAAATACTACTATGTTAGTTAATGTAGAAGCCAATACCGCGACCAACACTTCTGTTGTGCCGTTATATGCGGAACGTTTGTTGTCCATCCCCATTTTTTTGTGACGGAAAATATTTTCCAGCACGACAACTGAGTTAGCGACCAAAACACCGACTGAAACGGACAGCCCCATTAGAGTCATCATGTTTAATGTTAAGCCGAATGCCTGTAAAAGCAAAAATGTTGAAATGATTGATGTTGGCATAGATAAGGCAACAATTATTGTAGAACGTATATCAGATAAGAAAACTAGAAGTACAATGGATGTAAAAAGAACGCCGAGCAATATATTACTCATCGTATCATCAACTGTAGATTTTATGAACACGGATTCATCGTTCACCATTTCCAAATTAGTTCCTGCCGGAAGAATTGCTTGAATTTCCGGAAGAGCTTTTTTAACAGCATTTGCAACTTCAACAGCATTACCTTCCGAGCTTTTTACAATTCCCAGTCTCACCACATTTTCATTTCTGAATTGCTTTTCTGCATCAAAAAATATTGTACGTTGTCGAATATCCTTTCCAGAATCAGCAACTGTTGCAAATTGACGAAGTTTTTTATTACCGAATGGAGTCGGCAATTGTAGCTCTTCTATTTCTTCCAAACTTTCAAACTCACCACTCATTCTAACCGTAAATTCTTGATCTTCAATTTGGAAATAACCACCCGGCATATTCATATTATGGGCAGCTAATATTTGCAAAAGCTGCGGCATAGAAATAAAGTTTTGATATATATCCTTATTTTCAAGAATTACCCTTATTTCTCTTTCCTGTCCACCGGTTATATCAACTCTCGCAACTCCCTGAATTTGCGAGAATCTGTCTTTCAAAGTTTTATCAGCAATTTTATAAAGTTCACGCGGATCAAGATTTCCGCTAAGCACAACATCAATAATTGGGAATGCACGTATGTCAACCTTTTGAATAATTGGTTTTTCAGCAGCGTCCGGCAAGTCATTGAGAATCTGATCAACTTTATCTTTCACTTCTTGATTTGCTATATCAACATCTTTACTCAAACTAAATTCTATTATAATAATTGACGCACCATCCAAAGAATAAGAATTCATACTTTCAATTTGGCTAACGGTTGAAATGACGTCTTCAATTCTCTTAGTTACCAGAGTTTCAATTTCTTTCGGTCCGGCACCTGGATAAATTGTTTGAACTGTTACATAAGGAATTTCTACATCCGGCATTTGATCGAGATTAAGATTAAAGTAAGCTAGAAGACCAAATATTAGGAAAACGAAAATTCCCATTGTTGTAAGGATGGGACGATTAATAGATGTTTTTGCAAGAATCATTTTTTCCTCTAGTTTACTTCGTTTACTTTTTGTCCGTTACTAATCATATTTGATCCTTTTATGATGAGTTTATCGCCTAATTTTAATCCCTCTAAAACTTCTACTGAAATCGCATTTCTTTCACCGATCGTAATTGTTCGTAATTCAGCAATGCCATTATTAACAATGTATATTGACTCAACTCCATTCTCAGAATTTAGTAAATTCTTTGGGACTATAATTGCTTTTTCGTTTTCATAAACTTTGATTGCTATTTCAGTAGTAAGACCCGGGCGCAGTTCAATATTATTATTGTCAAACTCAACTTCAGCATAAAACGATCTTGTTCTTGGATCGATGGCGAGTGATATTTCGGTAACTTTCCCTTCGTATTTTTTCTCGTTATTCATCAACTCAGCTTTCATTCCTCTTTTAATTTGGCGAATTTCACTTTCGGAAGCCCAAACTCTTGCCTTCATTTTATCCAGCTTTGCAATTGTAAAAAGTGGAATTTTTGAATCGACACCATCTCCTTCATTAACCATAATTTCAACAATAACACCATCATAGGGTGCTTCTATAAACATTGCTTGTTTAGCCATCTCATAATTTCTTTTATCAACCAAATACTTTGTCTCCACACCATCATAATTAGCTTGCGAAGTCTCACCGGCTTCCAATAATGTTTTTATTCTTTCATATGTTTTCTTTGAATTTTCATAGGCATGTTTAGCTTGCTCATATTGAACTGCTGGATTATCTAAAGGAAATTCAATAACAATATCATCTTTCTTAACGTAGTCCCCGACTTTATAATTAATCTTTTCAATTCTTCCACCAACTGCCGAGGCTCTAGTTGTTTGCATAATTCCGCTTAGGGAAGAAAAGTATGTTAATTCTTTTTTGAAGTATTCAGCTTTTATTTCCTTTGTAACTACCGGTATTCCGGTTTCATTTTGTATTTCTTGCATACTTTTGTTCTCTGCTTTATCATCAACACCGCATTGAATTAAAAGCGAAGAAACTATTGTGGAAATGAATGCAATTAGTAATTTTGATTTTAAATTCATTTTGTGTCAATTCTCCTAGTCGTTTTTATTAATTTTTTAGAAAATTTATTTCTTGAACAGTCAACTGACCAAGAAGCCTATCTAATTTTGCAAATGCGATTATATAATCATGCACCACTTGAAGCCGATTTGTTTTGGCGGTCTGAAGTTCAATATTTGCATTCTTAACTTCAAGCTGCGTACCGGTTCCTTCATTATATCTTGTTACGGAAATTTCATAAGCTCGTTCTGCTAGTTTCACATTTCTTTCAACCGCATCAATTTGAATTTTTACGCGTTCAATATCATTGATGGTTTTTTTTACTTCCGTTACGGTATAATCTTGGAGAGTATTAATCTGCTCTTCTGTTTGTCTTAATCCGATTAGTGATTGTTCAACTTTATTTTTAGTTCTTCCTCCATTGAAAATATTAATCGAGAAAGCTAAACCAACAGTAGTAGAAGAATAATTTTGGAAATTCCATTCGTCGGAAGAACCGGCGTAAGTGTAATTTCCAAACGCTGCTAATTGAGGCCAATATTCTGATCTATCTAATGCAATAAATTCTTCGTCGATTTGTTTCTTAACTTTCAACGAACTTAAATCATAGTTTTTATTAATTGCCTGCAGAGAGGCATCTTCAATTTCGGGGATTTCCTTTATTTCATATTTAATCTCACCGACAACTTCGATATCACTATTTTGATCAACACCTAAAACCATTTTTAATTTATTTATTGTATCCTTATAAACATTTTCTAACTCAAAAACTTTTGGACGAATATTTTCTACCATAACTTCCGCTTGCATCATTTCATATTCGGATGTTAAGCCCTGTCGATAATATGAATTAACATTCGCAACATTCTCTTCAGCATTAGCCAACGAAGCTTTTGTGATATCAAGCATCTGTTTTGTTAATAGAGCTCCATAAAAAGCTTGTTTAACAACCAAAACTATTTCTGTTGTTTTAGCTTTCAGCTGTTCTTTGGATAAATCGAGATAAATTTGAGAAGCACCAATTCCCCTGAACACCGCTGAGTTAAAAAGAATTTGAGTGACTTGAGCTGAAGTTTCGAAATTATTTGTCTGTGCAAATGATTGAAGTTTTGTCTGCATCGGCAGCAGTTTTGAATTGTCTTGAGGTATAACTCCCTCATTGAACAAAATTCCGTAAGTAGCGTTAGTAAGCATTGCTTCAAAATCCGGGAATGCCATCTTGGGTTTAGAGAGGAAGTGAGAAAAATTAGCAGAAACATCTACTGAAGGTAGAGCGTATCCAAATGCTTCATCAACAGCTTCTTCAGCTTTCTGTACTTCGAGTTTTGCAATTTTAATATCCCGGTTATTATCCAATGCAATTTTTAGGGCGTCGTCGATAGTAATCGTTTGACCGGAGATTGATGAAGCAAAGAAGAATGCCAAAAGAATAATGGAACTTTTTGTCTTAAATTTGTGCTTTAGGATCATTTGTTTCTCATTTATTTTGTTCATATCTATTTTTTTATTCCATTTACAACTAAATCAAGAAGAGCCAGTACTTCTTGACGCAGCCGCTCATTAGTCTGTCTATCAATAAATTTTGATTTGATTTTTGAATACTCGAGTAGTTCAATTGCTTGCATATAGCGGATAAGTACTCCGGCGGTCTTTTTTACATCAATTTTTTTTAACTCACCTTTCTTAATACCTTCTCTTAAAATTGAATGCAAATAATTGTTTGTATCTTCAATAAATTCTTTGAATGATTCTTCAATAACTCTCCCAATTTCAATGAAGGCTTGCGGAGTTACATTGTATGATTTTTTATCTATTACTATTGGTGATATAATTGCTTCAAAGAAAATCTTCAGCTTATCAAACGTTGATTCAACCGATTCAACTCTTTTTTCGAAATCACTAATTTTGCTTTTATAGATCCTGGAAATTATTTCGTTGAGCAAATCTTCCTTATTCTTAAAATAATAGTAAATACTGTTTTTCTTCATGCCGACTTTATTTGCAATGTCTTCAAGAGTAGTTTTGTTATAACCATAATACGCGAAGACATTTTCGGCAGCTTCAATTATTTGCTCCCGCTTAGCTGAATAGTTATCTGATATATTACTGTCTTGGTTCATAGAATTTTCGAACGTTTGTCCTTAATGTTCGAAAATTATAAAAGATTTTTAATAAATCAAAATAGATAGCGGACAAATATTTATAAAAGTTTGTCCGCTATCTTAAAAAGAATGGTCTATTTATTGTATTCTGAAATGGCGAGTTGTTCAGCTTCTTCTTTCAATTCTTTTGGTAGGATAACATTTTCATAGTACTTCCCGTCCTTCCCTTTTTGATCGGGTGCTGAAAGAAATAGTCCGTTCGATCCATCGACTAACCGGAAACCCTTAAGTATAATTCCGTCATTTGTTTGTAGATCAAGAAAAGCAGCAACCTTACCGGCAGTTTTTGAATCAAGTTTATTCATTCGATATACTTTCATTTATACCTCCTTAAAATAATTATTGTATCAGAATGCACGTGGCATCCACAATTGATTAATTGATGATAAACAAAATTTAGAGTACAACAGTTAGAAGATAGATTCTGAGGTTTGGAATGACATCAAATTAAGAAGTTCAAGATTTATAATCAAGTTTAAATATCATAAAATTATAAACATCACAATTTGGATTCTTCCATTTTAATAGCTATTTCTTCCAGATTTCCGCACATTTCAGCTTTAGCTTGATAAAGACAAACTATATTAAATTATCACAATATTCTGTAGATTTATAGACGTGATTGTCCGGCTAAGGCGATTATTGGCAATTCACCATTTAAGATGAATAATGGAGTTAATATGGAGTTATGGAATTGGACCATTCAGAACAAAGATTTTTTAGAAAGAACTATCAAGCGATGTAAAGAAAACAAAATTTTGTTACCCACATTTGAGCAATTAAAACACCCGCACAAAATTCCCAAAGAGATACAAGAAAAATTAAAATCTATCGGTCTCCAAGATGTTCACCCTCTAAATCTTTTTAGAATTAATTGGAATAACAATCCGAATGACGGATCAATCGGCGGAATTAATTATTTAGAAATTCCCAAAGAAATAACCGGAGTTAAAGCAAGAATAATCGGCTTGGTTGGCAAACACTTCCCAACCGGTGCTCATAAAGTCGGTGCTACATACGGTTGTCTCGCACCTTATTTGGTTACAGGAAGATTCGATCCAGAATACCATAAAGCTGTCTGGCCGTCAACCGGGAATTACTGTCGCGGCGGTGCTTTCAATTCTGCTTTACTTACAGTTCATGCTGTAGCAATTCTTCCGGAAGAAATGAGTCAAGAGAGATTTGATTGGCTTAAAAATATTGGCTCGGAAGTATACGCAACTCCCGGCTGTGAAAGCAACGTAAAAGAAATATATGATAAATGTCACGAACTAGAAGCGGAAAGTGATGAATACCTTATCTTCAACCAATTTGATCAATTCGGAAATCCAATTTGGCACTACGAAATTACGGGAAATACGATTGATGAATTATTCAATCAAATAAAAGAAAAAGATCAACGTTTATCAGCTTATGTAAGTGCTACCGGATCTGCCGGTACAATTGCCGCTGGAGATTATCTGAAAAAAGTTTATCCACACATGAAAGTACTTGCTTCCGAAGCTTTACAATGTCCAACTTTATTAATGAATGGTTTCGGCGGACATAGAATCGAAGGAATTGGCGATAAACACGTTCCATGGATTCACAATGTTAAAAATACCGATGCTGTTTGTGCAATTGATGATGAAGATCCTTTGAGAATATTAAGACTCTTCAACGAAAAAGATGGTCATAATTATTTAAGAAAGCTTGGCGTTAAAGAAGAGATCCTTTCCCGTCTGCCTGAACTTGGAATCTCATGTATCAGTAATTTAATCAGTGCGATTAAACATGCAAAATATTATGAGCTAACCGAAAACGATGTGATATTCACTATTTTTACTGACTCCGCAGACCTTTATCAATCCAGGTTAAAGGAAATGAACGAAGCATGGGGAAGTTACAGCGAAGCACAAGCCGCGATTGATTGGAACAGCGTTATTAAACATCAAGGAATTGATTACTTTAAAGAATTGAATTATTATGACAAGAAGAGCATTCATAATCTAAAATACTTTACTTGGGTTGAGCAGCAAGGAAAAGATGTAGATGAACTTAATGCTCAATGGTATGATGAAAATTATTGGAATGAAAGGTTTTCAATTGTTCCTGAATGGGATAAATTAATAAATGAGTTTAACAATAAAGTCGGTTTATAAAAGCAATGTAACGCAGATAATTATGATCATTTATGATCTTCACTGATTTTAATCATAATAAATCATAACCATCATAAAAATCAGTGTTCCATTCTATTCTAGAATGAAAAAAATCACAAACATATTCATCAACACAAAAGAAAACAAACTTCGCTTAGCCGAAATTATTTTCTCCGATATAATTGAAGAGATAAAATTTCTCTCTGATGAAATTGATTGGAAGAATATAAAAGATAAAATATCACTTGATGAATTTAAGTCGAAGAATAAAAAAGAATATGATGATGAGAATGCAATCGATGGTAATTTCAGTTTATTAATGCCCGGCGCCATTGATCCTCACGTACATTTTGACACACCAGGTTTTGAATTTAGAGAAGATTTTGAACACGCATCAACCGCAGCTGCTTACGGTGGTGTAACAACTATAATAGATATGCCTTGTACTTCTCTACCACCGGTTACCGATCTTAAAAACTTCGAAACAAAATTAGATGTAGTAAGAAACCGAAGCTTAATTGATTTTGCATTTTGGGGCGGAGTGCGCAGACAAGATTTTGATAATCTTCAAAAATTAGAAAAACAAATTATTGAATTATCCGAAGCCGGAGTTGCTGGATATAAAGTTTATGTAATTTCCGGTATGGAAGAATTTTCCGATTTAACTTATGAACAGATTGAACAAGCTGCTCAAATTATAAAGCAAACCGGCAAGCCGATGGCAGTTCACGCGGAAGATAAATCGCTGGTAGTTTCAAGAAGAGAATCATTTCAAAAAGAAAATAAAAACAGTTGGAAAGAATACTGCATTGCAAGAGACGTCGAATCAGAGCGAAAAGCTATTGAACAAATAAAGAACATATCTGAGAAAACCGGCTGCAGAACTCACATCGTTCATCTGAGCTCTAAAGCTGGCATGGAAATAATTCGAACTGCGGCCAAAGAGCACGTTAAACTTACATCTGAAACTTGTCCGCATTATTTGTATTTCACGCAAAGCGATTTTGAAAACGATATAATTAAGAATCCCCTCAAAACTGCTCCACCGGTAAAGTTTGAGGAAGATCAAAATGAGTTGTGGAAAGCGCTAAAAAATAATGAGCTGGAATTTGTAACAACAGATCACGCCGGATGCAATCCGATAGACGAAAAACAATTTGATAATTTCTGGAAAGTTTACGGCGGTATTCCGGGAGTTGAGCATCGGGTTCCGTTTCTGTTTAGCGAAGGATTTCTGCAAAACAGATTAACACTTGAGCAGACAATAAAATTGTTATCAACTAATGCTGCAAGGTTTTTTAATCTTGCGGACAAAGGTAAATTATCGGAAAATAAAGATTCTGATTTTACATTAATTGATTTATGGAATTCACAAGTTATTTCGGCTGAAAATATGCATAGCAAAGGAAAGTACACTCCTTTTGAAGATATTACTTTCAATGCTGTTGTAAAGAAAACATATTTAAGAGGCGAAGAAATTATGAATAGAGATAATAATACATTTGGTAAAATTGGTTTCGGAAGGTTTGTTGAAATAAAAACCTAACCTTAAAGTCGTTAAGACGCAAAGGGATTGCTAAAATCTATTTTTTCTTTGCGCCTCTGTGTCTTTGCGGTTAATCAACGTGAGATTATTATGAAAATAAAAAACGCTTGGATTTGCAGTGTAAAAAGTAATTCAATCACTCCGGTTTTCGGTGATTTGATTTTATCCGATGGTAAAATCAAAGAGATAAAAAAGAAAAACTGGAATGATTACCTAAACCGTAAAACCAAAGTTGAAAAGAATTCATTCGATGCAAAAGGAAATGTAATCACAATCCCTAATGTGAATTTTCACGAGCACATTTATTCGCGCTTATCAAAAGGTTTACCGATAAATAGACCGACAAACAACTTCATCAACATTCTCAAGAATCTTTGGTGGAAACTCGATTACTCACTCGATCACGAAATGACAAAAGCATCCGCCGAGATGGCTGCACTTGAATCTATTAAAAACGGCGTTACTTATGTTTTCGATCATCACGCATCACCGAGAAAAACAATCGGCAGCTTGGATGTAATCGGCGATGTACTTCGCAAAAGAAATTTAAACGGAGTTTTAGCATTTGAAACATCCGATAGAAACGGTGAATTACTAAAGACTGAAGCTATAATTGAAAACAGTTCAAGAGTAGATCATAGTGATCCGGACATAAAATATCTTTTCGGACTTCACGCTTCTTTTACATTAAATAATGATACTCTTAAAACTGTATCTGACTTTATTAACGATAATGATTTGGGTATTCACATTCACTTATGCGAAGATCCCGCCGATAGAAAAATAAGTAAAGATAAATTCGGTGATCTTCCTTTAACACGATTAAGAAAATTCAATCTGCTTAACGATAAGAGTATCGTATCACACGCAATTCATTTAACTAAATCCGAGTATAAAAAGATTTACGATCACGGAAGCGCCATTGCCTTCAATCCGGATTCGAACCTTAATAACTCAGTTGGAATTCCGGATTTTAAAAACATTTCTCAAGATCAAATTATGCTTTGCGGTACTGATGGGATGCATGCTAATCCGGCAAAAACTTTGAAGACATTCTTTCTGCTGATGAGACATTCCGGGTTGTCTTCTGAAGAAGCATTTGAACGAGTTATAATAACTTACTTCAACCAAATAAAATTTGTTAAAAAGTTTTTTCCCGATTATACTACTCTCAATAAAAATGACAAAGCTGATTTTATAATTTGGGATTATGTGCCTCCCACTCCTTTCAACAAAAATAACTTTTGGGGACATTACATATACGGTATTCTTGAAAGTCAAGTTTCATCTACTGTTAAAGACGGCAAGTTTTTAATGAAGGATAAGAAGTTAGTTGGAATAAACGAATCAGATATTCAAAAAGAAATATATAAACAAGGTGAAAGATTATTCAAAGAATTTAAAAAGTTATGAGATAATTTATGGAAAACATTGTAAATGAAGTAAATAAGTTAGCTGAAAAGTATCAGGATTATACTGCAGAAAACTTATCGAAGTTAATTCAAAAAAAATCACTAAGCACTCAGGAAAAAGATGCGGCGGATGAATTACAGAGACAAATGAAAGAAGCCGGATTTGACGAAGTTAGAATTGACAAACTCGGCAACGTTATCGGCAGAATAGGAAACGGTAAAAAAATAATTGCAATCGACGGACACATCGATACGGTTGATATGGGAAATTTGGATAACTGGGATTTCGATCCGCTCGGTGGCGAGATAAAAGACGGATTTGTTCATGGACGCGGCAGCGTTGATCAGAAAGGTGGTCCTGTTGCAGCTGTTACTGCCGGAAAAATTTTGAAAGAACTTGGATTAACAAACGACATAACTTTATACGTAACCGGAACCGTTATGGAGGAAGACTGCGATGGCTTGTGTTGGAAGTATCTGGTTGAAGAAGAAAATCTAAAACCGGATGCCGTGATTATTACAGAGCCGACAAACTTAAATATTTATCGCGGTCATCGCGGAAGAATGGAAATGAATGCAGAGTTCTTTGGAATTTCCTCTCACGGTTCAGCACCAGAACGAGGGAAGAATGCTATTTATATGGCATCTAATGCAGCTCTTGAAATTGAAAAACTTCATGACCAATTAGACACTGATGAATTCCTTGGTAAAGGAAGCATAACTGTAACAGAGTTTCTTTCAAACAGTCCATCACTCTGCGCAGTTTCCGATTATGCTAAAATTCATATGGATCGCAGATTAACTTGGGGTGAAGACCGGGAATTAGCATTATCTCAAGTAAATGAAATTATAAAAGATATGAAAGCAAAAGCCTTCTTGCTTGATTATAAAACAAAAGCATACACCGGTTTTGAATATGGAATGGAAAAATATTATCCGACTTGGAAACTTGAAGAAGATCATCCGTTGGTTCTAAAAGGGGTTGATGTTTACAAACAATTATTTGAAGCTGAACCAAAGGTTGATAAATGGACTTTCTCCACAAACGGTGTAACGATTAACGGTTATTACAAAATCCCAGTTATAGGATTTGGTCCCGGCAATGAAGTTTTAGCACACGCACCAAACGAGAAAGTCCCGGTTGAACACTTGGTAAAAGCATCAGCATTTTATGCTTTGTTTGCCTTGATATATTGATGGAAGTAAATATTGATATTGCCGTCGGTTTCAACCGACGGAATACAAACACACTTAAATATAATTGGGCTTTAGCCCCATAATGCAATCTTGAATGGGACTAAAGTCCATACAGATTGGAAATATTTTCTCCGTCCACTGAAGTGGACGGCAATTAACTAAATTTTACATTTAGGAGCAACAATGAATCTAAAAGGAAAGCACTTTTTAACTTGTGATGATTGGACAAAAGAAGAATTAGATGTTGTATTCAAAAGATCATTTGAATTAAAGAAAGAATTCTATGAAGAAAAACCACATCTTTACCTTCCTCACAAAACTTTGTTTATGATTTTCTTTGAACAGTCAACCCGCACAAGAAACTCAATGGAAGCGGGAATGACACAACTCGGCGGTCATGCACACGATTTAACAGCCGATAAAATGCAATTATCACACGGCGAATCGGCAAAAGATACAGCAATAATTTTATCTAGAATGGGTCACGGAATTGCTTCTCGTAATTGCTTCTATGGAATTGGAGCTGATTATCTTGCTGAGATGGCTAAACATTCTAATAAACCAATTATGTCTTTACAAGATGACATCTATCATCCGTTTCAAGGACTTGCAGATTTAATGACAATATTTGAAAAATTCGGAAATGACCCGCGCGGATTAAAAGTTACTGTTTCATGGGCTTACGCAGATACACACTCAAAACCTTTGTCAGTTCCACAGACACAAGCTTTACTATTTCCGAGATTTGGAATCGATTTGACAATTGCACATCCGAAAGAATTTCCTTTGAGCAAAAACATTGTTGAAAGAGCAAAGAAACGTGCCGAGGAAAACGGGACTAAAATTAGTTTCACTAATAACATGGACGAAGCGTTTGAAGGTGCTCATGTGGTTATTCCTAAAAATTGGGGCGGCTTTGGTGCTTACGGTGTGCAGGAATATCTCGACAATGAAGACCAATGCAAAAAAGAAATGAAAGTAAATTTGGAAAAGTATCACGATTGGATTTGTAATGATAGAAGAATAAAGTTAGCAGATAAAAATGTAAAACTTATGCACGCACTTCCGGCAGATAGAAATCACGAAGTAACAGATGAAATTTTGGATGATCCAAATATTTCAGTGGTTTTTGACGAAGCAGAAAACCGACTGCATACTGCTAAAGCTATTATGTCTTTAACGATGTAACTGATAGATGAGTAAAAATTATAAATATATATGCAAAGACTGCAACAACGAATTTGATTCTGCATTAATAGAATCAAAAATGATTTACCTATGTCCCGATTGCGGAAGCAGTAAAAAAAATACTCCACTAAAAGGTGTTCTTAAAATTGAATATGATTATGAAAGTCTAAAAGCTCATTACAGTAAAGACAAATTACTCAGTTTTACAGCCGGTAAAATATGGGATTATCCTGATCTTTGGCCGATTGAATTTAGCAAGATTGATAAAAATGATTTATATAAACTATCTCTTCCGTCTAATCAATTATTGAAATATAATATTGATGGAAGAGAATTATATTTTCAAGATGAAACTCGAAATCCAACTTATTCTTACAAAGATCGTGCTTCAATTTTAGTCGCACTTAAAGCCAAAGAACTCGGTATAAATGAAATTGCTGCAGCTTCTACCGGAAACACCGGTTCTTCGCTAGCGGGTATTTGTGCTAGACTTGGCATAACTTCACACATCTTCGTTCCGAAAAACATTCCCGAAGCCAAACGCATTCAAATTCAATCATACGGTGCTAATATTTATGTAGTTGACGGTGATTACGATCAAGCGTTTGATTTGTGTTTGGAAGTTTCAACAAAAAACAATTGGTATAACCGGAACACCGCTTACAATCCATTAACAATTGAAGGAAAGAAATCGGCAGCCTATGATATTTTTATTAATACAAATGGGAATCTGCTTGATTACATTTTTATCCCGGTTGGGGATGGTGTTATTATAAGCGGAATTTACAAAGGTTTTCTTGAGTTGAAAAAGCTCGGCATAATTGAAAGACTTCCAAAACTTATTGCAGTTCAAGCAGAAGGCAGCTGCGCTGTTGTTGATTTTATTTCTTCTAATAGATTTGAATATAAACCGGCAAATACAATTGCAGACAGCATCAGCGCGGGTGCTCCTCGGAATCTTTTTATGGCAGTAAATGCCGTAAAACAATCAAACGGATTTGGAATTAAAGTTAGCGATGAGGAAATACTTTCTACTCAAAAGATACTCGCTTATAAAACCGGATTGCTTGTTGAACCTTCGTGTGCTTCAACTTTTGCGGGTTATCAAAAGGTGAAAGACAAATTTGAAAAAGACGAAAAAGTAATGTTGCTTATGACAGGCAGTGGTTTAAAGGATTTTGAGGCATTAAAAAAGTGGAATGAAATGCCTGGTGCTAAAAGCAGTGATGAATGGAAATCTCTTTTGATTCATTAATCCCGTCTCTCCTTTTAAAATTGTACCGAAAATTGTGATTGATTCTTCGCACCACTAGTATTATATTATTACACTTAATATGTGTGAGGGATTTATGCCTAATATAACTTTGTCGATGGATAAAAAATTGATTGAAAAAAGCAGAAAATATGCCGAAAAACAAGGGAAATCTTTGAATGCGCTAATAAGAGAGCTTCTTCAAAAAGCCGTGAATACCGGCAGTACATCAAAAAATACTAATCGCCTTTTTGATTTGATGGATAAAGCAGCCGGCAATTCCAAAGGGAAGAAATGGAGCCGCGAGGAAATTTATGACCGAAAAGTACTTCATTGATACTAATATTCTTATCTATACAATTGATAACCACAATCCAAAGAAGAAAAAAATATCACGAGAATTAGTAGTAAAATTATTTGAAAGTCATTCTGGTATAATTTCAACACAAGTCCTTCAAGAATTTTACTACACGGCTGTAAATAAACTAAAGTCTGATCCCAAGATTATCAAAGCAATTCTAAAATCATTTGAAGATTTAGAAATTGTACAAATCAATACAGCTATAATTTATGATGCAATCGACTGCAGCGTTGCGAATAAAATTTCCTTTTGGGATTCGCTAATTATATCGGCAGCTGAATCTGCAAATTGCAACAAATTGTTTTCCGAAGATCTGAATAGCGGACAAATTATTAACGGTGTGGAAATAGTTAACCCTTTCTTTGACGTTAACACTTAAGTAACTTGGATATAAAAAAACTTCATATTACCGGAATAATTTTAACCGCCGGACACTCCGGTAGAATGAACAGTTTTAAGCCATTGTTAAAATTAAACGATGGTAAGACTTTCATTCAAAATATTGCTGGAAAACTTATACAAGTTTGTGATGAAGTAATAATTGTAACCGGATTTAAATCGAATGAAATTGAAGAGAATTTGAATTCAATTAAACAGAAAGAGAAGTTGAGATTTGTATTCAACGAAAATTATCAATCGGGAATGTTTACGTCTCTTCAAGCTGGTTTAAAAGAAGCAAATTCTCAATGGCATCTTTATCACTTTGTAGATCAACCAAGTTTACCGTTAAGTTTTTATTCTGATTTTATAAAACAAATCGATAACCAATTCAATTGGATTCAGCCAATCAATAACAACAGGAAAGGTCACCCAATTCTATTTGATGATTTCGTAAAGAATAAAATTCTGGAAATCAGTATTGATAAGACACTTCGTGATGTTACACAAGATAATTCAATTAAAAAGAAATTTTGGGAGTGTGATACCGATTTGATTTTTCAGGATTTAGATTCTCCCAAAGATTATAAAAGGACTAAGAATAACTTGACCTAATGGGGCTAAAGCCCAATAATTTTCACCTAAATATTCCGTTGGCTAAAACCAACGGCAATTATAATTCTCAATTCGCTATTCATTGTCTTCGCTTTTAAGCGACGGATAATAATTCAACAGAAGAACTAATTGGGACTCAGCCCCATTGCCAAACACCTAATTCTTAATTCGCTTTTTAATTGGTAATGTAAAATATCTTTGCTTATCAAACTGGTAAAAAGCATTTGCAACTGCACCCGCGGTTGGAACTAGTCCGATTTCTCCGACTCCCTTTGCTCCGTGCGGACCGATCGGATCAGTTACCTCAACACCAATTACTTCAACTTCCGGCATTTGTCTTGCTCTTAGAATTCCTAAATCTCTAAAATTTGTACTCATCGGTATTCCGTCTTTCAACACAAGCTCTTCAGAAATTGCGTAACCCAAACCCATATGAACAGAACCTTCAATTTGTCCTTCAAACAAATTCGGATTAATAATTTTTCCCGCATCGTGCGCTGCAATTACTTTTTCAATCTCTCCGTTATCATCCAGTATAACTACTTGAGTTGCATAACTGTAAGAGTAATGAGTAATTATATCTTTATCGGTAGCGCCCGGTTTTGTTGTCCAATCGCAAATCCATTTGCCTTCGTAAATTCTTCCGCTCAATTCGGATAAATCAGAATTCCCCAAATCTTCTTTTAGTTTTTTTGATGCCTCAATAATTGCATTCCCGATTATTGACGTCGCGCGCGATGCGGTTGTCATTCCTGCTGTTGCGTTAATTTTTGTATCGACTTTTACTTCAATTATACCCGGATCGATCCCGGTTTCATTGCACAAAAATTGAACAGCCATTGTGTTTACACCTTGCCCCATTTCCGTCCAACCGTGATGAAGTATAACTTTATCTTTCGATTCGATTTCAATTTTCACAACTCCGTCATCAGGCATTCCGTTTCCGATTCCAGTGTTTTTAATCCCGCAGGCAATTCCAGCATAATTTGCCTTATAGAATTGATCTTTCACTGCGAGTAATGTTTCTCTTACGCCCGTTCCACCTTTTAAAATTTGTCCGGTTGAAGCAACTCCGCCATCAACTAATGCATTATTATATCTAAATTGCCATCTATCAAATCCGCCTTGTTCGCAGAGATCATCTATACAGTTTTCAATAGCGAATGTAACTTGGTTGACCCCGAATCCACGCATTGCACCACATGGGATATTATTTGTATAAACTGCTTTACTAACTATATCGGCATTGGGAATTGAATAAGCTCCGGTTGCATGTCCGGCAGCTCTTTCCAAAACTTTCATTCCAACAGAAGCATAAGCTCCTGTATCTCCAATTATATCGGCTTTAATTGCTGTCAGCATTCCATCTTTATCGCAAGCCAAAGTATAATCCATTATTAACGGATGACGTTTGGGGTGCATCTTAATTGATTCATCTCTGCTTAGTTTTACTTTAACAGGTTTATTAAGAAGATATGCACAAAGCGCTGCGTGATGCTGAACGGATAAATCTTCTTTACCTCCGAATCCGCCGCCGTTCGGAACAAGTATCACTCTAACTTTTTCTTCCGGTAGATTTAATACCTTTGCAATTTGTTTTCTGTCCTCGTAAACACCCTGTCCTTGTGAGAGAATTTCAACTCCGCCTTCTTCAGGTTTTGCAATCGAACATTCGGTTTCTATGTAACCGTGTTCAATAATTTGTGTAGTGTATCTTCCTTTCGAAACAAATGGAGATTCACTAATTGCTTTTTCGGTGTTTCCGCGATGAATTTCCGTCGTTGATAAAATATTTCCGGTTGAATGAATTTGAGGCGCATCATTTTTAATTGCTTCGAAAGGATCAGTTAACGGTTTTAAAACTTCGTATTCAACTTTGATGAGTTTTGCAGCTTCTCGTGCAATTGCTTCAGTTTTGGCTACTGCAACAGCCAATACATCTCCGATATATCTAGTTTCTTCTTCTACATCAATCATCATCGGCCAATCATGCACAATCAAGCCTGTATTTCTTGTGCCGGGAATATCTTTTGCTGTTACAATTTTCTCAACACCATCTAGTTTTTCTGCTTTTGTAATATCAATCGACAAAACTTTTGCTCTCGGGTGATCGCTGAATTTTAATGCACCGTAAACCATTCCTTCTAATTTTACATCTTCTACATAAGGACTGAATCCCAATACCATATTTTCAGAATTATATTTAGGATATCTTTTACCGACTCCTGTTTGCTTTATTTCGGATTTCGGTATTTCTTTTAATTCTCGAATTGCTTCGGCAGCGTATTCAATTGCATCAAGTATTTTTTTGTAACCGGTGCAACGACAAATGTTTGATTGTAATCCTTGCGCAATTTCAGTTCGAGTTGGATTTGGCTTTTTATTAATGAGTGCAACCGACTGCATTACTATTCCGGGAATACAGAATCCGCACTGCACTCCGCTTTTTTCAACAAATGCATTCGTGAAAACGCGCTTAGTGTAATCATCTAATCCATCGGGTGTTATAATTTCTTTTCCTTCGATTCTTTCCATTAAAGTGGTGCAAGATAATCTACCTTTACCGTCGATTAAAACCGAGCAGGCACCGCATCCACCTTGGGGAGAGCATCCGTCTTTTACTGTTGTTATACCTTCTTCATTACGGAGATAACTAAGCAGTGACTGTTTTAGATCGCCATTGTATTCTTTTTCAATTCCGTTTAGGTAAAATTTCATATTTATACTCTTTTAATGGAACACAGATACCGCAGAAAAACCAGATACTCACAGATTAAATCAGTGTAAATCAGTCACATCTGCGTCATCTGTGTTCTATTGTTGATTAACGAAAGTATTTTCTAAATTTATCAAGTAATAATACATCTCGATTATTTTTTTTGTATTTAACTGTTTGTTGTGATCATATTTTTTCGAAATGTAAATTGGATTCAATTCCAAATCAAAAGTCGATTCGTAATGTTTATCATTGTAAAGAAGTTTATCATCGTTAAAAATCAATTCACGTATTTCATCATCTTCTTTATAAATTAATTTATTTCCTTCAAGTAAATATCCTTTGCTGATTTCATCAAAGCTATCTTTACTTAAGGCAAATTTCGGTTTTACTTTATAAGGCGCTCCGCCGGTTGGACAAAATGTATCGCAGTTTCCGCATTCGTTACAAAAATCATTAATGTTAATTATCTGGTACTTTTGATTGACTTCGAACTCATCCCAACTCGTTATTTTATAATCTCCATTTTCAAAATTGATTTGAGGATATTTCTTTTTGAAAGGGGCGATTTCATAATAAACGTTTGCGAGATTCGGGCAAACACTTACGCATATATTACAAATTTCATCACAGTAAAGACAGCGTGAGGCTTCTTCAACTGCTGTTGCTTCATCCATTACCGGGTTAACTAAATCGAATGAATTACGCTGCTCTAATGGTATAGATTGTAAATCCTTTCCATAAACTCGATGAGATAGTTTATGCTGATAATTTTTTAAATCAATCTTTGCAAGATCAGGTTTTAATGCTTTATATTCCCGCTCAATCTTCGATAAAATTATTTTTGCTGCATCTTTACCATCGCCCATTGCGTTGATTAATGAATCGGCACCGCGAACTGCATCGCCGCCGGCAAAGACATTTTTAATTTCAGTTTCTTTCGTGTACGGATTAACTTCCAATTTTTTGTTTGGAAGAAAATCCAAATCCACTTCTTGACCGATTGCAGTAATAATCGAATCAAACTCCAATACATAATCAGAGTTTGGAATTTCTACCGGGCGTCTTCTTCCCGATTCGTCTTCATCGCCGAGTTTCATTTTTATACAAGTTAATCTTAGTTTACCATCGACTTTTTCAATTTTCTTCGGTGCAGTCAGTTCAACAACTTTAATTCCTTCGTGAATTAATTCTTCAATTTCTTCTTTGTCGGCCGGCATTTCGTTGATTGTTCTTCTATAAAGAAGTGTTACGCCTTCACTGCTGTTTACTAATCTCTGTGCAGTCCGAGCAGCATCCATCGCGGAGTTCCCGCCGCCTATTACTGCGGCACTTTTACCGAGACTTACTTTTTCACCGAGTTTAATCTTTTCCAAAAATTCAATTTGATCAAAAACGTTTTCATTTTCTTCACCTTCGATTTCAAGTTTCTTCCCTTTCCGTGCACCTATTCCCAAATAAACAAAATCAAATTTCTTTCTAATTTCGTCAAAGTTATCTTTAGTTATAGTGTGATTAAAGTGAATCTTAACTCCGAGGGATTCAATATTTTTTACATCTAGTTCCAAAAGTTTGTCGTCAATTCTAAATTTTGGTATAGTAGACGAAGCCATACCTCCGCCGAAACCGTGTGCTTCGAAAACTTCTACGTTAATACCTTCCAACGCTAGGAAGTATGCAACTGAAAGTCCCGACGGACCCGCACCAATTACTGCTACTTTCTTATTCAAAATTTTTGAAGAATGTTTATCAAAATGATTTGATTCTTTCTCTGCCGCAAACCTTTTTAACTCTCTTATCAAAATTGAATTGTCGATATTCATTCGCGTACACTTAGCTTGACAAAGATGATCGCAAACCATTCCAGTTATATTCGGTAGTGGATTTTCTCTTACAATTGTTTTGTATGCAGCTGAATAATCCTTATTGCTGATATGATATAAATATTCGGGTACATCCTGATCAATTGCACAGGCTTCGATACAAGGTGGATGAATACAATCGAGTTCGGTTAACTCTCTGTTTGTTTTTATGTTTTGATGCTTCGCAAAAGATTTTTTGTAACGTCCATCATTAATTACCGATTCAGCATAGGTATTTAAATTCTCAAGTGCGGCTGACTGTAAATCTTCTTTACTGTTTTTACTTAGGATTAACTCGTCAATAGTCGAAACATTCACTTTATTCATTTCTGATCGAAGGTTTGATAAATATTGTTGCAATCGTGAATAACCACCAGGACGCAGTAAATCCGAGCAGACGGTAACCGGAGTCAGATTACAGGCTACAATGTCAGCAAAGTTAAACGCATCAGCACCACCGGAAAATGAAAGATCTAATTTCCCTTGATATTCATTTTGAAGTAAGGCGGCCACGTTAACAGTGAGCGGATGAAGCGATCGACCGCTCATATAAACCATCTTTTGATCATTTGGCAACATTTGAGAGGGATTTAACGACTCAAGTGTGTTTGTTAATTTTAAACCAAACTCAACATTGTTTGCCTGTGCACAATTAAGAAGTTCATTTATAAGATTCTTTGCATCATTGAATTTCAAATCGTGTTCAAATGCTTCATCCGGAATTGTAATTTTATAACCAAGTTTTTCATTTAAGATTTCTCTTAATTTTTCTTTACCGAGAATTGTTGGATTTAATTTTACGGCTGTATGAAATTTGTATTCATTCATCAAATGTTTTGCAATAGCTTCTATTTCATCGGGGGGACAACCGTGCATTGTTGAAAGCGTAACATTATTACTAATCTCGTGCGGGATTTTTATATCGGTTATCCGTGGATAAATCTTTTTCAACTTCTCAATTTTACCTCCAATCTCGTTCGATGCATTTTTCAACTTACGCAAAAATGAATCTACTTTTTCACTTTTGATTCCTTTTAAATCATAACCAACGCTTATATTGAATATCGTTTCAAAATCATACTGAAATTTATCGCAAAGTATGTGAAGTAAAATCCAAGCATCGATATATTGATCGAGACTCTCTTCAATTTTCAATTCTTGAGACCATTCGCAGTTATAACCTTCATCATACATATCGATACAAGGTTTTGCGACTTCAATTTCGTCAAGCACTTGAACGGTTTTCAACTCGATATAACGAGCACCGAATAACCAAGACAAGACAATATTTTGCGAGAGCTGTGTGTGTGGACCGGCTGCAACTCCAAGCGGTGCGGCAAGCGGCTGATTATATCTTTCTACTTTAAACGTGTCATCAATTCTTGGTTTGAAGAAAAGATCATTGTAATAACCAAAAATCCTTCCTTCTTTTTCTTCGGACAGCATCCATTTCAAAACTTTTTCAAGTGGGTAGATGTGTAATTTATCTTGCATAATTTTTATTCTGTTTTCCGTTTTATACTTATTATTTCTGCAGCAATACTAACTGCGATTTCTTCCGGAGTTTCGGCTTCAATTTCCAATCCTATTGGTGTGTGAACTTTATCAAAAAGTTTTTTATCAACTCCGTCTTTAATAAGATTGTTAAACACTGTTTTAATTTTACGGGCGCTTCCCATCATACCAATATATTTTAGATCCAAGTTAATTACAGAGCAGAGCGCATCTTTATCTCCCATATGCATCGGTGTTACAATAATTGCATAAGATTTGCTTCCTTCTTTTATAAATTGATTTACATCCTTATAATCGGTTATAATTTTTTCATCTGCATAAGTGTTTTGATTCATAGTAAAAACATCCTCGCGGTGATCAAATACAATAACATAAAATCCGATGAACTTCATAATTTGCGAAACCGCCAAACCAACGTGTCCCCCGCCAATTATATAAGCAGTATCCGTAAAACCGATATTCTCTTTGTAGATATAATCAGTGTCATTTTCGTAATTGAAAGTACAATCATCTTTTTGAGATTGGGATGAATCATACTCGAACAAGTTATAAGATAATTTCAATATACCGTTCTCACGCTTATTAAGATTCTCTAATATTTTATCAATCGACTTAATTTCTTCAGAAGCTAATAACGAAAAAATAATTGTTTGATATCCACCGCAGATTAAGCCGGATTCTTCAAGATCTGTTTTAAGGGAATGTTGTAATCTTTTAATTTGTTTTTCTTCTTTCCCGGAAAGAAGTTCAATCCCATAATCAATTAACTGTTTCTCCATTATCCCGCCGCCGACAGTTCCAAGTGTTGAACCGTTTGGTGTTAAAAGCATTTTAAAACCTTGTCTGCCGGGAGAATGATTCGAAGAATCAGCTACGGTTAAAAGGAGAACTTTATCATATTCGTTTATATTATCTCTCGCAAATTGCCAGAATCTTTTTTCATTCAAACTGTCACCTATCCTATTTCGGAAGAAGTAATATTAGATCTTTCTTTTGCACTTTTTCTGCCTTGGTACAATTGCATCAAAGTTTTCTCGTGTGTAATCGGAGAAGAATATTTCAGATCAACATAAGGATTGAATGCTTTAACAGCATTTGAAATTGCAAAAAATGCTCCAATACCGTACATCAATGGCGGCTCACCGACTGCTTTTGATTTGAAAGGTCCGTAAGGATTTTCCGATTCCTCTAAAAAATATGTTTCAAGTTTTTTCGGTGCCGAATAAATATCGGGCACTTTATATGTCGATAATGAATTGGAGTTAAGTTTGCCTTTACTATCCTGCACAAGCTCTTCAACTGTCATCCAGCCGATACCTTGAACGATTCCGCCTTCCACCTGTCCCAGATCAATAGCGTGGTTTAGTGTTTTGCCGTAATCGTGAACAACTTTTACAGAATCAATTTCGTATGTGCCTCGCAGACAATCAACGGTTACTTCAGTAATTGCTGTTCCGTAAACGTGATAAGCGAACGGGTGACCTTGTTCTTTCTTTTTGTCGAAATAGATTTCAGGAGTTGCATAAAACGCTTGAGCAGTTAGGCTAATTCTATGTTGGTTTGCTGATCGAATTAATTTATTCCAATCGAGTTCAGTACGTTTTCCTTTGTATAAAATTTTTCCGTCAACTATTTCGATATTATTTTCATCGTCTGAATTTAGCAAATCAGCAGCATGTTTTTTAAGGCGGGAAAGCAAACTGTTGCATGCAAAAAGAAGAGCGTTCCCGTTAAGATCGGCAGCACTGCTTGCTGCAGTCGGCGAAGTGTTCGCGACTCTGGTTGTGTTGGTCGATTCAACCTTTACTTTTACTTTATCAATTGAAAAAACTTTTGAAGCAATGTTAATCATTTTCTCATTTACACCTTGTCCCATTTCAACTGCGGCTGTGCTGATTGAAACAGATCCATCAGTATAAATGTGTACTAAAGCGCTTGCTTGGTTCATCATCGTATTTGTGAATGAGATACCGAAACAGACCGGCATAAACGAAACACCTTTTTTCTTTAATCTGTTTTGTTTATTAAACTCTTTAACTGAATTATTTATTTTTTCAAATGAATATCTTTTTTCAGCTTCATCCCAGCATTTTAATGCATTTACTCTTTCGGCAATTTGTCCATAATAAAATTTGCTACCTTCTATGAGTAAATTTTTTCTTTGAATTATGTATGGCTCAATACCAATTGAATTAGCAGCTTTATGAATCGCCGACTCGATTACAAACATACCTTGCGGTCCGCCGAATCCTCTGAATGCTGTGTTAGGCGGAAGATTTGTTTTGCACGAAATTGCAGTAGCTTTAACGTTTGGTATGAAGTAACTATTTGTAGTATGAAATAATGTTCTTTCCAAAACTGCGGGAGAAAGATCAGCTGCGGCTCCGGCATTTTGATAGAATGTAACTTCGTATGCTAAAATTTTATAATCTTTTGATAGACCAATTTTATAATCGGCAGAGTAAGGATGACGTTTGCCCGTCATTCTTAAATCGTCGTGGCGGTGAAGTATCAACTTGACCGGTTTATTAGTTAACTTTGCTCCAAGTGCTGCCATCACAGCCCAAGGAGTAGCTTGATCTTCCTTACCGCCGAAAGCACCGCCTAATCGCAGCACGTCAACTTCAACTTGATGCATCTTTAAGTTTAGAACTTTTGCCGCTGTGCTTTGAACAGCTGTTGGCCCTTGTGTTGATGAATAAATTTTTATTCCACCGCCTTCAGCCGGAACTGCAACAGCTCCTTGCGTTTCGAGATATAAATGCTCTTGTCCGCTTATTTCAACCCTGTCTTCAATTATATATTCACATTCATGAAATGAGTCTTCAACATCCCCCATAGAAAATATTCTCGGTGGAATTATTAAACTACCCTTTTCATAAGCTTCACGTGGATCGGTTATTGGAGTTAGTTCTTCATACTCAATTTTAATTTTGTTCTTTGCTTTCTTTGCAATCATTTCAGCTTCTGCAATTACGATTGCAATCGGTTCGCCGATGAACTCAACAGTATCTACTGCAAGTAAATGTTCATCGGGAATAATATTACCTATTTGATTTTCACCCGGTATATCTTTGTAAGTAATTATTCTTACAACCCCGGGAACTTTGAGAGCTTCCGATAAATCGAGTTTGGTAATTTTACCGTGTGCTATTTTTGAATCGAAAACAGATGCATACAAGGTCCCTTGCGGAATCGGCATATCATCAACAAAAATTGATTCCCCTTTTACGTGTTTTATTACATCACTCGATTTCATACAATTTCTTTCTCGTTTATTAATTGCGGGAACAACTTTAGAAAGTGTGCTTTAACCAATTGACCGATTAACAACTTTTTATATTCGGCACTGCCTCTCACATCGCTTATCGGTGATATTTCATCTTGCATAACTGCTAAAGCAGAATCGATTGTATCGATTGAAATATCTTTGCCGATTAAATATTGATTTGTCTCTTTCAATAACTTCGGAACCGGTGCAATACCGCCGGCTGAAATGAAAATGTTCTTTATTTTATTATCGTTTGTTTCAATTAACAGTGAGGTGTTTACTGAAGCAATATCTAAATAAGTTCTTTTGGAAACCTTTTCAAAACTAAATTGATAATTGTCATTAGGAACTTTGAACCAAATAGCTTTAATGAATTCATTTTCATTTTTATTGAGCTTTTTATAGTCGAGATAATATTCTGAAAGTGGAAGTTCTCTTTCACTTTTGCCATCTGATAATATTAGTATTGAGTTTAACGCAAGAAGAATAATCGTCAAATCACCTATAGGTGAAGCGTTTGATAAGTTACCACCGATCGTTGCAGAATTTCTAATAGGAAGCGAAGCTATTAAATCAATATCTCTCTCTAGCGTCGAAATAATTTTTCTTAAAATTTCGGATTGCTTAAATTCTTCAAACGTTGTACCGCCGCCAAGCTCAATGCGATTGTTATTTTTAATAATGTAATTCAAACGTTTTTGATCGAGGAATGAAACATCTTTCTCTAAAAGGTCATCCGGTTTTTGCACGAATAAATCACTTCCGCCGCCGATAAAGATAGTTGATTTCTCATTTGCTTCGACTTGCTCTAATATTATTTCCTTCAATCTGTTTTCAATATCAACAAATGTTTCCGGCAGCACATTTTTCTCAATTAGATATGTAATGTGACTTGATTCGTTAGCATCTTTAAGTTCAGTTATAACTTTATCAACAGCACGAATAATTGAATGATAACCTGTACAGCGACAAATATTTCCTGCAATTGCGTTGATCGCATCATCGTGAGAATATTTTGTGTTGTTAAGAAGATAAAAAGTAAACGACATTATAAATCCGGGTGTACAGAAACCACATTGCGAAGCATTTTCATCGGCAAAAATTTGCTGCTGAAGAAGTAATTCAGATTTGTTAATTCCTTCAATTGTTACAACGTGTTTACCTTGACAATTCCAAACTGGATAGATACACGAAGTCACAGTTTTATATTTGAGTTTTCCTTCCACGAGTTCACCGAGCAAAACAGTGCACGCTCCGCAGTCACCTTCTTTGCAGACTTCCTTTGTTCCGGTTAAATGTTTCTCTTTACGAATGAAATCTAATAGTGGGAGGGATGGATTTACATCTGTTTGAATTAATGATTGATTTAGTATGAACGATAACTTTGAATTTTTCACGTATGTCTCAAACAATTTCCTAAAAATTACCCAATAATTGAGACAAAATAAACTAAATCAGAATATATTGATCTGATAGTAAGTATCGGTATCGCTTAGTTGATCAACAAAAAAGGAAAAACCCGGACAATAGAGAAAAAGAATATTTGTCCGGGTTTGAGTAAAGGAAAATTAATTGTAACGCAGTTCTTCCTCTTCAACGGCACGTAATTCAGATAAATTAAATTTACTCAAGGATCCTTTTAATTCACTTGATGATTCAGAAAGTTTACGAACTGAATCTTTAATCTGACTAATGTGCAAACTATAATCTTCGGTTACTAATCTTATGCTTTCAACATTTTGAGAAATGACAGCGCTGGTTGTACTTTGTTCTTCATTTGCCGCAGCAAGATGCTTTATTGTTATTGAAACTTCATCGGCACCTTTAATAATTTCTTCCAGTGCAGTATTTGCTTGATATGCTAATTTTTTCCCGGTTTCAACTTCTTTAGTTCCTTCGTTAATGACAAGAACCGCGTCAGAAGTATCTTTCTGAATTCTATTTAACATATCTTCGATTTCTTCGGTTGCATTAGTTGTTCTTTCGGCAAGCTTTCTTACTTCATCAGCAACTACTGCAAATCCACGACCTTGTTCCCCTGCTCTGGCAGCTTCAATTGCCGCATTCAATGCAAGCAAGTTTGTCTGATCTGCAATTTCATTAATTACTTTTATAATCTCACCGATTTTATTTGTGTTGTTCGCAAGTTCATGAATTGTTTTTTCGGATTTAGAAACAACATCAGCAATTCTTTGAATACCTTTAATTGTTTCGGTGACAACATTACCACCTTCTTTAGCCTTTTCACCGGCTTTATCAGCAAGTTGTGAAGTTGTTAACGCACTCTTACTATTATCTTGAATTGTAGTGGTCATCTCTTCAATAGCTGAGGCTACTTCATAAGTTTGGCTCTTTTGTCTTTCTGATCCATGAACTAATTCTTCTGTTCCGTTATATATAGAACCTGTCATCATTTCTAGTTCGTGCGAATTGCTGATTACTTTTAATAGAATATCATTAAGTGCATCAACAACTGCATTGATGTTATCTTTGATTAACTTATAATCACCTTTGTAATTGTTCTCCATTTTTACGGTAAGATTACCGCGAGCAATCTCGTTTAATACAACCGTAGCTTCTCTAATCGGTTCGATCATCGAATCAAGAATGGAGTTTATACCTATAATAAATTTCTGCCAATCACCGTTGAACTTCGAAACATCACCTTGAAGCGAAAGGTCGCCAATTTTATTAGCTTCAACAAGCATATCTGCTTCTAATAATAAATTTTGAAGAATATCGACTTGCTTATTAATTGAGTATGCTAATTCATCTTGTTCCGAAGCGGGAGTAACTTTATTAAGTTTTCCTTCCGCAACATTTTTAACTGCTTGAATTTTTTCAAGCTGCTTTTCTTTCATATGGTTCATCAGATCAGCAAGTTCACCAAATTCATCTTTTCTATCTAAATTCAGATTTACATTATAATTTCCATTTGCGAATTGCAATACAGAGTTCTTAAGTTCATTAATCGGTTTGCTGATTGTCGGCGCTAAATAAAAAGCGGCAAAAAAGAAAAATAAAGCTCCTACAATCATACCAATTACTATTGACGTTTTAGAATAGGATATTTGGCCTGCCATATCATTATCTAATGCGACTGCAGTTGCATCGAGTTCTTTGACAATCATTTCAAACTTTTTAACTAATTGATCACCAACTTCTTTGCCTGAAGTTGCAGCAATAATAGCTGCCATATCAAACATTTGAGATGCGCTGGCACTTATAATACCGTCGGCAACTAATCCTTTATAATTTTGCCAGATAGATTGAATATCGGTTAAAGCGGTTTCAATCACTTCATTATTGAACTGAGTTTCACCGAGACTAACTAACGACGAATCAAATTCTGCACTAAAACCTCTGTAGGTTTGTACATTCTTACTAAACTCATCGGCAAATTCGGGAATTGATAATTGAAGAAGTACAAATTGCATTTGCTGAAATTCGGTGTACATCTCTTTTAGTTCAACCATCGGCTCCATATAATCCGAGAAAATATTTTCTTTGGTTGTTTCAAAAGCTGATATACGCACATAATCATTCAATGCAATAAATGTTGATATAACCGCGATAATCAAAAATCCAATTTGAATTTTTCTAACAAATTTCAGATTGTTTAATTTGTTTTGCATTTTTTTCTCATTGTAATTGAAAACTTATTGGAAGGGACAATTTAACTTTTACTGCTTGTCCATTATTTTTACCGGGTACAAACTTTGCTTTTTTAATTGCTTCAACAGCTGCTTCATCACAACCACCGCCAATACCTTTTATTACTTGAACATCTTCTACATCACCGCTTTCATTTATAAAAGCCATAACAAATACTTTTCCCGTAATACCGGCTTTTCTTGCAATCTCCGGGTATTTAATAGTTTTATACAGATTTGGTAATCCACCTTCGACTTCCGGCATTTGTTCTGCAAATGCTAAATATGGATCTGCTTGATTCACTCCTGAATCAGCGACTAATACATTTTGATTTATGATTCCTGTAAATACAAAAACAATAAAAACGATCAAAAATGAATTGTTTTTTAATTTAGAGAGCATGACTCATTTCTCCTTTTGTGAAAAGTTTTAAGATAACTTGCTATATCATCGAAAATTTTTGGCGAGATTTTATGCTTTGGAGAGATTTTTTTAACTTTTTTTTTCTTTATCCTCACTTATTTTAGAGGTTTTAGCTACCTCAAAATTATTTCCTCAAACTGTATCTAATATCGCATTTATTATCCTCAATTATCCAAAACAATCTTTAATGAATTGCTAAATAATTGGAATAATTTTTCGATTATCATCTATAGAAATACGTTCGCCAAATTAATGTGCAAGATTCAAATGATTCTAACTTTAGATGACATACAACTAGAAGATAGACGAAAGTTTAGCAGACTTGGAAAAGAATTTTTCTTTTTTGATGACAAGGAAGAATTCGATCCGTTAAAAGAATCACAGAAATTTCACAAATTTTTTAGTCTAAACTTACCTGAAAACATTTCCGAAAATTTTCTTTCAAAAGAGAATATTACTCTCTATTTGCTTGATTACTACAAATTTGCTCTCACAAAAAAAACAAATGGAATCTTATCAAAAGATACAGTAAGAGATTCGTTATTGAAGTGGTTTTTTACAAAATCGACTTTGGAGAAAGAATCAAACTTACACACAATCTTTAAATTAAGTAAAGCGAACAATCTGCCTTTTTATGATGAACTGCTATTAAGTTCATTCATTATACGTGATAAAAATCTCATTAAAGATTTTTCTTTAATCGACCGAAAATTAGAATACCTTACTGCAATGGAAGCGACTGAAAATGACGTTCATCTTAAACTGATGATGAATCTCATAAAAAGCTTGTATTATATAGATATAGAAGAAATTGAAACAGCGTTATATGCTATCAATGAAATCGAAACTTCCGGTGGATTTTCACCGAATGCGGCATTTTATAAATCAGTAATAATGTTGAAAACCGAGCAGTTTGAACAAGCAGAAATACTAGTCGATAAATTAGTTGAATATGACTTAAGCAGAATTTCCTACGCGGTTGAAAACAATAATCTTAAGTTCTTCGAAATGCTTATTCGGAATTCATTTCTACAAAAATTCTTCTTGCTCAATGAAGGACCGTTGCTTACAGAAAAAATCACAACACTAAATCTAATTGTTCAGAAAAAATCCGAATTAATTGCAAAGATAAATGCTGCAATGAAAGGTCTTTCGCAAGAGATGTTCTCGGAGTACAAGAGTGATGAAATTAAAAGCAAAATATCATTTATAGAATTTATAATTGCTAAATACGGAAACTCAAAAAGTTTTTACTTTACCACAAGTCTGGATTTTCTTAATACTAAGTGCCGTTCCATCCTTAATGAAATCTCAAGCAATATCGATCAAAAATTTGAAAAAATGATCAATGACTTATTGGTGCGATATGACGAGAAAATTAATACCAACCGAGATTTATTAAGAACACTAGAAGAAAACAATAGAGATATAATTCAGAAAGAAGATGCAAAGTTTCAGAAAGTATTGACCGAATACGAAAATAAAATTAATCATGAATTAAAATATTTTGAAGACCTACTTTCACGTTTTGATAATGATTCAAACAATTCATCATTTTCTTCAATCAAAAATTCCATGCTTTACAATGGATTGTTTTCCTTGTTTGTGTTGCTATCCGGTGGATTTGCAGAATATTCAAATAGCTATGTCGCCGATATCGCAAATATTGGAAGCGTAATTTCAATAGTAATTATGGGCGGATTAAAATGGGGAACGATTAGTTTCATAATCGGCATTTTCATCTCAATATTCATGCTACTTAGCACTTTACATCAGCGCTATTCAGCAAAAAATAATTTGGTACAAAGAATAAGCAATTTAAACACCGAGAAAGAACAAGGTAAAAACGCTATTCGCTCAAAACACGAACAAAAGAAAAAACATCACGAAGAGAAATACGAGAAATCCAAAATAAGATTAAACGAAGAAATAGAGAACTACAAGAACAACAAGCTTGAAGAACGAAAATTATTAGAAGAAAAATTCCGCGAAGAACGAACAACCCTCCACCAACCGCTGGAACAATTACTGCAGATGTAAGTGGTTAATATTGGCCATAATTGTAAATAACTACCCCATCAATTGAAACAAATTGTCATTTTTTCGTTCATTTTATGGTATAAAATATGATCTGTATATTAGAGAGACCTCACAAACTCTAAAATTTAAAAAGATAATTGGATAATGAATAAATCTGTAAAACCTGAGTATATAGAAATTTCCGAACTGTTATCCACTGAAAAATTTGATTTTATAGATGCGGGTTGCGGAACAGGTGGGTCAATTAGTTATTGCAAAAATCTCTTTGGGCTTAAGTATGGGATTGGATTTGATTTGAATGAGGAAAAAATTAATAAGGCGAAATCTGCTGGTTATAGTACTTACTATGCTAATATTCTTGAGATTAACTTCCCACCAAATTGTGTGTCTTATGCATCGATGATGGATTTTTTGGAACACCTGCCCAACATGCAATACGCAGAGCAAATATTATTCATGCTTGGTTTTGCATCGAAAGACTTTCTATTTATTCGTCATCCAAATTTTGATGATATGGACTACCTTAGAAATTTTGGATTGAAATTAACATGGACTGATTGGTCAGGACATACTAATATGATGAAAATTAGTGATTTCATTATTCTCTTTAATAAATTCGGATGGTTAAACTATCGTATTTTTCCAAGAACATTAATTACAGATTCCAATCATACGGCAATTATTCCTCTTGATGCACCCAGAAATCTAAACTCATTTGATCAAATAGAAAATGGCCAAAAGGATTTTATTGAATTTGATAAGCCATTATATACCCAATATGATATTTTGATCAAGTTGAATGATAAAATGCCTGAAGATGAGTGGAACCGTATTACAAACAAAGTAATAAGTAAGCTATAATTCTTTTACTTTTTTGCCAACAAAGCGAAATCCTTTTGTAAGCAGCTCCAATTTTAAAAACTTACTCTGATCCACTTCGGGATTAATCGGCTTCCTTTCGAAATCAAGCCAATAGCTTTCAATTGTCCACGGCTGTTTTGATACTGCGCTAAGAAATTTTTGTGATGTTAGCATATTTAGAAAGTCGCCATTCTTTCTTAACTCTATGTTTGGATAGTCTATTAGAAAATATTCGGATCTTTCAACAAGGTGTTCCCAGTTATTTAATCTTTCCCCATCTACATAAAGATGACTTCCAAATCCCGAGTTATAAAGTGGATCAACTGTTAAATAATTCGTACCGTTCATTCTTAATATGCGGTTGATTTCGGATAAGCAAAAATCAAGATGTGATACATTTTCTAAGACTGAGTGGGAAACAACTATATCAACGCTTTTATCATTCATTGGGATTGGACTGTTGCAGTCGTATACTAAGAAATCTATTCCGGGATGAAATTCTGAATAATATTCAATATCTAAGGCAATTACTTCTGAGAAAAATTCCTTGTAAAATTTCGCAAAACCATATTTACCTGTCCCGAATTCCAGAAGTGTCCAACTGTTTTCTATCGTAGTCTTACTTTTTAAAAAATTAAAAAGATTGTTATAAACAGCATATTTCATCTCCACACTATTTAAAATTTTTTACATGCTCATCCTCAGCAATCATTCATTTATTCTTAAGAAGGATTAAACCAATATTGATGCCAAGTGGAAAAGAAAAACTGATATTTAACTTCCGAAAAGTAGAATGTCTATCTATCGATTTCAAAAATGGTCAATTAAGTATGTTTTTCTCTGATCTGCTCTCATCATTAAATTTCAGCTTAATAATCATGCAGCTGTCTTTGTAATTTCACCTTCCTGGAGGAGTGAAAATTGAGAAGGCGTTTGGCTAATAATAGCCAAGAAGACATATATCCTCACTATTTTAGCAAAATTCTTGCATTATAAGATGCTATTGATTGGTATGAAAATGGAATAAATAAAATTAAAAACTATGATTAGTTATGGAATATTGAAAAAATGCAAAAACTTCATGTAGGCTGCGGACAAAATTATTTACCTGGTTATATAAATCTTGAGTTTGCGGAAGGAAATGGAAAAATTCCATTTAAATATGATATGCTGGGTACTGGAATGGATTTACCCTTCGAGGAGAATACGCTTGAAGAGATAATCAGTTTCCATGTTATAGAACATATGCCCAGACCGCAAGATGGTAAAACTAAATCAGAGAAATGGAGACTTAATGTTGATGATTTTCTTACCGAGAGTTATAGGACATTAAAATATGGTGGGAAGTTTATTGCTGAATGTCCGGATGTTGAAGCAATTATTCATGATATAGCCAAGAATTCTAACTGGGATATGATAAATCATCTGTATGGATTAGATCGATATCCGGGAGATACACATCAATGGGGCTATACAAAGAAAGCGCTAAAGGAACTACTAAAAAAACATGGTTTTGCCGATATCAAGATTAGTGATGGTACGGATTATCATACTTTGGATGAACCGAGCTTAAGAATTGAAGCTACAAAAATTGGCTTGAAAAGAATTAATATAGAACCAACATCAGCATGCAATTTAGAATGTACAATTTGTACTCGTGATGAAGACAAGCGACCAAACGCGAATATGGATTTTGATTTTTATAGAAGCATTATTTACCAACTTTTCAATTTAGGTTTGCACGATGTTGAAATCCGCTATTTCCTTTCCGGGGAACCACTTGTGGCAGGTAAACAGCTTGTAAAGATGATTAAATATGCAACAAGATATGGTTTCCATAATACATTAATTCACACAAATGGAACGTTATTAAATAAATATGGTGAAGGAATTTTAGAAGCGGGGATTGGAACTGTTTCAATCTCATTTGATGGTGCTGATAAAGAAACTTATGAAGGGATAAGACTCAACTCAAATTTCGAAACAACTGTGCAAAGAGTGCAGGATTTCTTAAAAAGAGCAGAGAATTATAAGACAAAGACAATAGTTCAAACAATAGTCGACTATGGTGTTGATAGAACAGAATATGAAAATAGAATGAGAAATTTACTTCCGGGAGCCGATGAATATTATGTACGTTATCCTCATAATTGGAATACCCTCGATGGAATTACAGGTCAAAGTACAAAAACCAGTAAGGTAAAAGTATGTTTCCCATCCGAGAACTTGTCAATTTATGCTGATGGAAAAGTCCCGATTTGTTGTGCGGATTTAAATGGTGATTTTATTTTAGCTGATGCCACAAAGGAATCACTTATTGACATTTGGTTTAATAAACTCGGGGATATTAGAGACCGTATGAGAAATGGACAATCGATTCCCGAATTATGTGATAGTTGTGAAAGATACTCAGATTCAAACAGTACGACTAACGTTAAACAGAATCTAACAATTGAATATGCAGAAGATTTAATTAACCGTGATGAATTTAGTGAAGCCAGAGAAATTCTAAATATTCTTTTGCTTGAAGAACCAGACTCAGAAAATATTCTAATTGACCTTGGGGTATTGGAAGCAATAGAAAACAACTATACCCAATCTGCAGAATACTTTGAGAAAGCCTTACTGATTAATCCAAAAAATACAATTGCAATAGAAAATTTAGATTTTATTAAACAATCCAAGAATCAAGTATTAGAAAAGTGAATACTTTATGAAGAATAAAGCGAATCCAAGTAATCTGGATGTTATCATTCCCGTTCACAATGCATTAGCAGATGTAAAAAATTGTATCAACTCTGTATTACAAAATACTTCCTCTAACTTCTCAATAATTATAGTTAATGATGGTTCCGACGATGAAACCAGCTTGTATCTTAGGAACGTAACCGAAAGCGATGAAAGGGTTGAGTTATTAGTTAATAATGAAGCACAAGGATACACGAAAGCAGCAAACAAAGGTTTAAAACACAGTAATGCCGACTATAAAGTACTATTGAATAGTGATACAATTGTTCCACAGGATTGGGATAAAAAATTAATTGCATGCGCAGTAACTGAAGAAGCCGGATTAGTTGGACCACTTTCAAATGCGGCTAGCTGGCAATCTGTTCCTAATAGATTTTCCGCTGATGGAGGATGGGCAATCAATCAATTGCCGGATGGTTTTGATGTAAACAAATTTGATAAGCTTGTTGAAAATGTCTCCACAAAATCTAACCCTCATGTAAAAATACTTAATGGATTTTGTACACTCTTTAAAAAAGAAGTGTTTGATAAAATTGGTTACTTAGATGAAGAATCTTTCCCTCGAGGTTATGGCGAAGAAAATGATCTTTGTTTTCGTGCTAATGATGCCGGATTTAAAATTGTAATTGCAACAGACACATATGTGTATCACGCAAAGTCTAGAAGCTTTGGTAAAAAGGCCAGAAATGAATTAGCTCAAAAAGGAAGTGAAGCACTTACTGAAAAACATGGTAATGATAGAATTAATAAAGCCGTATTCAGCTTAAAGCACAACAGACAATTAGAAGAAACTCGCACGGCAATAAGCAACGAATTGAAAAAGATTAAGAAAAAAAATGAAAAAGTAGAGACGGAAACTTTAAATGTGCTTTTCTTGCTGCCGATTTCCGGAGTGGCAGGGGGAATTCATTCAATCTACCAAGAAATGACAGGTATGCGAGAACTTGGTGTGAATGCTAAGATTGCAACCTGGCATTATAACAAACCCGATTATGAAAGAGCATATTCGGTCGGTGATTCAGTATCCGAACAGTTTTATTTCTTTAACGGTTTTGATGAAGTAACAGATTATGCAGGTAAATTTGATGTGGTTGTTGCCACAATTCACAATTCTATTATTCTTTTGAAAAGGATCTATCAGAAATATCCTAATATTTTGCCTGCATATTATGTGCAAGATTATGAGCCTTTCTTTTTCGAGCAGGGATCTGAACAGTGGAAAATTGCAAATGATTCATACACATTAATTCCGGATATGATGCTTTTCGCAAAGACCGATTGGCTTTGTAAAACCGTAGAGAGTTTTCATAACAAAAAGGTAGAAAAAGTTGTTCCAAGTTTAGACACGTCGGTTTATTATCCAAACTTCAGCAAAAATAATCAACAAGAGAAAACAAAAATTGTTGCAATGGTTCGTCCCTCAACTCCAAGAAGAGGAGCTGAACGAACAATGCGTGTTCTTAAAAGAATTCAAAATATGTATGGTAATTCAGTTGAGATAAATATTTTCGGTACAGTAGAAGAAAGATTTGAAGATTTTAATCTAACTAG
>QZJX01000117.1 GCA_003599395.1 Ignavibacteriales bacterium | reverse complement strand
AGATTCGGATGAAGATGATCTACCATTAACTCATAACCAATAATTGAATCGCTGCTTTTCTCGTTAAATCCATTTTGCAAATTAACTACTTTAAAATTTAACTCGTCGGATAAGTCATCTATTATAAGATTAAAATCCTCGGTTGCTCTGAATTTAATCAGATCATTATCTTTTGCTTTAATAAATTCTTCTCTAGCAAGTAAAGAATCACCATCTAACAAATATTTTTCAGCCGTTTCGTAATATTGATATGCCAGGCTAGATTTTCTACCTAACGGTTTTTGTTTAAGATTAGATACAAGATTTCCAATTATAACCGGCACATTATTATCAATACATTTATTCAATATCTCGGATAAATTATTTCTGTATTGCTCAATTCCCTTTTTATAAATTTCAGAATCAAGAGATACTTCTTGCTCATTTATCATTGATTCCATTAAAGTATTCCGAGAAATATTCTTTTCGGAAATAATTGATACGCTTACTGAACTGATTATATTCCTCAGTAGCTGATAAATTTTTGTTTCTCTAAAGGTGAGTGTGAGATTAATTATAAAAGTATTCCCGGAAATATATTCAGTTGAAGCTGGCCCAAGTGCACCGTAAAATTCATTGTGACCAGAATAGAACAGCAACAAATCGGGTTTATGCGATAAAACATCCGGTAAAATATCTTTTATAAAATATGTGTTGACCGCTGAGACACCAAGATTTATAACCTCAATCTTGTGTGTAGGATAAAACATTTCTAACTTATTTTTTATGATCCGCGGGAATGATGCATTAGGTGAATAAGGATAACCTGCTGTTGTGCTTCCTCCAAATGCAAATATCCGAATTGTGTTTTCTGCCTTTTCTTTATCAAAAGGATCAGGGATTACTGAAGGAATTGTTTCAGAATTCGTAAAATATTTTTCCGGAAATTTTGGGTTGAAAAAATATTGATTCGATGATATTTCTTCGATAACAACAAAAGTGGAATAATCTTCACCGTATTCAAAAATTCTCAAAAATAATTCAAGAAGAATAAAAAATATAATAGGTATAGCGATTAATACGAGATAGAACCATTTCTTAGTTTTAGTATTCTTCGACATATAGTTTACAATCTACTTTAGATAAACCGCTTTGCGAGTTTCATTATAACCGGCAGATGTATTTAAAGTATAAAAATATATTCCGCTCGATAAAGAATTGTGTTCCCAATTTATTTCATAATCCCCAGCAACAGAATATTGATGAACTAATGTTTTTACATGTTGTCCGGTAGAATCATAAACATTCAATTCAACATCAGTTGCTGATGGAAGTGAATATTTAATTGTGGTACCACCGTTAAATGGATTTGGATAATTTTGTTCTAAATTAAAATTAAGAAGTTTTTCTTCATCATCGCCGGTTGAACTTACTTGCTCCAATTCAAAAAAGTTTACATTAAATCCGCCGAAATAAAATCTTACTGTGATCTTATGGACGCCTTGTTGTAACTCAACATTACCATAATTCAGAGTATTCCAGTTTTGCCAGCCGCCTGTACTCGGTACGTCAATCATAGAGGTCATTGCGTTATCATTTAGGTAAAAAAGAATTTTCCCGCCAGTGTTATTTGCAGAAATTCTCAAACTAAGTTTATATGCTCCGGAATTACTCACATTTACTGTAAAGGTTAGATATTCGCCTGAATCAATCCAACCAACATTGTAACTATTTGTAACCGCATCCGTACATTTTTCTATATCAACACCGTCATTTCTAAATTGATAACCTGAATTATAAGTTGACTGCTCTTCAGTCCCAATATTATGATAATCTTTATCAAAATATGCGACACTTAATGGTCCCATATCATATTCAGTGAAAAAGATTTTCCCCGGGATAGAATGTTCCTTAAAAGGTTTTGCAATTTCATTTTCCGGAAGTTCGATCAATGCATTAATTACATCCGGACGATAAACACAATTTTCTAATTTGAGTTTATCAAGTTGCGCGATGAGCGAATTATATGCATCTGTTGGATTTGGTTTACTTCCGCTGCCTTGCCAATAATTTAATAACTGCTGATACCCCGCAACAATCTCGGCTGAAAGCGGACCGGCAATTGCATCAATTTTTTTGAGAGGCCACCATGCCCAGCCAATATTATTTTGTTTCATCAGCTTAACACAATCCGTAAACCATACATTTGAGTTCTCCCCGGTTTCACCAAGCCAAAGTGGTTTATTTGTCTGCGATCTTAGAGTCACGTAACTACTAATAGCTGATTGCGTGTTTTCATTCCAATATTTATGAAAACTCCACACTAAGTTTTCATCCCATGCAGGAGCTAATCCCGTAAAATTAGTTGCAAACCAATTGCCCTCGATATAGACAATATGATTAGTATCAACTTCTCGAATAGCATCGGTAATTCTAATCATCAGTTCTCGAAGCGGTGCATTATTGTTCCCGAGATCCCACTTTGTTTCATTTATTAAGTCATATCCACCGATCCATTCTTCATTTGCATAACGTTCGGCAATAACCCTCCAAAGGTCAACGGTTCTTTGCTTGTTTTCTTCACTCTCCCATAACGATGGTTTAGTTGGATCATAATCACTAATTGGTTCGTCACTTTGTCCACCGGGTGCGGCATGAAGATCTAATATCAAGTAGAGTTCATTCTTTTCACACCAATCAAGTAAATTATCGATGTATTGAAATCCTTTTTCAAGATAGACTCCCGGTTGATCTTCAGGTGTAAGTTTATTGTAATGCATGGGTAAACGAATTGAATTAAATCCCCATTCGGCAATTCTATCAATATCCGCTTCGGTTACAAAATTCTGATGTAAATAATCGAAAAATTCTTCAGCTTTTTGATCACCAACCACATCAACAATTTTGGCTTTAATCTGATGTTCGGCATTCGCAAATGCTGATGTTTTGAACATATATCCTTCCATCAACATCCAACCGCCCAAACCAATTCCTTTTAGATATACTTCACCTTCATCGTTTACAATCTTTTGTCCGTCAACTTTGAGAAAACCACCGGCGGAGATTTCGACAATTAATAAACAAAGTATAAGAAGTGCTTTAGTTTTCATTAATCTCTCAAGTTTTTTAAAAACTAATACAAAAATTAGACCACAAGATATATTGGTATTTTTTGGATTAGTGAGAATTCAATTATTAATCTTGACATACAAAGTTATCATTTTGATAAGCTATTATTTTAATCCGAGATCTTTACAGAGACGATGGAAATTTGAAGGTGCAATTCCAAGTTTGTGTGCAGCTTCGGCATCTGAATCAGAATTATCGCGGACAAATTCCACAAATTCTTTTTTGAAATCTTTTTCTAATGTTTTGAGATTTGGTATTTCTTCTAGAATGCCAAAGTTGAATAATTTTTGCTGACTTGATTTTGAATTACCGGAATCAATTAGAGTATATTGATAGTCGTCGATTGTAATTTTTTCATTCGCATTAAAAATTAATCTTTGAATAACATTTCTCAATTCACGTACATTTCCTGGCCAATTATATTCTTGTAATCTTCTAACAAGTTCAGGATCAATATGAATTACCGGTTTCCCGATTTCCAGACTATAAATTTCCAAAAAATGCTGAACCAAAATCGGAATGTCTTCGGGTTTATCTTTTAATTGTGTGATGTGGAGCGGAACTACATTTAGTCTGTAGTATAAGTCTTCTCTAAACAAACCATTTTCAACAGCTAATTTGAGGTCTTTATTTGTAGCTGCAATAATTCTTACATCAACTTTAATTTTTTGTGTTCGACCAATTTTTTCAATTTCACCTTCTTGAATAACACGAAGTAATTTAACTTGTGCGTTCATGGGAAGTTCTGCAATCTCATCCAAAAATATAGTACCGCGGTCGGCTACTTCAAATAGTCCGGCTTTACTGATTGCTGCACCGGTAAATGCCCCTTTTTCATAACCAAAAAGTTCACTTTCTATCAGATCATGTGGAATACTGCCGCAGTTTATCGGGACAAAATTTTCATACTTTCTTTTACTTTTATAGTGGATGTTATTTGCAACAAGTTCCTTACCGGTTCCGGAAGCTCCGGTGATTAAAATACTTACATCACTTTCTGCGAGCTTTTCAATTTTCGATTTTAATTTTATTGTTGATTCCGATTCACCAATGATTTTTTTCCGCTCAAGTATATCTTCGATATTTTTTGCAAGTTTTTTCTTTGAAGAATAAGTCTGCATTTCCAGTTTTTTCTTTTCAAATGCATTAAATACCGACATTAGGAAATCTGTAGGTTGATAGATAAATTCTTCTATATCACCCGGGTATTTTGTACAGTACCAGAAAGCACCGGCATCAACTAACTTTTTAGCAAAATCAAAATCCGTTATGTTAATAGTAAGTTTTGTAATAACAATTATCTGAAGTGTTTGATTTATCTTTTTTATTTTCTTGATGAGTTCTTCACCTCTAATTGCACCGGCAATTTGGTAATCCATAATAATTACATCAAAACCATTCGGATCGCCTTCAAGAATCTTTAATGCATCCGCACCATTACTGACAATTTGTTTAATGCTTAGACTTTCATGAAATATTTGAATTGTATTCTCGACACGCCTTACATCAAATTCTTCATCTTCAATTAAAAGTAAATTTATTTTATTACTGTTTCTCATTTACTGCCCTATCATGAATTTTAATTGTAAACGCTGCACCGCCATCATTTTTATTAGAAGCATCAAGTTCCCAACCACATCGTTTTACTCCTATTTGATATGCAATATAACAACCATAACCACTATTTTGGTTATCATAAATTTTTGTGGACACATTTTCCGAGAATAATAATTTTTGTCCTTCGGAATTTTTTTCAAGCAGTTTGGGATTGAATCCTTTGCCGTTATCGGATATAGTGATTATGCTTAATTTTTTATCCGCATCAAACTTTGTTGTGATGTATATTTCTATTTTTTCAACATTGGCGTGATCGATACAATTTTGAATAAGCGGCTCAAATATTTCCCAAACTACAAATTGGTTGATTTGCACATTAGGAAGTTTTTCATCCAGTTCCAATTTGAAAGTAAATGATTCAGTTTTAGAAGATATTCTTAGAAAGAGTTGATCTACTAAAAATTTTATGACTTCATTTATATTGGTATCAAACATTTGTCCGCGTACAGTGTGAACCGGAGGATCGTACCATTTCATATCATAAATAACACGAGAAATAAAATTTGAATACTTTGTAACTCTATCAATAATTTCTTGTGAATTTCCTTCGGATAGTTTTCTTAAATCCTCCTTAATAAATCCCATTACCTTTTCGGCTTTATGATGTGTATGATAAATTCGTTTTGTAAAAAGTGATTCTTTTTCATGAATAATTTGCTCTTTAAGATGTCTTTCATATTCTTCGTACAATTTCTTTTGTGCTTCGTTTCTTTCTTTTAATGTATATGAAGAGATATAATACATTGCAAGTAATCCAAATAAAATTAATGATGAATATATAATTGCTGTTTCTTCATAACTAGAAATGATTTCCCCGGTTATATTATGGAGATCGGGCTGTTTACGTACATAAAGCACACCTTGGTATTCTCCGTTCGGGACAAATGGAACGAATGTATGGAAAGTTTGTTCGCCTTCAATAATACTGTAAATTCGCTCGTCTAATTTTATAGATTCTTTAATTTTTTTATATGCTGACAAAGCCGGCTGGTGTCTTGTTGCTGCAGTGATTTCTAATTTATTTGGATCATGTAAAAAATTGAATAAAGTAGTCCCGTCGTCAATTGCAACTTCTTGGTTTTCAATATTTACAATAAGACAGATATCTTCGATATTCTTTTCAAGTAATTGTTGACTAAATATTATGTTAAACGATTGAATGATCTTCCTTTGTTCATAGTCTGAATCAATATTTCTTATATCGACGTTTTCTAACAACAATTCCATTGAAGTTGTTGCAAGATGTGCAATTTTTTCAGCTGAATCTTGTTGATACCATTGCTGTGTATTTTCTAAAAAATTTTGCAGCGATTGCTTTTGGATTATTGAAAGAATTATTTGAAAAAACACCAATACAATAAAAAGCACAGTTATGTGACGTAATTCAAAACGATATCGTTTTAAATGTTCTATAAACTTTTGTCTTGTCATCGGCTATTTAAATATTACCTCATTTGAGTTTACCATGCGTGTAGCTTCAAATAATGCTTCTTCTACACCAATCTCTTGCAAAAGTGCTTTGTGAACGTAATAAGAAATAATATCACTAATTCTCGAATAATCTTCTAATAAAGGTCTGTGAACACCAAACTCAATTTGCTTTTTGTAATAGTTAAGAACTTCCGCATCTTCAACATCGGAATTTTCATAAACAGATTTCAAAACTGGTAAAGAACCGTTTCCTTCAAATAATTCTTGTTGAGATTCTGGTCTTAATAGGAAACGAATAAATTCTAAAACTTCAGGTTTATGTTCAGAAAATTTGGAGACTACCAAATTCCATCCGCCATACACCACGGCAGGCTTTGTACCTCTAAAATGTGGCGTTGGAATTCTTTTTATATCATCTCTAATAGCCGTATCGATTGTACTATAATTTTCAGAAAAAAATGTGGGCCATGATCTTACAAAATATCCATTGTTATCAATATAAAATCGATGACATGGATGTTCGGTAAAAGCAGTAACTGCTTTTGGAGTAAGACTATATTTATTAATCAGATCGGTTAGTGTTGTAAGAGCTCTTACCGACTCTGGTCTTGTTAAATCAATTTTCCCATTATCAAAAAAGTTTCGATCTTGATTTAATATCATTTCTGTAAATCCGCAGATCAAACCTTCATAATCCGAAGCAGGAAATGAAAAGAAAGGTTTTTGACTATCATTTAACTTCAGTCCGAGTTGAATAAAATCTTCCCATGTTATTGAGTTTTCAAGTTTGTGTTTAATTTCTGAATAATTAGGAAGATTTTGTAATAAATCATCTCTATAGTACATTGTTGCAATATCAATCGTAAAAGGAAATGCAAAAAGAGAATCATTGTAATAACATGTAGGCAAAATCGGTTCAATCATAGTTCCCAACATTTCTTTACTAAAATAAGATGTGAGATTTTCTGCCCACTTAGCAAACCTGTATCCCCAAACAATATCAACTGCGAATAAGTCAATTTTTTCGCTTTTACTTCTTAAAGCTCTTGCCAGAAGTTCTTTTCGTTCATTCGTACTAAATTTGTTGAACGGAAGATCGATCGGGACAACTTCAATTCTACCATTATATTTTTTATTAAACTTTTCAATCAATTGTAAATGAGTTGGTGTAATTCCATCGGCATAATGTATTTTTGTGATATGGCTGGAGGTTGAATCTAAACTTATATCTTTGTCACTGTAAATAAAAATAATTGCAAAAATTATGACTGCGATTAACCAAAACAAATTCATCGGTTTAAGTATAGTTTTCATATCAACCTAAAAAATGAAAAATAAGCAAACATTTATTCTCCATAAATTTATGAAAAATTAATCTTGTGCAGCAATTTAATATTTCGAATTTCTTATTTTGCATACAAATTATCAGAGAGTATGTTAGAAAGATGAAATATATTTTTACTGTAATATTGTTTTTTTCTCTTTTTCAAGCACAGATCAGCTCACAAGAAAATGTGATTGCCGAAATAGCAGACGAATTTTTAACTGTTGATGAATTTGTAAAAAGATTTGAACTCACACCGAGAATACACTCTTCATTCGATGTTGATTCTCAAAAAGTTCATTTTCTCCATACGCTAATTGCGGAAAAACTTTGGGCAAAAGAAGCTCACAATTTGCAACTTGATACAAACTACTCTTTCAATCAGTACGTAAAAAATTTGGAGAAACAACTTGTTCGTGATGCATTATTTAAGAGGGAGATTGAAGAAAAATCAACCATCTCTAATCAAGAATTCAATGCAGCTTTGCAGAAATGCAGATATGAATTACGATTCAATTTTTTATTCAGCAAATCCAAAACGGAAATTGATTCTCTTTATTCCTTACTTGCTTTTACCTCAATAGATTCACTGTTAATTAATCGTCCAGAAAGAGTTGAACAACCCGAACCTATTCCACTATTATTTGGTCAGATGCAAGAGTCGATTGAAGATTCACTCTTTAGATTGAATATCGGAGAATATTCGGAACCGATTTATTCCGAAATTGGTTGGGTGATTTATTATCTGAAAGATAAAATTGAGTTAACCGCTGAAAGGTTAGGTACTAAAGAGAAACTATATTCATCGATTAATAAAATTTTGGAAGAGCGAAAAAAGAAAGAATTATTATCTAATTATCTGCGTGAATTGTTAAGTGACAAAAATGTAAATACCGATCGTGATTTGTTTGAATTATTATCGCAAAAATTGTCAGATAGATTAACCGAAAAATTCGTCGATCAAATAAATGACTTCTATATACTTTATGAATCCGATATTAACAAAATTATTAAAGCTATTTCGTCTCAAGAAAAGAGTAAGGATTTTATAAAGTTTACAACGAATCCAATTTCGCTAAATGAATTTCTCCACTATTTGTTATTTATGAACTTTAAGTCGAGTGGAACCGATTTGAATTCGGTAAGAGTTGCCCTTAATTCAGATTTAAGAGAATTTATTAAAAACGAATTTGTTGCGCGTGAAGCTTACAAGCTGAATATTGATGCGCTTCCGGAAATCCAAGATGAACTTAAAATGTGGAAGGACAATTATCTCGCTCAATTGTTGAGGAATACATATAATAAAAAAATTGTTATATCAGAGAGAGAAATTGAAGAGCATATGTCTTCTCTACTTGATTCAACAATTACAACAAAGTTTGTAGATTTAACTGAAATAAAATTGAGCAACTTAAATCAAGCTCAGTATGTACTAACACAATCAGAAACCGGTAAAGAATTTGAAGATATTATAAGTGAACTTAACCTACCCGAGCAAATGATTGTTAGATCCGATTCTATGCAGCCCATTAACATATTCGGCAGTTTGATCGATATCATAGATAACTTGGAAGTGGATGAAATTTACGGACCAATTGTAAAAGCCGAAGGTTATTCAATTATAAAATTAAATGCAGTTGAAGAAAAGACATTATCGAGTATTGATAAAAACAAGTTACAAGTCGATCTGCAGAGGGAATTACTTTACTACAAAAAGCTAAACAAACTGATCACCGATGAGACCGTTGAATTAGCAAAGAAATATGATTTGAAAGTAAATGAATCTACTTTAATTCCGATAAAAGTAACAGAAGTGCCGACTTTAATTTACAGATTATACGGATTTGGGGGACAAAGTACCGCAGCCCCCTTCTTAAATTTATTTTATGAATGGTATTTCCAATATAAAAATGAAATTCAAAATCCGTTATAAAATTATTTTACAATAAACTCAGCATGTAAACCTTCAGCTGAATTTGGTCCGACCCAAATATCAAATTTACCGGGTTCAACAACTAATTTATTTTCATAATTGTAGAATGATAAATCCTCTTTATCTATAGTAAATGTAATTATTTTGGTTTCATTAGGAGAAAAAGTTTCCTTCTTAAAATCTTTTAATTCTTTGACAGGCCTTGTAATGCTACCTACTCTATCACGAATATAAAGTTGAATAATTTCATCAGCTTGAATATCGGATTTATTTGTAACCTCTAAAGAAACTAAAATATTTTCTTCGGGAGCGATTTTTGTTGAAGATAGACTTAAATCATCGTACTCGAATTCAGCATAAGAAAGACCAAACCCAAACGGATACCCCGGACTATTTGGAACGTCCAGATAATTTGAAACAAAATCTTTTGGATTAAGCGGAGTTCCGAGCGGAATATCTGCTTCGTACGTAATTGGCGCCGGTCTGCCCGTATTTCTATGATTATAGTAATAAGGTACCTGACCAACCGTTCTTGGGAATGTTACGGGTAACTTCCCGGAAGGTGAATAATCACCAAATAAAACATCAGCAATTGCCGGCCCGCCCATTGTTCCCGGATGCCATGCAAATAATATTGCATCCACCAATTCAGCCTCAGCAGAAAATGTTAAAGGTCTGCCAGCAAGAATTATCATTATTGTGGGTTTTTTAGATTGTGATACTAACTCAATTAATTCCTTTTGTTTTCCCGGGAAGTTCAGAAAAGCTCTGCTCTTGGCTTCTCCGGCAATGATCTCTTCCTCACCTACAAACAGCAAAACTACATCCGATTGTTGAACAGCTTTTAATACAGCATCATTATCTATATCAGTTGATCTGCTTGTTTTCAATCCAGCTTCATAAACTATTCTATCGTTGAATCTTTCTCTTAAGGCTGTAAGTGGAGTTACCGCATCCTCGCTTTTTCCATCAGGTGCCCATGTACCGTTTTGATCTCTCCCGGAATTAGCAAGTGGTCCAATCACTGCGATTTTATTTAAAGTATTTGAAAGCGGTAAAACATTATCATTTTTAAGCAGAACTAAACTTTCATGTGCGACTTTTTTTGCAAATTCAAGATTTTCGCTTTTTAATAATGCTGATTCACCTTCATAATCCGGGAAAGGATTATCGAATAATCCCAATCGAAATTTTACACGAAGTATATTCTTAACAGCAGTGTTCAAATATTCGATATCAACGAGTCCTTCTTCTATAAGTTTCTTTAATTCATTTGCATAAGCTTGTGATACCATTTCCATATCCACACCGGCTTCAATTGCAACTTTTGCGACATCAGTTTCAGATTCGCAGTATCCATGGTTTATCATTTCGACCATTGAACCCCAATCACTTACAACAAAACCGTCAAATCCCCATTCGTTTCTCAGAACTTGTTTTAAAGTAAATTTATTTCCCGAAGTTGGAACTCCATTTAAGTCGTTGAAAGCCGACATGTAAGTTGCAACACCGGCATCTTTAGCTGCTTTGAAAGGTCTTAAGTAAATATTTCTCAATTCATTCTCTGGAATTAAAGTTGTGTTGTAATCTCTTCCACCTTCGGCAGCTCCATAACCGACAAAATGTTTTGCACAAGCTGCAATAGAATTTTTATTTGATAAACTTTCACCTTGAAATCCTTCTACCATTGCTTTTGCCATCACACTTACTAAATACGGATCCTCACCGGGCGATTCTGCAATTCTTCCCCATCTCGGATCACGTGCAATGTCGATCATTGGTGCAAATGTCCAATGTATTCCTTGTTCCGAAGCTTCATATGCGGCAATCTCAGCAGCTTTTTTAACTAAGTCAGGATTCCAAGTGGCAGACTGTCCTAGTGGAATAGGAAATACTGTTCTATATCCATGGATCACATCACGTCCAAATATCAATGGGATTCCCAAACGGCTTTCATTAACTGCTAATTTTTGATACTCGATTTTTGTTTCAATATCTCCGGCATTTAAGAATGAACCAAATTTTCCATTTACAATCCCATTTTTGATATTATCACTTCCATTAAATCCTTGTTGAAGCTGTCCGATCTTTTCATCAATTGTCATTTTCGAAAGCAAATTTTCAATCTTTTCCTCGATATTGTTTTGTCCTTGCACAAGTAGAGTTAACAAACAAAATAAAACTAAAATTCTAGTTGGAGTTTTCATTTTCGTCTCGTTATTAAATGGTAATTAATTTTATAGCTATTTGCAGATATCAACTTTCTCATATTCTGAAAAGTTAGATTTAGTTATCATTTTGATAACAACAAATTATATAAATGATAAAATTACTCTATGATTACTTGATAATTAACGATCTCGGTTTTACCGGTACCTTCAATAATTTCGTTACCGAATTCAATTGAAGACACGAACTCTTCTTCTGTTATATAATTTTCAGTTAACAAATATTTTATAAAATTATGTATGTTGACTTCGGTGATATCATGACCTGATGAATTTACAAAGGCAAGGTAAGTCCAATCCCAGTCGGCTTTATAAAAATCATATTTGATTCCATCGATATCCACTTCATTTACTTTACTTCCGCCGGCAGCTTGTCCATAGTTTTTAACCCAGATCATAATTTCTCTTGTAATGTTGCTTGCATTTGGTGTAGGTGAATTTGTAATCCAGATATCATAAGCAAGATTTCCGATACCGTTAAACGTCGAATTAACAACATCATATTTTGATATAATTTTATTATTAGATGTAACTTCTATTGGAAGAGCTTGTGTGGAACTTTCACTTCTAAATGGTTTCCAGCCATACACTATTTCAGGGTAAGCCTTAACGTTATCACCACTTTGGATCGGCCATTGCCATTCCCAACCAATTATAACATTTCTTTCATCTTCTTTTAGGAAAGAACATTGTGAATAATTTGTCAATGTACCTCTTCCCCATGTATTATTTTCGATTATAAATTCATCAAAAAATAATGAGGTTCCATCTTCACAAAAAGTTGTATCAACTCCGGAGTTATTAATCGGAGGTTCGGTAATATTCTCGCCTTTACTACTGCAATATGCGAGTTGAGAAGCAGAAAATAATAAAAGTATTATAATAATTAATTGACTTCTTCCTTTTTGCATGTCGATCTCTTCCCTACTTAATTAAAAAAATGAATTAATTCTTTGATCGATATAACTCATCACTAAACTTTTTTGCCAATTATTCGATAATATTAGTTAGCCGAATATATATTGTAAATCAGTAGATATTGATGCTCATTTTTTTCAAAGTTTATGTTTATCTTTTATAAATAAAGTAAGATCAACCTTTTTACGAGACAATTTGTGTGCCGTAATTTTTCCATAATAATTTCGCTTGCGATAATCTTATTTTTTATCGGGTGTAAAGAAGACATAAATTCATTATCCGGTAAAAAAGCCGATAAATTTATATTTGAACAAATTGCGAAAGATTTAGGAGATTCAGCAAAAGTCACCAATTTCTTCGATGAAGTTTATAGAATAGAAAATTCAAATCGATTCGAAGAACTCCCATCATTTAAATTACTTAAAGGCAGTTACCTCTATCATCAAAAAAAAATTGATTCCTCGTTTTCGGTTTTAAGTTCGATAGTTGGCAAGAACGAAGATGAATTTAACGATGAATATTTAGCTCGTTGGTATTTTAGGATGGCAAATGTTTATCGGGAAATGCAAAACCGAGATTCTGCTATACATGCGTATAAAAAATCCGCCCAGTATTTTTCCAAAACTGAATATGATTTTGACAGAGCATTAGTGCTTAACTCCATTGGATTTATGTTTTGGGAAGTATCACGTTTTGATAGTGCACTTAGTTATTTTTATAAATCTTTACTCCTTAAAGAAAATCATGATGATATTGATAGTTATGCTACAACTCTCAATAACATTGGGACTGTTTACTATCATTATGCTCTTTATGATAAGGCACTTGAGTACTTTGTTAAGTCTATCGAAATTCAGAAAGAAGTAAAAGATAATGACGGTGCTGCGCTAATTTTGACAAATATCGGTTTGGTTTACAATGAAACCAATCAGCTTGAAAAAGCATTAGAATATTTTGATGAAAGTCTCACCTATGCAGATAAAGAACCAACCAGCACAACATACGGTTATATTTACTCAAATATTGGTTCAACATACCTTAAAATGAATTTAGATTCAGCGGACGTTTACTTTAATAAAGCAATGTATAATTATGAAAAAGGAAATTCAGTAGGTGGTATCTTAATCTCCTTAAAAGGATTGGGCGAAACTTATTATAAAAAAAATGATTTTGATAATTCACGAAATTACTTTTTACAAATGCTTGATTATTCTGAGAAGCATGATAATTTAATCCGTGCAGCAGAAGCAAAATACCACTTAGGTTTGATTTCTCTAAAAGAATCAAATTTCAAACAAGCCGAATTATTATTCCTTGAAAGTATTTTACTTTCAAAAAATATGAACAAGCTTACACTGCTAAGAGACAATTACAAATCTTTAGGAGAATTGTATGATTCACGCAACATGGCGAGAGAATCATTAAATGCATTTAAAGAATATCTGAATTACCATGAAAGAATTACGGATACGGATATGGAAAGACGTCTCTCCCGTTTGAAAGAAGAATTTGACACACAAAATATAAGAGCCGAATTAGTACTGCAAAAATTTGAAAACGACAGACAGAAATTTTTGATTTACGGGTTTTCAACTATCATTGCATTTTTAGTGAGTTTCACTTTTGTTTTATATAGAACTAACAAACGCAAAAAGGAAATCAATAAAGAATTAGAAAATCAGAATAAAGTAATTGAAGAGCAAAAAGACGAATTAGAGAAAATTAATAATGAGTTAAAAATTTCTAACAATGCTAAGGAAAAACTTTTTTCGATTATTGCACACGATCTCAAAAATCCATTCTTTACATTGATGGGTTATATCTCACTATTAAAAGATGGTCAGATTGATGAAGTTGATAGAAACCAATGCATCGAAGATCTGGATAGAACAACTCACAATACTTATTTACTTTTAGAAAACTTGTTAAATTTATCACAATCGCGTACTCAAAAAATTCAATTTGCACCATCACATTTTAACATAAAATTGCTTTTATTGAATCTAAAACATAGTTTTAGTTCACAACTTAAAAGTAAAACTCTCACCCTAAATCTTGATATAAAGGTTGAATCAATATTTGCTGATGAATCATTACTGGAAATCGTTCTTAGAAATTTGATAACCAACGCAATAAAATTTAGCAACAGTAAAGGGCAGATTATTATTTCTACTTATGATCATAACGATGAACATATTATTGTCATTAAGGACAATGGTGTTGGAATGGATGAGGAAATGCGCAATAATTTATTTACGGTCGAATTCATTAGTTCCAGAGCCGGCACTGCCGGAGAAAAAGGTACAGGTTTAGGACTTGCATTATGCAAAGAGTTTATCGATATACATGGTGGTACAATTTCCGTAAATTCCACAATTGAGAAAGGTTCAGAATTTGTTATTCAACTACCAAATAAAAAGAAATTTCAGAAAACTTCATCATTCTAATACCATAAAATTATTTTATAAAGTTTTTTACAAACCGCACATTCCCTTTATTCACAAATCGATTTTTATAATATTTTTTATTACACAAGTATTAGCATTTTCTGGTGATCTGCCGGATAGTATCAGCAATAAGGTTCAGAATCTTTCTCCCATTCAGAAGGTGAATTATTATACAGAATTATCGTGGAATCTCCGCGAAAAAGATACTGAATCCGCTATAAAATACGGTAAGATTGCAATCCACTTAGCTGACAGTTTAAAGTTAATAAAAGAATATGGACGTGCCTCGAATTTTGTCGGTGCAATAAACATTCATTACTTATATAACAATTCTGCAGCAATACCTTATTTTCATAAAGCGCTTGAAGCTGCTTTATTGACAAATGATTCGACAAGCATCGGTTATGTTTACAACAATTTGGGTGATGCTTATTATTTAACGGGTAACTCCGCACTCGCTTTAGATTATGCAAACTTATCAATGAAAATATTTCAAAGTATAAATGACTCAATCGGTATTGCGTATTGCCATATTAACTTTGGATTAGTTAACCGATTTGAAAAACAATTTGACTTAGCTTTAGAACATTTCTACAAAGCTTTAGAAGTTCGGATTAAAGTTAATAACGCAATCGGAATTGCATCGGCTTATTATGAAATCGCATTAACTCACTTTTATAATGAAGAGTTCGAAACAGCATTAAATTTTTTCCAAAAGTCACTTAAACTCAACCAAGAACTGGATAACAAACGTTGGATGGCATTCAATTATAACGGGCTGGGAGATATCTATACTCATTACGGTGATTATAAGGAAGCTCTTCAAATGTATGATGAATCGATAAAGCTAAATCAAGAAAGAAATCATGAATATGGTATTATAAGTAATTTATTAGGAAAGGCATTAGTGCATTCGAGACTTAGACAAATCAATTTAGGGAAAAGTGAATTAAATGAAGCTTTGCAAATTGCTAGAAAGCTAAAAGTCTCGCAAAAACTTTTAGAGGTTCATGAAGCATTCATAAAATTTTACTTGAATATAAATGATGTTGATTCGGTTGAGAGTCATTTTGAAAGATATACTGCTGTTTATGATTCGATTTATTCTAAACAACAATTTGAAACACTGAGTGAAGTACAGAGTAAATTTACAATCAATCAAAATTTAGAAAAGATTAACCGAAATCTTGAATTACAACAACAAGAAGAAAGATATTTAATTACAACAATTCTGTTTTTATTAATACTTGTGTCTGCAGTACTTTTTAAGTATAGAGTAAACAAAAAACGTAATAAAGAATTGAAACAGCTTAACGCTACTAAGGATAAACTATTTTCTATAATCGCGCATGATTTGAGAAATCCGTTCTTTTCATTGATGGGACAAATAGATCTGTTGAAAGATAAGACACTTTCAACTGAAGACAGAGAACAAATAATTACTAACTTAGACCAGACCACAAAAAAAACTTATACACTGCTTGAGAATCTATTGAATTTATCGGCATCAAAAAGAGGCAAAATTGAATACTCCCCTACTCTCCTAAATTTAGAAAACATTATTGCTGAAATAATTGATTCACTTGATCCGCAGCTTAAGAATAAATCAATTATAATTGAAACTGATCTTCAACAAAAAGTAATTAAAGCCGATAAGACTATGCTGGAAATAGTTTTTCGAAATTTAATAACAAACGCCATCAAGTTTAATAAGGTGGGAGGCAAGATTATTGTTACATCCGTTATCAAGAATAATTTTGTAAATATAAAAGTAATTGATACCGGAATAGGAATTGACCCGAAGGATCAAAAAATTATTTTATCTGAAGATTTTGTTAACTCACAAGTGGGAACTGCCGGTGAAAAAGGTACTGGACTTGGACTAAGTCTCTGTAAAGAATTTATTCAAAAACATAATGGGAAGTTGAAAATTAATTCAGAACTTGGGAAAGGATCAGAATTTATTATTACACTTCCACAAAATATATAATGGCTTATTTTTATATCATCCTAAAGTAGATCAGAATTTTTGAAAATAAGAGTGACCTCAGTTCCCTTTCCTCTTATAGAATCAATTTTTAACTCAATATTATCCAACTCACAGTACTTTCTTGTTATGGCTAAGCCAAGTCCGCATCCGTCATATGGACGTGAATAACCTTGATACTCTTGAGTGAACGGATCAAAAATTTTACTTAAATATTCAGGTGAAATTCCAATTCCCGTATCGATGATTGCAAGTTCAAAATGCGATTTCACTTTGCTTAATCGAACAGTTATGCTTCCTTGCTTGGTAAATTTTACAGCGTTATCAAAAATATTTTTAAAGATTTGTTCGGTTGAATAAAAATCAGATTGTAAAATAAAATCTTCGTCGGGCTTTTCGAATTTAAGTTTTACTTTTTTCTCAACTATCCTTTGGACATACAAATCAATAACCGGATTTATAATGTCTGCTACTAAATCAAACTTAGATTTTATTATTTCGTAACTACCGGATTGTAATTCGGACATATTAAGAATTGATTGAATAGTGTCAATTATTCTTTTACCGGAATTGTCTATGATATTGAATACAGTCTGAGCATCAAAGCTTAGTTTATCTTTTACTTCATCTCTTACATAATCAATTGTGCTCAACATCGCATTCAAAGGAGTTCTGATTTCATGAGACATTTGCGCAAGAAATTCAGATTTGATTTTTTCCATTGCGATAGCTTTATCACGAGCAGAAGTCAACTCTTTAGTAGCCAACTTAAGTTCTGTGATATCAAGTACAACACCTTCATAAAAAATAAGTTCGTTGTTTTCATCGTGTATTGCTCTAGCTGATTCCAGCACATAAATTTCTTTGCCGTCGGTACGTTTCCACTTATCTTCATAGTCAATAATAATTCCTTTCTCATCTAGTATTGATTTATACCTAGCGCGGGATTCAATTGAAGCAAATCCTTTTCTTATAAGTGCTTTGCCTTTAATATCATTAAATGTATTTACACCTATCATTTTTAAAAAAGCCGGATTAGCTAAGATTAAATTACCACCCTTATCAATTTGGTAGATACCGATAGCGGCATTTTCATAAATCCCTTTATATCTTGATTCACTTTCTCTAAGAGCTTTCTCGGTATTATACTTAAATGTTTGATCACGAAAGACAAGAACAACACCAATAATTTCGTTATGTTCATCTATAATTGGTGCGCCACCGCTAGCAATCGGGATTTCATTTTGTGTTTTTGATTTTAGGAATGTATGATTAGAAAATTCAATTATACTTTCTTTTTGCAGTACTTTACTAACCAGGTTTTCAATTAATTCACCGGAAGATTCATTAATTAATTGAATTACTTCGTCGAAATTTCTTCCTCTTGCCGCTTCTTCGGTCCAGCCGGTCATCCTCTCAGCAACCGGATTTAATTGTTGAACGATCCCGGCTTTATCTGTTGTAATTACAGCATCACCAATACTATAGAGTATAGTTTTAAACTGCATCAATGATTTTGTAAATTCCTTCTCCCGTATAAACAACTGACGGTAAACTTTCTCTTTATCTATAGAATAAATCCAAGCAAAGCCTACCGCGGTTAAAAATATTAGAGATAATAAAAATGTAATTAATATAACAACTCTGTAATTGAGCTCAGCGTAAACCTCACTTTTATCTATTTTTGAAATTAAAAACCAATTTGTACCGGGTATTTCAGATAGATAAGAAATAACTTCAGTGTTTCTATAATCAACACCTTCATAAACACCTTTTGAACCTAATACGGCTTGTACTGCTGGGACATTCACATCTTTCAAACTAACTTTTAAATCAAGAGGATTATTTTGAAGATGACGCAGACTATTTAAGAATTGTACACTATCATCCATTTGTTTCACTAAAACAGTTTCTGCAGATTTATTATAAATAGGCCATTGTTCAACAAGTGGGAAAAGATATTCTTTCGGATCCAGACGAAAAATAAACAATGCTACAATTTCATTTTGTCTATTAAATATTGGAGCAATGTAATCCATTTGAATATCATTTTCTATTGAGCAGAAGAAGATATCCGAGACAATTATTTTTTGATGATCTATGGATTGCTTTAGTAATTCACTGTCGGTGAACGATTCAAACTCATGATCTTTATCAAGTGATAGTAATACTTTCCCTTGAGTTGATACAATGAAAATGTTTTTGTAATCTTTTGATTTTCGAATAATTTCTATTCTATCTCGAATTGAATTTCTTATCAGCGTATCATTTCTATTGGCAAACCATTCTTCTAAGCGTTGAACTAATATCATAGATTGAGACACGATTTCTAAATCATCTTTTCGCTCATTATACCAGCGCTCAATTTGTCTAACTTTAAGTTTACAGATCGTTTCCAACTCTCTATGCGCATCAATTTTTATATCATTCCGCAGATTTGAATAGTATAATGCCGCACCAATAATTAATATAGAAATAATAACTGCAGCCCAAACAGAAAGGGCTTTCTTCTTGACTAATTTCTTAACGAGTAATTCTTTTATGTTCATCTGAATTTTTAATTATGGTTTGACTCGATATCTGGGAAATTCAATTCACAAATAATATTTGCAAGATTTTCGAGTTCTTCATTTTTACTTAGGAAATATTCAGCCCCGAGTTCCGAAGCTCTGTTTTGATATTGTGGGTAAGGGTAATTAGTCATAATAATAACCTTTGTATCAGGTTGACGTTCTTTAATGAACTGCAATAATTCCAATCCGCCCCCACCGGGCATTCGAATATCGGAAATGACAAGATCATAATTGGAACCGATTAGTTTTTCTTTCGCCTCCAAAGTGTTGTATGCTTGATCAACTTCTTGAACAAAATCACATTCATTAATGATGCTGAGAATTCTTTCTTGTAAAATCTTTGAGTCATCTACTAATAAAATCCTCATTGAAACCCCTCTAGGCTTTTTGTTTTGTTGTTTAAGAATAATCAAAAAGGTTTTATAATTATGTAGGACTTTTCTGAATCTTTTGTAGGAATATTCTTACAAACTACTCTATCAATTTATGATCAATAGCGTATTTTGTAATCTCGGCAACTGAGGATAAATTCATTTTTTCTAAAAGGCGTGTTTTGTATGTGCTGACAGTTTTAACACTTAAAAATAAATCTTGGGCTATATCATTTAACTTTTTACCCGAAGCTAGTTTTATAAGGACATCAAATTCCCTTTCGGAAAGCTTTTCGTGCAAGGGTATTTCAAACTTTTCTTCATTAATATGGAGTAAGATTTCGGACATATTTTGAGAAACATATTTTTTGCCATCAAGCACTATATCAATTGCGCTGTGTAAATCATCGGCGAGTGAGTCCTTTGTTAAATATCCACTAGCTCCATTTTTAAGAACTCTTAACGCGTATTCCTTTTCCGCATGCATACTTAGGATTAAAAAATTAATTCCGGGTTTGATTTCCAACCCTCTTTTGAGAACTTCCAATCCACTTATTAGCGGCATAGAAATATCTAAGATTACTAAATCGAGTTCATTTTCCTCAATAATTTTTAATGCTTCTTGACCGTCACTCGCCTCAAATATAGTAGTAATTACAGGGTGTCTTTCAAGGATATGTTTTACACCCATTCTAACGATAGAGTGATCATCGGCAACAAGAGCTTTCATAAAACATATCCTTGCTAAATGTATTTTTATTAAATATATGTTTGTTTACAGTGGCACAGTTAAGGTTACTGTAGTACCTTTATTTAATTTACTTTCGATTTCCAAATCGGCATTAATTGAACTTGCTCTCTCACGCATTCCAATTAACCCGAATGATTTCATACTTTTCTTATCTGATTCCGGAATTCCTTTTCCATTATCCGCTATAGCTAGAACAAGATTATTATCAACTTTTTTTAGAGTTATGTTTACTTTTTTTGCTTCAGCGTGTCTAACCACATTTGTTAAAGATTCTTGAAGAATTCGATAAATAGTAATTTTCTGTTCTTCTTTAATACTTTCTTCAGTAATCAGTATTGTTAAATTTGTTTCTATTTTACTTCTATCAGAAAATTCGTTTGTGTACCATTCTATAGTAGGTAATAAGCCAAGATCATCGATTAATCCGGGTCTCAGTTCACTTGTAATTTGTTGCACAGTTTTAATTGAATGGTTTACAAGCATAATAGCGGACTCGACTCTTTTTCGTATTTCTGCATCGAGATTATCGTTATAATTTTTAACGAGCGAGAGATCCAACTTGATAGCTGTTAAAGCTTGGCCAAGATCGTCATGAATTTCTCTTGCTAACTTGGTTCTCTCCGACTCTCTTAATTCTTGAATATGTTTTGTTAATTCAGATAATTCTTTATTGGTTGATTCAAGGTTCTGCTGGAGTCTAATAGATTCAGTAATATCTTCACCCGAGCTTAATACTCCTATTATATTCCCGTCTTCATCACGTAATATATTATTATGCCAGCCGATGATTTTAATCTTTTTATGTCTGCATAATACTTCATTTACAACATATTCATTTAATGTTATTTCACCAGCAAGGGCTTTTAAAAGAATATCACTAACGCGTTCTCTATTTGTCTGAGGTACAAAATTTTCCACCCAGTTTTTACCGATTATATATTTTTTTGAATACCCTAATAGTTCCGATCCCTCACGATTTATCATAGTAACTTCGCCCTTATTATTAAGAGCAATCATCATCACCGCTGCAGTTTCAAGATACATTTCAGCTAAATTTCTCTGAGCTAAAATTTGTTGCTCCATCTCTTTACGTTCAGTTATATCACGTCCAACACCGATAATTGATTCAACTTCACCATTATTATTTACGATTGCTTTATCCGACCAACCAAGCCATCTCCAGCCAATTGTTGTCTTAGCTCTTTGTTCTATGTAACATCTATGAGGAGGTTCGTATAATTTTTTCATTTCATTTAATGTATGCTCAACATCATCTTCATGCACCAAAGGTATAAACTGCTTACCAATAAGTTCTTCCTCATTTTTACCAAACAATTCACAATATGATTTGCTCGTAAATTCAAATTCTCCATTAGTATTAATCTTAACCACAAGGTCGGTTTGATTGTTTACTAATAATCTATACTTCTCTTCACTCTCTTTAAGCGCAATTTCTGCTCTCTTTTTCTCGCTAATATCGCGTACAATTACCTGAATCGATTTTTTGTTATTGAAAATAATCGGGACGGCAGTAACTTCAGCATTAATAACGTTACCTTTTAATGTGATATATCTTTCCTCAATCAAATACATTGGTTTATCATTTTGTAATAAATCCTCAACACGCTCCATCACATCTTCGGCATCCTCAGGATAAATAATTTTTGATAAATCAAGACCAATTATTTCATCTCGACTATCGGCTTCTAGAAGTTTTATGGAGGCCGGATTCGCAAAAACAATTTTACCATCTGTATGGATTGCAATTGCATCCGGGGCATTTTCAACTAATACTCTGTATCTTTCTTCACTTTCCTTTAATAGATTTTCAATCTGTTTTTCCGCAGTAACGTCAATCACAGTTGAAACCATAATGTTCTGTTCCGGTAAAGGAATATTTTGTGCATTAATTATATGCTTACTACCATCCTTATGAGTAACGATGCAATTATCCCACTTCATTCTTTTTGGATCACCGGACTGCATATCAGAAATAACTCTATCCATAATTTCTTTTCGATATTCGGGATCCGGGTAAACTAATTCAAAGAATTTGCTCACATCTCTAATATCATCGGAAGGCCAGCCATATATCTCGTTAAACTTTTGATTTTCGTAAAATGCGCTTCCTTCCTTAATTTTATTTAAGGCGACACCAATAGGGAGATTATCCATAACTGTTTGAATAAATTTATTTCTTCTTTCCAGTTCAAGTTGATTCTCTTTCATCTTTTGTATGTCTAGGATAAAAGCAATTAATTCTTCTTCTGCTGATTCAATTAGAACAAATCCGATGATTACCCAAATTCTTGTTCCATCCTTTCGAATATATTGTTTCTCATAAGGTTTACATGAACCATGCTTCTTTGCTTCCATAATTTTCGCGGTTTCAATTTCACTAAATTCCTCAGGTGTTATTTTATTCCAACGTACCTTTCCACTTCTTACTTCTTCTTCAGAATAACCAATTATCTCTAAGTATTTTTTATTGGTATTATGAATACCACCATATATATCGGCAGATACAGTGCCAACAACATCCGATTCAAAAAAGGCTCTTAGCTTTTCTTCACTACTTCTTAAGGCAAGTTCGGTTTTTTTCTTCGCTGTGATATCCAAAAAACTAGTAGCAAAAAATCCTTTTTGAGGTGAGTACGCATTAACTAAATAGTAGCGATTATGAACTGAGGAAAAATGCTCAAAAACTTTTGGTGCACCGGTAAGCGCTATTTCTCCATATGTATCAATCCAATATTTTTCTGTTCCTGGCCATAATTCTAAAACTCTCTTACCAATAATATCATTTTTACTTTTAAGACCTGTTTGCTCAATAAATTTATTATTTACATCAATAAATCTGTAATCAATAGGCACATCGTTTTCTAAAATAATTTCATGATAAGCAAAAGACTCTAATTGATTCTCAAATAAATTTCTGTACTTTAGTTCGCTTTCCTCTAATCTTTTTGCCGCTTCTTTACGTTCATTTATATCACGCACGATCGCTAAAATTCTATCTTTACCGCCGATTTCAGTTTTTTTAAGATTAACTTCAACCCAAAAATTTTCAGCAGTTTTCTTTTTTGCAAGCCACTCAAAATGGCAACTTCCATTTTCCTTAGCGATGCGAATATTATTTTGAGCAGCAATCTCATCATAAGGGGATACGTTTGCACTAAGATTTGCTACTGTCTTAGCAATAATCTCCTCTTTGGAGGAATAACCATACATTTCAACTGTTCGGTCATTACAATCCATAATTAATCCAGTTGAGATGTCTTGTATAAATAAGGCATCTACGCTCGAATTAAATATTTCGCGAAACTCTTGTTCCTTTTGTTTAAGTGTAGCCAAATAATTTTTTTTATCAGTTATATCTTCTATGGTTCCGTCAAAATAGACTTCGCCATCGGGGCCAAGTTGAGCTGTAGCATTAATAGAAACCCATTTCTGATAATTATCTTTATGATTGGCTAATAATTCATAATTGTGTATATAACCATTTTTAGATAATTGAGAAGCGAGTTCTGATCTATCCTCGGTATTAGCATACATTTGAAGAACATTTTTTACTTCTTTCTGCATCTCGGTTGCTGAATTATAACCATAAATTCTTGCAAGCGAATCATTGATCTCGATTATTTTTCCATCAGAAGTTGTTCTGAAAATACCCAGTACCGAATTTTCAAAAATAGTACGATACTTCTCTTCACTCTCTTCAAGTCTTGCCATTGCGTGGTGATATTCAGTTTCATCGAGAGAAACTCCGCCAATTAATTTTTCTCCTTTTTCATTCTCAATTAGAAATAATTGCGTGTTGAAGATTCTCTCATTACCTTCATTATCGAATACTCTTGTTGATGAGATGTATTTACCTTCTTCAATTACTCTTTTTTGTTCATAATCGAATGTACTTATTACTGAATCGCCAAAATATTCCTCCGACTTTTTGCCATCCCAATCATGCATACCAAATGTTTCTTCATTAAACCGGTTAACAAATCTGTAACGGCCTTCAAAATCTTTAATAAATATTCCGGCAGGGATATGATTCATGAATGAACTAAACTTCTCTTCACTCCTTCTTAAAGACAATTCATTTTTTTTCGATTCCGAAATGTTTTGCGTTATAACTATAATCTGTGTTACCGAATTTGTTAAATCCATTATCGGTGCTGCTGCACTTAAATAAAATTCATCTTTATACTCAAATTCAAATTCAACTTTATTACCTCTCCAAACTCCGTCATAAAAACTCATTAATTTATTAGCTATAGCTGCCGGGAAAACATCTGAAATTGTTTTGCCAATCATTTTTTCTTTTTCGAGATTCAATTTCGGAAGTTCATTTCCATCGACAAAAAAGAATCTATATTTACGATCGTAAACCGAAATAAATCCATTTGGAATATTCTGTAGTAAATTGTTAAATCTTTCTTCTGCTTGTTTAAGTTGTTTCTTGTTATTTAATAATTCGGTTTTTCGAGTTTGCTCTCTTTGTAATACTCTAAAAATAAAATTTAAGCGTGCAAGAAGCTCACCCTTACTAATGGGTTTAGAAATAAAATCCACAGCACCATTTTGAATTTCTGTAATTCTTTCATCTATCGATGTTTTATTTTCCGACATATAAAGAATAAATGTGGAGCTAAATTTTGGATCATGAAGAATATGCTTCGAAAAATCAATCCCATCACCATCGGGTAGGTTCACATCTTGAATAATCAAGTCTGGTGTTTCAGTGAGTAAAAATTGTTGTGCTTCATAAATGCGGGCAACAGAATAAATCGTATAATTTTCCGATTCCAGAAATTTAGTTATTATCGAACTCACTTGCTTTGAGCCATCAATAATCAGAATCTTCAGTTTTCCATCCATTTCAATTTTCGAATTTTATTTTAAAAGATACTTATTATCTAAGAGATGAGTTGTGATCTTATAGCTGAATTTAGCTATAACGAGTTATAAATTTATCACGAATAAATAATGATTTTTGATCACTCGGTGCAAATTAATCTGAATTTAGTTTTATAAAATAAATTTTTTGATGATAATAAGACTTTAATGTAATATTAAGATGAGAATTATTTTGGTCATTTTCAAGCAAGTATCAGCTAGATTATGAATGAGAAATTACCGTTAATTTTGAACATCAATTAACCGAAATACAAATTTGGCAGAATTTAAGAACGCTTGTTGATAAGTATTATGATATAAGGGAGAAATTTTTTGTTTTCACCAAAAATAAATATCCATATAAACCTTAAATAAGCCGATTCCCATTTTCATCGAACAATAAATACTTTTCTCTATTAATATACAATTTAAGGAGGTCACCGATATTGTTTACGTTTTCAGAATTAACACGAGCTACATACTGCCTTCCGTCAATCATAAAATATAAAAACGTTTCGTTCCCTAATGGCTCAATGACTTCAATTGTTGTTTTAAAATAAGCTTCATCGGAAAAACTCGTCCCCTTACTTAACGAAAAATGCTCGGGTCTTATTCCAACAATAATTTTATTTCTGTCACAATTATTTAAAATGGATGAAAATTTCTTTGGAAAACTAATTTGTACTTGATCGTTTACCACAAAAGAGAAATTTCCGTTCTGTGATAAACTTCCCTCAATAAAATTCATTGACGGACTTCCGATAAACCCTGCTACAAATTGATTGTTTGGGTTGTTGTAAAGTTCCAACGGTGAATCAATTTGTTGAACAACTCCATCTTTCATTACAACAATTTTATCTCCCATTGTCATTGCTTCTGTTTGATCGTGCGTAACGTATATCATGGTTGCGTTTAATCTTTTATGCAGTTTTGAAATTTCGGTACGCATTTGAACTCTTAGTTTCGCATCAAGATTACTTAACGGTTCATCGAACAAAAAGACTTTCGGATGCCGAACAATGGCTCGTCCGACTGCAACTCGCTGACGTTGACCACCAGATAATGCTTTTGGTTTACGATCGAGATAGTTTTCAAGATCAAGAATTTTTGCAGCTTCATTTACACGATTTTTTATTTCTACTTTTGAATATTTGCGAAGTTTTAAACCGAAAGCCATATTATCAAATACAGTCATGTGCGGATACAAAGCATAGTTTTGAAAAACCATTGCAATGTCTCTATCCTTAGGCGCTTGATTATTAACAACTTCACCATCAATTAGAATTTCACCTTCGGTTATGTCTTCCAGACCCGCAATCATTCTTAAAGTAGTTGATTTACCGCAGCCGGATGGTCCCACTAATACAACAAATTCGCGATCTTCCACAGTTAAGCTTACATTGTTCACAACTTTTGTATTTCCGCTATAAATTTTTGATATGTTTTTTAATTCTACTTGCGCCATTATAAACCTTCAGTCTTATTGGAAATAAATATCTATAATATTCTCTTCTTCCTGAGTAAATTCAAATTTGACAGAACAGTTGCCGTCTTTAAGATAAATAGTTTCAAATGCATCTAGTTTATTTTGATTATTTTTTATTTCACTTGGTTCCATCGGTGAAACTAAATTAATATCTACGGAGTTGCCGTTAAAAGATTTTGCGGTAAAAGAAAGTTTATGTTCCGATTCCGAATAATTTATATTACTTATTTTTGCACCGACCTTTGTAAGTAAAGGATGTTTGAGTTTACCCAACTCAATAATTATTTTAGAAATATTTTCCTTCTTCTCCGGTATTATATATGAAGGAAAAATCTCGCCATCATATAAAATTGATGAAGCATACATTCCTTTACCTTTTATGTAAACCGGGACTAAACTTCCACCAATACTTACCGCAAGTTTAACCGAATCAATCTCAGCAGGAAGCAACGGTTCGATCGAAATGTTCCAGATATTTTCTTTAACACCGAACAAATGATATAGTGAATAGATGTACCATCCTGCCGCCCATAAAAATTGAGGTTTATCTATCTTGCCGTAAACTCCGGGATTTGATTTATCACTGATTCGATATTCATACATTGCCGGCTGTCCGTTTGGACTATTTATCACACCTTCCAAAGTCATTATTTTTTTAATGAAATTGTATGCTTCATCAAATTTTTTGTTATTGATTAACCCGAGTACATACCAAGCATTTCCGTGAGGCCATATTCCACCGTTTGCGTAGTAATGAGGTTGACCCGCTTCGTTATTTACAAATCCCATGTAGTCTTCCAGCAAATGTAAATCCATCGGATAGAGAGTATAAACTCCAAGTTTATCATCAAGCAGAAATTGCTTCGCAGTTTCCATCAACTTATAATTTTTATCTCTATCAAGAAGTTCAAAATGTGAAGCTAACATAGATCCCATATAAATATGCTTATCTTCGCTTCCGTCGCTGAAAAAATTTGTAAGATAGTTCAGCTCATCATTCCAAAGCCGTTCAATTAAATTATGTTGCAAAGTATCGGCTATATTTTGATAATATTGTATTTCATTTGTCTCCACATTCAATTGTGATTGTAAAAAACCATATTCTCTCAATGCTCGTATTGCAAGAATCGTCATATAAGCACGTGGACCATGATTATTCCCTATATCCCACCAATCCGGCTGCTGTGAACACATTAAGTTATCTTCTTTATTTTTTAATGCTGTTTCAATACTCTTACTTACGTACGGGTAAAGTCGTTCTGTAAATTCTATATCTTTAGTATGTCTTAAATATCTTGCTGAAAGTAAAGTAAACCAGAAATGATTCCAATTTTCGGTACCGGCATATTCTGTCATATAAGTCGTATCTTTCCAATAATATGCATGCGGAATAATGTTGTTTTCATTAGCGTGTTTTATAATAAATCCTAAATCTGTTTTTACTCTTTCGGTATCGAAATAAACGGCTGCTAAATCTGTTAGCAAGGCATCGTGTGTAAAGTAAAAATTATATTCGGCTTGTGCCGGCATCGGAAGTATTTCTCCGTCTAAATAATGAGCGTTGGTTTTCATTACAGCAAGCGCCCAATCGGTTGTTTGATCAAAATTATCGTTACCGGTTTTTATGATTTCTTTATCAATTGAGTTGGAAAGAATATAATCTTCGTATAATTTGATTTCATCTCTATAATTATTCGATAAATAATCAATAACTTCCTTTGATTCGTCAATTTTTGTTGAGCCGATTAACTGCGTAATATTCATACTTTCGCCAGGTTGCAACTCCTTGGAATAGATAAATATTGCATAGCATTTTGACTTAATAGTTGAGCTTTCATAAGGTGGATTTGATTTGAGCCAGTATTCATCCGGAGTTTCAGAGTTTTCCAAATCGATATTCGATAATGAATATTCAGGCTGTTCACCTGCATTGTAAAAAAATATTTTTGAAAAGCCTGTTTGAAGGAAATCATATTCCACAGTTAATAACTTTTTATCACTTGAAATGTTGCTTATGCCGTTATCGAAAAGATCATAAGTGTGACTCGTTCGTAGAATTGTTTCATATCGTAAATATACTTCATAGGTTTTACTTGAGTCAGAATTATTAGTTATTATAAAATCAGCGGCCAATGCCGGTTTATTTTTTAAGAACTCGTATTTAAGTTTTATTTCAGTATTGATAATATTTTTTTGAAACTCAATATCATAAGGTGTTTGCAAAACTTTCCAGGCTTCCTCGCTTAAAATGAATTTAGGTTGATTACCGATTTTTAATCCCATCGACATAATTCTATAATTTTCACGTTTCCAGTAATCTTCGCTGATATCAATACTATTTGCAACTGGATAGTAAAAACTAATTCTATTGATCATCGGAAAACTTTTATGAATTTCTATTCCTACAAACGGTCCGCCAACTTCAATTTGCCCGATTTCATAATCTGATTTTATCTGCAGTAAATCATTTCCTTGAGAATATAGGTTTGTACTGCTAATCAACATGATTGTAAAGAGAGTAATTATTATTCTTTTCATCTTAATTCTCAAAATGTTTTTCAATTTTATAATTCAATATCACTTAAGTGTGTTTTGCAAAAAGCTAAATAGTCCGTGGCTTCAGGCACGGGATATCATGATCTCAAATATTATAGGGTTTTAGCCTTACACAGAAAATATAAATTGGGCTAAAGCCCCTTTCTTTTCTTGTTTTCATTCTCCGTCGGTTGAAACCGACGGCAATTTTCCAATATAAAGTGCTACAACACTCTTAAATCATGGATAACGGATACAAGACCTTTTTCCTTTATAACCGTTTCCATAAAACCACGATATTCTATTTAGTTAATTAAGCAGCGCAGCTTTTTTTACGCCGATGTAATTATCAGATTTCATTCTAATGAAATAAACACCGGAAGGAACCTTTATTCCGGCAGAACTCTCTCCGTTCCATTTTAACATGTAGGAACCGGGTGATTTTTCTTCATTTAAAAGTGTTATAACTTTTTGTCCGAGTATATTGTAAATTTCTATTGTAACTAATGAGTAATTATTTACTTGGAAATTAATATTAGTCTGACTGTTGAACGGATTGGGATAATTTTGATATAACAAACTACTCAAAGGAAGTTTGGAATCATCTCCATCTTCAATTGATGTTTCCAAATCATAAAATTGAATAATCTCATCATAAGGAAGCGCATAATCGTATAACTGTACATTATCAATTTTACCATTAAAATTGTATTGATTATCACCGGGAACCGATTGCCCAATAGTCAAATCAACCGGAGAAGAATTTATACTTCCGTTCCATATTTTAAATGCGTCTAGTTTACCATTAACATACAGTTCCATATCCGCGCCAGAATACAAACCTGTAACATTGTACCACTTTCCTTTTTGCAACATCGATTCGGAATCCAGGTCTGTTATACCACCACTTGTTTTAATCGTCCATCTTATTTTGTCATTCGAAATTGAGATTTTCCATCTATTTTCCCAGTTGCCGTGTGAAATTGGATATTGTTCTCTGTCGTAAAGTTCGTCTATGAAAATCCATAGATTAAGAGTAATTGAGTTGGAGAAATTCAAAAGAGTTGAGTTAGCTACGCGAATGTTATCATTAATTCCATCAAATTTATAAGCGCTTTGGGTAACACCAAATCGGTCAGTTGTTAATACTGCTCCGCTTAAAGTCGTTGCGTTATTATTACCGCTCTCATCCTCCACGTTACCATTAAAGGGCAGAGATAAAATCAAATCTCCGGTTTGTATTACCGAGAAATCTCTAACTGCTACAGAGATGCTGTCGCTGCTACTAGCCCCGTCTTTATCACTTACCGTACACCTTATAGAATAATTCCCCTCATCGGTTGGTGCAGTCCAATTAATTTTAGAACCGCTTCCGGTTATTGTTCCCGCAGAACTAAACCAGCTATAAGATATTTCATCCCCCTCATTGTCAATTGCAATACACTCAATTTCAGAAGTCTTTCCAAGATCAATTTTCCTTGGCTCGGCACTAATTTTATTTATTAAAGGAGCAGAATTAAATTTTTCAACAGCGTGAATTTCTATTTGTTTGTTTACAGTTTCACTACCGTCACTTACTTCAACTTGGATTGTAAATTTTCCCGTATCGTTTGGAGCAATCCATTCTATACTAGAATCATTATCTATAAAGGTTCCACTTTCAACCGACCATTGATATGATAAATTATCTTCATCCTTGTCAACTGCGGTACAGTAAATATTAGTCGAATCATTTTTTATAACTAGAATTTTTTCTGAAGCTAAAGCTTTTATTCTCGGCGGATAATTTGTAACTACTTGTCCCGACATATAATCAACGATGACTCCGTTTACAAGTAACTTTTCATATTCATATGATATATTACCACCGTTAGGTGTAAGCACTGCTATATATGATCGCTTAGCCGGAATTGTAATCTGAGTAATCCCCGAAACTCCACTCGATATAAATGTATTACTTGTAGATTCGTAAATATCTTTGTTTGATCCGACATCTAATGAAACTGTTTTATCCATATCATAAGGATTGAAAAATAGAAATGTCGGGTAAGCATCATCACAGAAGAAATCTGTTTTGAGTAAATCTAACTTTAATATTCCTTCTACATCGGTTGTATCAATTATACTGCCGAAGATACCAACGTGAGAAGAGCCATAAAGGACAAGATTTGTATGCCCCCATCCTCCAGCAATTGCATCTCCGGTTGCATAAGGCGATGAACCGTACTGTGATTGTCTAATTGCTTCATGTCCTATATATGAATTGGGATCATATTGAAAAGCCCATTCTTCACTGTCTTGTTTATTTGCCGGAAGAAAGTTCGGATAAAAATAGCGAGTTGCATTGGCTGCATTAAGCATCCACTTACCGAGCGCATCTGCAAACCTGTCATCATATCGAAGTAACGGGAGTAATGCGCCTGCTTGTTGGAACGTATTCATTAAAAACGGATAGTCATTCGTTCCGTTGACTTCTCCAATTAAACCATGCATATCGAGTCCGCCCCAACTTCCAACAACTGCTCCCCAATTTCTAAGCGGTCCGATATCAAAAGTCCAATTAATCATTTTCTCAATGTTATATTGAGTACCGAGTTCGGCATTCATCTTAGCGGCAATATAAACTCCGTATGGTAATTGTAATTCGTAAGAAGGGTTTGTCGTATAATTATTAAGAAATTCCATTGCCCATTCTGCACCGATTCTATATCTCTCTTCCCTGGTTTCTTTGTATGCATTATATAATAACCACGCAAGCGCTCCGGCAGCTTCGGGTTCCTTTACACCGGATGTATGCGGAGTCATTGTCGATAAATACCAACCGCGGTAATTCATATTTGGAATGATCCAGGGTGTATCGCTACCTCCCATCGTTTCAATTGCTCGCAACCATTGATCGGCAACACTTCTTAACTGATAATTAAAGTCAACAGTTTCCGGATATAAGTCATACAATTGATAAAAGAAAACATTGGGCATAGTTGCGTACCACCAATCGTCCCCGCTTGTTGCCGATGGATGATTGAGATAAACATTTTCTTCGGGGCGGTTATTAAAAAACTCTCTGCACATTTTCACCCAGTCGTAGCCATTTTGATTGCTCTTATCGATTCCGATAAGTGAGGCTCCCACTACTGCAGGTATTACATTAATTGCTTCTCCGGATGTCGGAGAAGTAGTACCGACAACAGTGTGTAGACCGAAGCTAATATCATCCGGATAATTAATTGTATTATTTCTAAAGAAAATTAAAGGAAGATATTGACCTTCTATATTATAATCGAATACAAACGAATCGTAACCTGTTGCAACTTCTCTCCAATCGCGCATTAAATATGGAAACGGGAAGTCAGACATCAAATCAATGCGATTAATATTAATTTGCTGAGCGGTTAACTGAATGATAGTTATTAATATGATTACTGATATTCGATGTGATAAGTTCACTCAGAACCCTAATTTTAATTGATAACAAATTCTTACTGTTAACTACATTTTTAAATTCGCTTTAATGCAGGTAATTATTTAATGAAAATATTTTTATGTCATTAAAATCGAATTGCTTCTTGATATTCATAATATCTATTATAATTTCTTCATTTGGGAGAATTGTAAAACCACGATTTGAGAACTCCACTCCGTCTGCATACAAATCGACGAAGTAGGAAGGTTTATCACTGCTTGCGATTATTTTCTTTTTATTCTCTTCTTCAATGAGTTTCAGCGAGATGTTTGATTCAGCAGTTTGATAATGTTTCCAAGGTTTATGATGGTAGTAATTTATACTTATCAATTTGTTTGATGTGTTAAAAAGTTTTGCAAAAATGATTTTATTACTATTAAGAAAATTGCTATTCTTAAATTCATTAATCGAATCAGTTCTGCCACCCTTCATTTTAACTTTACCGTTTTGTTCATCAATTATTTTCCCGGAATAAGTATCGATCACGGTAAGTCTGTATTCCCCTTTGAATTCATCGTTAGATTGATTTTGCAATTTTACTTTTATGATTTCATTTTTTTCAGAAAAATAAATTAACTGCGGTGAAAAAATATTTTTAACAAAATGATAAGCCAACTTAGGCTTCAAATTATAATCTATAATTGACCAACTGGTAACAGGCCAACTGTCGTTAATCTGCCAGATGAGAGCACCGTTTGTTTTTCCGTTAGTCCTCCAATGTTCTAGGCAAGTTTTTAGAGCAAATCCTTGATTTAATTGAGATAGGTACAAATAATCATCCCAATTTTCTAGTACCGGTAGATGCGCTGATAGAAATCGCCAAATTCGTTCCGGACCTTCAACTTGTTTGTTATGAAATTCAAAAATGCGATCGTGTGTTTTCCTGTTTTCCTTTGGAACTACTTTTTCGAGTGTGTCTTTGTTTGCCGGACCTTGAAAACCAAACTCGGTAACAAAAAGACTTTTGTCATTTACCACTTGTGTATAGTCAACCCACATACTCCATATTTTCCATTGATGAGTGTTGCCGGAGTTAAACGAATTCGGATCCTCATCATCGCCAAAAGGTGATGATGGATGATACTGACGCTGTGCATCGAAATCTTTTAAAATATCAGGTATAATTTTGTGATAAATTTTATAACCAGGCATTTCTTTATAATCAGGTGAGTACTTTTGAAACCATATCCATTCGTTTTCGTTATTACCGCACCATAAGGCAATAGATGGATGATGTTGTAATCTTTTTACGTTCTGTTCAACTTCTTCTTTAACATTATTGACGAACTCTTTTTGTTCCGGATACGATCCACATGCGAACATAAAATCCTGCCAAACAAGTAAACCAAGTTCATCACATAATTCATAAAAATAATCCGATTCGTAAACGCCGCCGCCCCAAACTCTAACAATGTTCATATTTGCATCTCTGGCAAGAGTCAGCAATTGTTTATACTTATCATTATCAACACGCGGTAAGAATGAATCTGCCGGAATCCAATTAACACCTTTAGCAAAAATATCTCTACCGTTAATTCTTAATTTGAAAGTATTTTCTTTCTTTTCTTTCTTAATTAATTCAATAGTTCTGATACCAACATTCTTTTTACACTTATCAACTTCAATTTTGTTTTTGTCTATTAATTGCAAATTAAGCTCATATAAATACGGCTCCCCTTCACCATTAGAGAACCAGAATCTAGGATTTTTTATTGACAGCTCAATTTCATAAATACCGGAATCGTTAACTTTTATTTCTTTACTCTCGCCGGCGAGTGTTAGTAAAAGTTTATGTTTTTGTTTTGCTTCGCATTTTATATAAACAGATATCTTTACTTTAGCTTTGGAGGGAGTAATTTTGATTGTATCGAAACGAATAGATTCAATCTTAGCTGAAGTTCGTTTTTCGATATAAATATCACGCCATATTCCTGATGTGGGGAATGAAGGACCCCAATCCCAACCAAATGAATATTGAGCTTTACGGATGTATGCACGATAAGAATTTAATTCGACCGGAAGTCTGCCGTAATTTGCCTCTTTACTCTCTGCATATTTAACAGGCGAATAGAAATATATTTCTAATTCATTTTTATCTTTTGCTAAATACTTGTTTAATTTTTTTTCATACTTAACGAACATATTGCTGCATGAAAGTATTTTATTTTCGTTTAAATAAACATCGGCGATTGTATCAATACCATTTAGGACTAAGTAGTAATTGATATTCTTTGCTGTGTCGATTGAGAATTCGGTTTTATAAATCCAATCTTGTTCGGCAATCCAATTCAATTTTGTTTCGTTATCTGCGTAATATGGATCATCAATCAGTTTATTATTCAGTAAATCAGTGTGAATGGTACCGGGAACGATGGCATTAAACCATGTACCGTGCTCAATTAAACCGGCAGGAATATGTCCCATCCCTCTTGATTTCTCAGAAATAGAAAATTTCCAATTTTGGTTAAGATTAATTTTGTTTCTATCCATAGTTGATCAATTATCCGACAAGAAATACTTTAGTGCTCTTTCATTCTCTTTTAATTTAAGTAAAGTCAGCAAACCTTCAATGGTTGATTCAGCGCCGGAGTTTTTATTAACCTCACTTTCAGAATTTATGCCATCGAATATTCTACCTGTATCTTTGTTATACATTACTGCATTTGCCGGATTTCTTCCTGTTAACCACTTTGCAGCTTCGGCTGCTAGTTCAGCATAAATATCTTTGTTTGTAACTTTGTATGCTTCCAACAAAGCGTAAACCATAGGTCTAATATTATATGCTATTTGTGAATATCCTTCGCTTTCAATTACGCTAAGGTTTCCACTAGTTTTTTCGACGTTAAAATAGTTGAGATAGTTTGTATGAATAAGAAATGCATAAAAATTATCCAGCTCATAAAGTGCGGAGTTTAGAATAGCTTCATCATTTAAAATTGGATAACATTTTAGCAGAGCATAAGATTGCAAGTTCCCCCAAGCATGCCATTGATTCTGCCAGCTTAGAAATGCACCATTAAATTGAAATGCTTCATCCTTCAGCTGCATTGCAACTATACCGTCGCATAATTTTTTGATGTAGTTGTAAATAATTGTGTCTTTGGTTTCTTTATAATATTCAATCAAACCGAGGAGCAATATAGCGGTTTGATCCGATGCGTACTTTTGAGGTAGCCAAGTCGGTAATGTAAATCCGTACATTTCATCATATTCGTAATCTAATGGAATATCCTTTTTTACAGCACTTATAAGTTTTTCAATAGAATCAAATATTCTTTCCGCAAAAACCGGATCACTTTGATTATAGAAAACATAAGATTCCATTAAAGCCCACAATGCTCTCCAAGACCACCAATTAGGCTCAGCAACACTTGTTTTGAAATCTCTATTTATAGAATAATTATCCCAAATAAAATTATAGAAGTAACCGTTATCACTCTGTAAATAAAGGACAAACTCAAGGAGTTTTTTATTCTTATCAATACTACTTTGCTCTGAATTTATTTCCCAATCATATAAATAATAAACTGCTGCACGGGCAACATCATCAACACATGCAATTCCTTCATCATCATCACCTACAAATGTATAATCTGGGTAATCACTATAAATATGAATAATTGCCATCTCCTTACCGTCAACAACTATTTCTTCATAAAGGTAATCGAGATGAGAGTTATTGATAATAAGTTTTTCATTACCATGACAGCTAATAGTTGTAACAATAAACAGTATCAAAAGAAAATATTTTTTTATATCGTATTTCATCTACACACCGAGATTAAATAATCGATAGTTGTATCTGCAACACAAACATTAGTATCTGCGCCGCTGTAATAGATTTTTACTCTTCCGTCACTTTCGGCTATCCAACCATTTGCGAAAACAACATTGTTGACATCGCCAACTCTTTCATAATCCATTTCAGGAGCAAGAATCGGTTCTTTACTCCTACCAACAACTTTCCAAGGTTCGTTTAAATCAAGCATCACAACGCCTAACTTATAAAGAGATGTAATCCCAAATCCCCGCACACCGTGATAAAGCATTAGCCAGCCTTTGTCAGTTTTTATCGGATCACTAGATGAACCAATTTTATCATTTTCCCATGTACCAGGTTCAGTCTGCATAAGTATTTTATAATTTCCCCAATGAATTAAATCCGGGCTTGATGAAATCCAGATATCTTTTCTATTTTCGGCAGATGGTCGATCAATCTTCCAATATTTACCATTTATCTTTTCGGGAAATAATGAGCAGTCTTTATTTGAAGGTTCTGAAATTGGTCCGTGAATTTTAACATTTTTAAAATCTTTCGTCTCAGATAAAACAACTAGAGGCATATATTCCGAATAACCGGTGTAGGTAAGTAAAAAGTTACCTTCAATTTGAGTAATACGAGGATCTTCGATACCCCACTTAACATAATCATAACATTCTTTATGATCTTCGGGAGACAGAAATAGTCTATCATGAATTTTGAAAGAATAACCATCCGGACTTTCTGCAAGTACAAACGAAGATCTTCCGTTTGGCATTTCAACACGACAGACTAAAATATATTTATCGTTAAATTTAACTGCACCTGCATTAAAGATGCTATTCACTTTAAAAGGAACGTTTTCTTTTGTTAAAATAGGGTTTGATTTAAATCGAGTTATATTCATATTATTTTTCCATAGTTAGTACGTTAATAGAATTTATGAAAATTTATTAAAGATCTTATTAAGTTCTATTTTTGCAAATCCGCAAGCCGAGTCAGACATAGCGTAAGGTATAATCAAATTATTATTATGAACAAGCGAGCCACATGAATAAACAACATTAGGTACATATCCTTCTCTTTCATTCTCATCCGGCTCAATAAGCGGTTCTTTAAGTACAGCAATAACTTTATAGGGATTATTTAGATCGAGTAGAATTGCGCTCATCACATATTTTCTTAATGGTCCAACCGCATGAGTTAATAACAGCCATCCTTCTTTTGTTTCGATGGGTGAACCGCAATTACCAAGCTGCACAAATTCCCAAATTTGTTTTGGTTGAAGAATTTTTCGTGCTTTATCCCACTGATAAAGATTATCAGATTCCATCATATATAGGTTTTCACCATCCTGTCTTGATGTAATAAAATACTTTCCCTTAATTTTTCTTGGGAATAAAGCCATTCCTTTATCATTAATCATATTCCCGTGAAGAGTTCCTATTTCATAATTTCGAAAATCTTTAGTCTCTATAAGCTGTGTCCGAAATGATTTTCCGTTATAAGCTGTATAGGTCGATAAATATTTTGCATTTCCTTCGTCAGTAAATTTCACAAATCTTGCATCTTCCATTCCCATTGATTCTGCATTTGACGAAGGAAAGAGGACTCGTTCGGAAATCAAAGAATTTTTCTCGAACATACATTTGTAATTGCTGCTCATTAAATCTTCTTTAGAATAGTTAAGAGAATTATGTTTGATATTTTTTTTATCAATTATCTCTTTGTATTTATAAGCAGTTACTTTGGGGAGTATTCTGAATGCAGATTCGTTAATTATTTTAACACTACCACTTGCTGAAATAATACCTTCACGAAATTCAATTGAAGAAATATGACCTTCACCGGTTGCGCGCAGACTCATAACAAATTTCAATTCGCCTTTGCTTGTTTTATCTTGTGCCGGATGCGGAACAATAGACGGATTAAAAAGTGCGGCTGATTCTATTGAGTATTCTTTTGAAAAATATGCACCGATTAATTGTTGTGTTTTCCTATTTATTTTTCCTATTGATACAATTTTCTTCACCCGGTTATAATTTTCTTGTAGTCTTGTTTCGAAATTCTTATGACGGTTAGAGAACGCATCATATACTTCACTAATTTTCTTATCTATATCGGAATTACTTAACTTAATAATTCTATCTATTACTCTCTTAGTTCTTTGCTTATTCATGCCCAACGGTTGTATAATAACTTTCCGTGGGTCAGCTTTTAAGCGTAGTTTTAATTTTTGTACATTCATAAGACATTATTCCTTTATACCGGTTGATGCCATACTTTGTATGAAATATTTTTGGAAGAATAAGTAAGCTAAAATGATAGGCAATGCTAACATCACAGCCGATGCAAGTTTAACCCCCAATTGTGAATCAGCTCTACCACCAACTGCAAATAATGTAACTAACTGCGGCATTGTCATTAAACTTTCGTCTCTAATTACAATCAATGGCCAAAGTACTTCATTCCAAGATGCCATAAAAGTTATAATACCTATCGTAACAATTGCCGGTATTGAATTAGGCCAAAGAATTTTGAAAATTATTTTTAATTCACCACAGCCGTCCAACCGTGCAGCATCAATTAAACTTTGCGGAATGGATTTGAAATATTGTCTGAACATTATTATTCCGAGAGCATTAATAAAATATGGAACGATCAATGCCAAATAAGTATCAATCCATCCGAACTCTACCATAATTATATATTGCGGTATAAGTGTTATTTGGAACGGGAGGGTCATAGTAAAAATTATAATGTAAAAAATCGTATTCCTTCCTTTGAATTCTAAACGTGATAAAGCATAACCAATCATCGAGCCGAAAATAAGAACTCCAGCCGTAACAGACGATGCTACAATTAAACTATTAATAAGTGATCTTCCGATTGGAATTTTATCAACCATCTGCGTATAACTATTTATTGAAACCGAAGAAGGTAGAAGAGTTAGAATTGAAATTTCATTTTCAGGCGCAAGCGATGCCATTACCATCCAGTAAAACGGGTAGATGAATATCAGCGCACCGATTAACAATAAAAAATAAAAGCATATTTTCTTAACAAGTTTCAAATATCACGCTCAACAAATTTTTTCTGAATAACAACAACAGCCATTATAATTAAGGCGAAGAATAGACCTAAAGTTGCTGAATAACCCATATGGTAATAAAAGAAACCTTGTTTATAAATGTACAGAACTGCAGAGATAGTGCTATTAAGCGGTCCGCCTCCAGTCATTACATACGGTTCGATAAATAATGAAAAACCACCTATTGTCGATAAAATAACAACCATAAAAATTGTTGGGTTAATCATCGGTAAAGTTATTTTATAAAATTTTTGCCACCTGGATGCACCTTCAATATCAGCGGCTTCATAATATTGATTTGGTACAGTTTGCAGTCCAACTAAAAACAAAACAATGTACAAACCGACATTTTTCCAGGTTGCCATTAAAGCAATTGAAGGCATTGCAATATTTGGATCGGTTAACCACCCAACTTTACCTAAACCTATGCTTACCAATAATCTATTTAGCAATCCGGTATCAAAACCGTATAACTGCTGCCAGAGAATTGTAACAACAACTCCCGACACAATTACAGGCAGAAAAAATGCAGCTCTAAAAAATCCACGAAACTTGATATTTTGATTTAGTATTACTGCTAAGAACAGAGCTACAATTATTTGCAGCGGGATATGAATAACCAGAAAAATTAATGTGTTTATTAAAGATCTAAAAAATACTTCGTCTTTAAATAACCTGATATAATTGTTCAACCCGACGTATTCCATCGGTGAAATGATATTCCATTTATGAAAAGTTAAGATGATAGAAAATATTACAGGGAACGCTACAAATAACATAAAATGAATTATATACGGAGAAACAAGTAAATATGGCGTTATCTTTGTTTGAAATCTCATTTAGCGTTTTACTTTAAAAATAATAAGTTAACTGCATCTGCAGCATCTTTAACAGCTTCTTCCGGTGATTTAACGCCGTAAATAACACAAGCTTCATATTGCTGTGAAATTAAATCGAATACTTCTTTAAGTACAGGACTAGCATCAGTACCTTTTACAAATTTTGCTTGTTTCGCAAATGTTTTCATTTTAGGATTCTGTTCGAAGTACCCGGTATATAGTGTATTTCCATCTATATTTTTTCTTCGAGGAAGTTGGTTGCTGAGTTCTAAAAGTTTCAAATCATTTTCTTCATTAATCATATCTCGTAAAAACTTCCAGGCTAATTCAGGATTTCTACATGTATTGAATATTACAATATTTTTCGGATCTCCGTAAGTATAAATAGGTCCTTCATGGTTATCCGGTACAGGAAGATGATGGAAATCATATTCAAAGCTTTCAGGTTTATATTTTTCTGAGTGTGCGATTTCCCATGGACCTGTAAAACGTGTAGCAATAACACCGGAGAGAAAAACATCTTGACGTGCCGATAACCTTTCTTTGGAGAAATAATTATTTGCATATAAGTTTCTGAGAAACTTAAAAACATTTACAGCATGTTCATTATCGAAAACAGCTTTGTTATTTTTTACAAGCGAAGCTCCTCCCGAAGCAGCAAGATATAAAGGATAAAAGTCAAAAAATCTCTGCCACCAAGTAACCTGAACTTCTGCATATCCGAACCATCTATCTACGTAACCATCACCGTTTAGATCGGTTTTAAATTTTTCGGCAGCATTTGTGAATTGCGAATAATTACCCGGTACCAAATCAAGTTCCAGTTCTTCAATGGGGCTTTGGTTGTAAATTAGCATAATAGGATTAATCTTCCACGGAATTTGGTAGATATGTCCGTCGTTAGATCTAATCTCTTCAACAACAGCACTATCGCATCTATCATAAATAAATTCTAAAAATCCATCCAGTGTATCGAGAGGAATAAGAACCCCGGCTTGTGCATAAGCTTCAACATCGCCCTGCCACATATTCGAATATATATCGGGAGTGGTTTTACCAACAACAGCAGCGAGTATAACCTCTTCACTTGATTGTCCTTCGGGAACAGGCTGGAATCTAATTTTAATTAAATTTTCGTCATTCCATTTTTTTGTTATATAGTCTGCAAATTGAATTTCGTAAGTATTGTTAGAACTCCAATAAAGCATAGTATTTTTATCGGCTTCACTTCTTCCGCAGCTTAAATTAATAAGAGAAAATAAAACAACGGATGCAGTAATCAGAAGAGTCGATTTCATCACAGTTATTCCCAATTAACCCATTCATTATCTATCGTCGGATAAGGGGGACGAGGTATTAGCCCACCTGTTTTAGCAGTATAAAAATCCACAGCTTTAGGATTGTTAACCGTTGATACATTTACTTTGCTCAATACATCTTCGTTTATTTCAACATCGTATTTTTTCTTTGCTTGCTGAATTACACGTAGCATCTTTTCCATTAGTTTATAAGATTGTTCGGAAACCGATTTTTTTGAATCACCATTTTGATTTACTTCGGCACTTTCCAACAAAACAGAATTGGCGATTTTCTGTCTCATTGCACTGTATGCAACTTTATCCCTCCACCAAGATGATTGTGTTTTAACCCAATCTTTTTCAAAGTAACCTTTTGATTCAGCACGCATAGTTAACAGTTTATCTCTTACCATTCTCCAAATCATACTTTCTAATGAAGCGGAAAATGTATCGAAATTTGTTTCATCAAATTTTATTTGCAGACTTCTATTACGGTACCATAATAGAAATTCATCCACCATAAATGAATTGTTATCACTTGTTACCAGTTCAATACCGGGATATTGTTCCCCTCTTTGTAATCCGAGAGCCGATAATGCTCTTTCTAGATTACCTTCCAAATTCCAATTATTATATTTTTCATTTGGCAAAACAAATTTACCTAGATATGAACGCAACAAATCAAAAGCATCTTTTTTAATTGTTGGATTTTCATTCCGCAATAAGTTATCAACGTACTTACCAGATTCTTTATCCATAGCAAACTTGAGTGCAGCTTGTTTTGCTTCAAAGTACAATTTACCGTACTCGGTTTGATTTGTCACCATATCTTTCCAAATGTTCTCGAGTTTAACAATGTACCATTCGTCATTTACATGAATTGGTGATGAGTAATTACCGGCTTTCATGGTATCGATAATTTGAGCGAGCAGCGGATTGTTTTTCTTAAGTGAATAAACTGACGAAGTCATTGATCTCATATCGAGAAAAACCGAATCGTTAATCTGCATATTAAAAAGTGAATCGAATGTAGCGTTGTTGTTTAAGGCAGACATAAATTGCTTGGCACTTTCAATATCGGGAGAATAGAGCCATTTTAATTCTACTTCAATTTGTTTGTCTTTGACTATTGAATCAACTTCGACTTCATCAATTTCAATTGTGTTTAGAATCTCATCTTTAAACATTTCTTCGGTTGCAAGATCGGCGTTTATATCTTTGTAAAGTATGCCAACTCCATCATCAGTTAGAATATTTTCATTATATCCTTCTAAAGCGATCAACTTTTCATTAATCAAATATTTCAAATGAATTTGTTTTGAGTTCTCCATTCGCTTTGGGAAAGTTGGTCCATATTCATAACTATAAAAAAATTCTTCTGCAGTTATTGCTTTATCTCCAACTTTTGCAACTACTTCATAAGGTTGAATAGAGTTGTTATTTAATTCACCGAATAAACTCTGGGCAGGCAGCTTAACAAGACTTGCTAAAAAGAATAACAGAATGAATTTAGAAACCGTTAAAACAGTTAGATTGGTATTATCTTTTCCGTTAACCCCCGACTTAGGTCGGGGGTTAATAAAACCTATTAAACAGAGAAACCGCTTAAAAGGATTAACCACGTTATCACATAAAACAGTATTTGACTGAATTAACTTCATTAAAATTTAAGTCCGATCGAAAAATTATGAACATTTTGTAATCTTCCGAAATCTCTAAAAGCATAATCAAAATTAACAACAGCATCAGCGAAGATCATTTTGGAATTTAAACCGACCCCAAATGAGAGACCACCTTCACCATCAGTTAAAAACAAAGAGTTATATCCGCCTCGCAAAAATAGAAAATCTTTAAAAGATAATTCTCCACCGACGTTCATACTTTGATAATTATTGTTAGGCACTGAAGCGTCTGCAGCTAGTCTCAATTTGTATGTTTCATTATCAAACGCAAAAGTAGAAACACCAATCTGCATCATTAGCGGCAATTCCCAGGTATCCATCTCAATTGTGGTAGGCACTCTGTCATTCGAACCTTGTTTTGTGTCGTCAACGCGGATAAAGTAACGAGCGTCTCTGCCTTCAAGTTGCATTGGTGTACCAAAGTTGGATATTGATGCGCCTATTGTTAAACCTCCGAGCAAATCTGTTCTGAATTTTGTACCAGCATCTATAGCGAAAGCCGAAGCACTCATATGCCATATTCTCTGTTCGACATACTTAACCGTGAACCCTATAGAAAATCTATCGGTTAAAGTTCTTGCGTAAGATACACCAACGGCAATATCACTGGCACTGAAGTACTCCCCTGTTCCGTTTGGTTTTTCGACAGTCGTAACTTTCATATCGTCCATCGAAAGAGAAGTAAAACTAAGCCCGATAGTACCGAATGTACCTAGTGGTAGAACAAGTCCGGCAAAATCGAAATTGGTTTCTGCAATCCAATCTGTGTGAACAATTATTGCTTCGAATTGAGGTAACTCTGCTATTCCGCCAACATTCCAGTAAAGCGCGGAAGCATTATCCGCAACGCTGACAAATGCGCCACCCATTCCTATTGCTCCTGCACCTACACCAATTTCCAAAAAGCTTGCTGCAGTTGTTCCGATTTTGGAAACATTTTGTGCATTAATATTATGATTGATCATAAATACTATAACCAACGAAAAAAGTTTAACAGCGAGTTTTGACTTAAACATAACTTCTCCCCGCAAGGAATTTTTATTCAATTTTTATTTGATAATTGCAAAGCGACCAATTTTTTCACCTATACCAGGAGCATCTATATGGTAAACATATACCCCGTAGGCGATATCCATTCCATCTTTCGACACCAAATCCCAGCCTACTTGTCCATCTGAAATAGTGCTTTTATGTTCAATAGTATCAACAAGTTTTCCGCTCAAAGTATATATTCGTATTATACATTCGTTCGGTAGATGCATAAAGTAAATTCTTCTTTCGCCACGTCCAACCGAGGTAGAATATGGCTCCCAAGACGCCGCACCAACATATGGGTTAGGTACAACAGCAACTTTATCCAAATCATTCTTAGCCTTTGATTTATCAAATCGTTGCCCGATCGTTGTAAATTCCATAAACTCGTTATTCCGGAAAGGTTTGTTTGTTACAATTTTAAATACATCACCATATTGAGGAGGTCTTTGGTTTGCCTCAACAATAGTAGTATCTTTTATTAAAGTTAGAGACCAACTGATTCTAACATCAGCAAATGAAGTAGCTTTTTTACCGAGCGAATCGCCAACAACCATGAATATTGCATCACCGTCGTTGAAAATCGCATCTTTATTTTCATCACGGAAGATGAATTGAAAGTCGTCAATTTCTTCAGTTAAGTTCCTCACTATAATATTAGACTGAATTGGTTGACTAAAACCGCTTGCAGGGAAAGATATTTCACCTTGTCCGGGTTCAGTTAATTCAATTTCAAAATCTGCAGGATAATCAACTCTCCTTCCTTGGTATGCAGCTTGAAAGCGTGAATCGAAACCGAGTTGTATTATATAGTTACTATTACCGCTTATCCATTCCGATTGTTCAAAATTTATGGTAACAGCCGTATCCGTTTTCATGTCAACAACAAAACCATTGATTACCGGAGTCTGAACTTCTTTACTTAC
>QZJX01000098.1 GCA_003599395.1 Ignavibacteriales bacterium | reverse complement strand
CCAGAATAAATTTTGCTTAACAGTTCTAATTGTTTTGTGAGATAAATTAATTGCATGAAGGACATCATTTAAATCACCTTTAACCAAAGTAACATCGCTTGTTTCAATTGCAATATCGGTTCCTGTTCCGATTGCTATTCCAACATCCGCTTGAGCGAGAGCCGGAGCATCGTTAATTCCGTCACCAACCATCGCGATTCTACTTCCGTTCGCTTGCAGTTCTTTTACTTTACCGGACTTGTCTTCCGGCATCACATTCGCAAAGTAATCATCGATACCAATTTTAGCGGCTAAAGATTTTGCAACCAACTCATTATCGCCGGTCATCATTATAACTTTCAAACCTTTTCTCTTCAATTTCTCAATTGCCGATTTTGAACTTTCTTTTACCGGGTCTTCTATTGTTAGCAATCCGATTAGCTTATTATTTTCAGCTGCAAAAATTACGGTCTTTCCTTCGTTCGAGTAATCGTTATACTTCGTTTCAACTTGTGAAAGTTCTACAGAATTTTCTTCCATCAATTTTTTATTACCGATTAGATATTGCCTTCCGTTTAATTCTGCGGATAAACCAAACCCACTTTTTGAATTAAAGTTATCCGGCTCGTCAAATTCTATTTCATATTCTTTAGCTTTTTCAACAATAGCTTTTGAAAGCGGGTGTTCGGATTTGTTTTCTATAGAACCGATAATTTTTAACAATTCCTTCTCTTCGTAATCTATCGGAATTATATAACTAACTTTTGGCTTACCTTCCGTTATTGTTCCGGTTTTATCAATCACAACAGTTTTTATTTCACGCATCAATTCTAAAATTTCACCGTTCTTGATTAGTATTCCTTTATTTGCGCCCAAGCCTGTTCCAACCATGATTGCTGTTGGTGTAGCCAACCCGAGAGCACAAGGACAAGCAATAATCAACACTGCCACAAAGTTTATTAACGCTCTATCGAACTGAAGCGCTTCCGGGAAAATAAGCCAAGCCAGAAATGTTATAATCGCCACAAGAATTACGACCGGTACAAAAACAGATGCAATTTTATCGGCTAATTTCTGAATAGGTGCTTTTGAACCTTGAGCTTCTTCAACCATTTTGATGATTTTACCGAGTACCGAATTATCGCCAAGTTTTTCTACCTTAAAATTGAATGTACCACTCGTGTTGAATGTGCCTCCAATAACTTTTGAACCGATCGATTTTTCAACAGGCATACTTTCGCCGGTAATCATTGATTCATCGACATTGGAACTGCCCGAAATTATTTCACCATCAGTTGGAATATTTTCACCGGGTTTAACAATTACAATGTCACCAATCCTTAAATCGGAGTACGAAACAATTTCTTCTTTTCCGTTTCTTTTAACTAACGCTTTATCGGGGCGAAGTTTCAATAATTTTTTAACTGCGGAATTAGTTTTCTTTTTTGCTCTATCTTCAAGCCATCTTCCAAGTAATATCAAAGTGATGATAACCGCGGCAGTTTCAAAATAAACATGTGGTATGTGAGAATCTCCAAAAAGTAATCCCGGAAATAAAGTCGCAATTGTGCTATATAAAAATGCGGCACCTGTTCCTATTGCGACAAGAGAATTCATTTCCGCCGTAAAATGTTTGAGATTGTTCCAAAAGATTACGAAGAATCTTTTTCCCGGGATAAACATAATTGGTGTGGTTAGCAGCAAGAGTATTTTATTTGTTGATTCATGACTAATTGTCCAAATCTCTCTGAAGAATTCAAAATCAAAGAGCATGCTTATTAGAAATATCGGAATAGTAAAAATCAACGAAACGAAGAAATCTTTTTTTACTCCGGAATAACTTTCTTCATCATGTTGATGACCGGCAGCATTAGTCTCAGCATGTTTGCTATGATCTTCATTTGGCAATTCCAGTTCATAACCATATTCTTTAACTTTGTTGGCAATTTCATGCAAATCAATATTATCATGCTCAGATTCAAATGATAATTTTTCATTAGCAAAATTGACTGCGACATTTTGAAGGTGGTCAAATTTTCCGACAACTTTTTCCACTCGTGCAACGCAACTTGCACAAGTCATTCCTTTTACCGGGATTGTATACTTTTCCATTTTAATTCACCACTTTATAACCGGCTTCTTCAATCGCGGCTTTAATTTGTTCGTCATTTACTTTAGTCTCGTCAAAGTCAACACTCACTCTACCTATATCAACTTGATGAGAATTAATTTCCAATTTATTTAGTTCTAAAACTACAGAATGAACGCAATGATGGCAGGACATTCCTTCTACTTTATATTCTTTTTTCATTTGTGATTCTCCTTTTGATTTAAGTTACAGTACAAATATATGAATGTAAGAAAGGGGAAGCGTTACACAATTTTGGAAAAGATTTACAAAATTTGGACTGAAGTAAATAAACAAATATCTCTTATATATCTAGATTTGATCTAATGGTTTTCTTTTTTGAGAAGTGTTCTCTTTAAATTCGGTGGCTGTTAATCCGGTATATTTTTTAAATTGGTTTGACAGATGATTGACACTTTTGTAACCTAGCCTATATGCAATTTCACTTAAAGTCATTTCTCGGTAACGTAAATATTCTTTTACTTTTTCAATCTTCTGTAAGATTATAAAATGCTCAATTGTAATTTGTTCTATCGAGGAAAATATTTTACTTAACTGTGAGTAATCTTTATTAAATTCTTTCTCAATCACTTTTGAAAATACAATATCGTCTTCGACTTCGGAATGATGAATTTTTGATATAATTATATTCTTTATCTGCTCAATAATTCTTTTTTTTGAGTCTTCGATTAATTCAAAACCATTTTCTTCAAGAACTTTTTTAATTTTCTCGAACTCGGAACTCGTTGGCTCTCTCTTTAATTCAACTTCTCCCAATTCGATATGTTCAACCTCATGACCGAGTTTATGTAGTTCATCACTAACAACTTTAATGCATCTGTTGCAGACCATATTCTTGATATTAATTTTCATACACTTGGTGTTAATCTTCGGTTTTTAAGGGGTGAAGGTCGTCATCCGCAGAATCGGTATATCTTTTTAACGGATCATCTTTAATACTGTTAAGATTCTTTTTCTTTCTAGTTTCTTCGGTTATGTTTTTCTTTTTCTCAAATGGTTTAACATTCTTTTCGATTGGATCTCTCTCTTTTGCATTAAGATCTTTTACTCTTTCGATTCGTTCGGTTGGTCTTTGCTTAATTTCCTTTTTCGGTTCCTCTTTACGAGGTGTTTTTGGTTTGCGAAAATCCTGAGATGATTGTTTTTCTTTTGAAGATGGCTTAATGTTTTTCGTTCTATGATGAGGTTTTAATTCGTCCTCAACTTTTTTCTTATCTTTAAATATGGGAGTGTAACTTGGAGTCTCTTCGGATTTGAATACCTCTTTACCTTTCTTGAATTTAAAGCTCACATATGAAATCGCAATTGTTATAACGAATAACCCGGCTGCAATTAGCAAACTATTGTAAATAATTGGGAGAAGTTCCATAAGAGATATACAATGTTAATGTAAATGTATTATCTACAATTATATAAACTAATATCTCCTTTTGCAACAATAGAGTTTAATTAGTGATAATATCTTGAAGGCTTGTAAAGATGCTCGTCATCATCATCCGAATAGTAATGAATAGCTTTAAAATTCTCGTAATATTTTGGTAAAGCTATTGAACCTGATCCGCTGACTGAAAACTTTTCCTTATTGGATTCTTCCGGACTTATTTTGTTCAGAATTTCTAATCGACTTTTGAATGAACCGGAATGTGTTCTTTGGTTATAGTCTGTCATTCGATGAGAATCATTGTTCCAATTATCTTCTCTTTCTCTTGAACCGTTATTATATGATGAGCTAATCGATGTTACAATAGTAGTTCTTGGTTGTACCGGTACAACTTCTGGTTTTCTTAACTCCGGTTTTTTTATAGCACTTACAACCCGAATCGGTTGTGGAGGATAAGAAACACTATTATTTACAATTCGATTATGTGAAAGATGGATAGAATTATCAGTTCTTCTATTTTGAACCGAATTAGAATTCCTATTGCGAATTTTATAAGCTATGTAAGAAATACTAACTACAATGAACATTAAAATTGCAAAAAGAATTAAGCTTGTATATATAATAGGTACGAATGACATTTTATTCCTTTCTTCTCTCTTTCACTACTAATACAACACTCATACCAGAAATTTTGTGGCTTTTTGATCAATTATTCAAGTTTCTTTATTATAGAAATGAGACTGTGTATCGTTATGAGATAGGCTGTCGTCTGATGTAGAATCCAAGTAAGTTATTATAATTAAATAAATTATAGAGATTCTTTGTTTGATTTTATTCGAGTTTTTGATATTTTTCCAAGCTCTGATAAAAAAGATTTGGCAAAAATTTGGGGTTATCATGACAAAAGCCGACATTGTGGAAAAAGTTGCCTCCGGAACTGGATTAACAAAACTTGAAACCGAAGCAATTATTGAAGGTTTTCTTAATACTGTAATTCATTCTTTAAGAGAAGGAAAAGGAATTGAAATTCGGGGATTCGGAAGTTATAAAGTTAAAAAGAAAAATTCTCGATATGCTCGGAATCCGAGAACAGGTGAAAAGGTATTTGTAGAAGAACACTTTGTTCCGGTTTTTAAATTCTCGAAAGATTTTAAAACTGCTGTTGATAAAGGAATGAAAGAAAAAGAAAAATAATTTGTGATATGAGTATTAACCAAGAAAATAAAAAATTTATTAGATGTGAAATTTGCGGAACTGAAAATAAAATCGATTCGGTTTACTGCAATGAATGTGGTGCGCAGATTAATGAAATAAAAAAAGAAGAAGTTGCATCGACTCCCAAAGAAATTAAAACCGAAAAAAAGAAAGATAAAGCGCCAGTTAATAAAAAGAATACCAAGAAAATTGATCCGATTAAATTAACGTATCTTACGGTTACATTGATTGTTATTGGTGGTGCAATTCTTTATTCATCCGGTATTTTTGACGACCCGGTTTCAACCACAGTTCAGCATAATCATGAGCAACCCGTAGATGATTTTCATCGTGGGGTTGATATGAGTAAACTACAAGAAATCAACAATTTACGCGAAAGTGTGACAAACAATCCAGCCGATCACCAATCAATGTTGCATCTTGCTCATTTATTAAACGATTCCGGATTTAAGGAAGAAGCAATTAAATGGTACCGGCAATACTTGAAAGATCACGGTGACGAAGCTGATGTTTGGGTTGATATGGGTGTCTGCTATTTTGATCTAAACGATTTTGAAAATGCAGTTTCATCTATGCTTAAGGGAATTGAACTTGAACCTAATCATCAAATTGCACATTTCAATTTAGGTATTGTTACTTATACAAAAGGTAATATCAATGAAGCAGTTCAATGGTGGAACAAAGCTATTGAAATAAACCCGACTTCTGACATTGCAAATAGAGCAAAAGAATTAATTAAAAATAACACGAATATGTAGAAGGAGTTTCCAGATGCCGAGCGGAAAAAAAAGAAAACGCCATAAAATGGCAACACACAAACGCAAAAAAAGACTCAGAAAAAACCGACACAAAAAGAAAAAATAGTTGTTTTATAATTCTTTAGAAGCCGACTTAGCTCAGTTGGTAGAGCAATTCATTCGTAATGAATAGGTCGCCGGTTCGACTCCGGCAGTCGGCTCGAGGGAATTTTCACACCCAAACTTCTAAATCTCCATTACTTTTTTAGATTATTTACTCCAATGAAAACAACTTTTAAGAAATCATTCCCATTCATATTTTTAATAATCATTTTTGTCTCTTGCTCAACAGAAGTAGTAAGACAACATCAAGAATTTCAATCCGAAATTAATGTTTATTTTAATAAAGATGCAGACACCAGTTATGCTTTCCCAAATAATAAAGCAAAATTCAACATTAACTTTGAAGAAGTGTTGATCAATAGAATTGAAAAAGCAACTTCAAAAATTGATATGATGGCCTACGAAATTAATCTGCCGAAATTAATTGACGCACTTATTAAACGAGCAAGTGAGGGAATACAAATTAGATTTATCATTGATGCAAAGAGTCATGATGAATCAATGGTTGAAGATACTTCAACAGTTGAACGATATACACAAATGAGATTGTATCTAGAAAAGATGAGTCGGGGCAAGGATTTAATACCTGGTACAGATGATGACATTATGCTTCTTGCCGATTCACCAATTTTTACTGTGACCGATACAACACTTAGAAAAAAATATAAACTCCCGATATCTTTCAATGACTATGAAAATGTAACACTAAAAATCGGCAACAAGAATATTTCCGGTCATCTTTTAGTCGATGCAGAACTAAAACCCGGCTGCAGCGATTGTTATTATTCACCTGGTGCTCAAATGCATAACAAAATAGCAATAATAGATACACAGTGGGTCTTTACCGGTTCATGGAATTTTACAATAACGGGTTTGTACGGAACCGAAAAAGATATGCAAAATGGCAACTTAAATGGAAATCAAAACCACATAGTTGAAATAAGAAATAGACAACTAGCTTCAATATATTTAAAAGAATTTGAGGAAATGTGGGGCGGCAATAACCGGAAACCTAATCCGACTTTTGCAAGATTCAATAAACGAAAAACAGACAACACTCAACACATAATTAATATTGATGGTAGAAGAGTTGAAGTCTATTTTAGTCCATCCGATAAAGTGCTTGATAAAATAATTAATACAGTTGAACGAGAAGCTAATAGATCTGTTTATTTTACAATATTTGCATTTTCCTATCAAGCTTTAGTTGATGTGTTGAAAGTTAAATGGGAAGGAAGTATTGAGGACTTACAAGGCGAAAGAACTAATTTTGATTTGAAAGGAATTTTTGATGCAACTTTCTGGAATCAATGGTGGTCTGCTTCAATTAATATGACGGGACGAACACCAAAACAAACTTCAGAACTTCATCCAATGAGAAGATGGAAAAATATCCCACCGGTTTACCGCGATAGAGATTCTAGAAAACTGCACGCGAAAACAATGATAATAGATGAAGGGGTTGTAATTGTCGGTTCCGCCAACTGGAGTGAAAATGCCGACGCTAACAACGATGAAAATACATTGATTATCTACGATCGATTTATTACCAACCAATTCATGCAGGAGTTTAGAAAGAGATAACTTTAATCAGAACACTCTCAAAATTAGACTCAGCGTCTATATTAAATTTATTCTAAGTGTTACGAATTCAATTGCATTTAATTTTGGTATTTCCTAAGTTTTTATCATTTCAAAAATTTCAAACGATAAAAATGTTATGACTTCAGAAGAACGAATCAAAAAAGAGATCATACAAAATTTTGGTCATGCCTACAGAGCCTTTGGTTTAAGTAAATTGATGGGTCACGTTGTTGCTCTGCTAATTTCTTCCCCTGAGCCACTCTCGCTTGATGAAATTTGTAAAAATCTTGGTAGAAGCAAAGGACCAATTAGTCAAATAATGAAACGCTTGCGTGATCGAAATCTTATAAGGAGAGTTTGGCACGAAAACAGCCGTAAAGATTATTATGAAATTCAGCCGGAAATTTTTGAAAATGCATTCCGTAACAACTTTGAATTGATTAAATCAAATACACGTCTCGCAAAACAACTTAAATCGTTAGTAGCAAAAGAAAAAAACTCCAATTTAAATACTCTCAAGAATAGATTAACTGAAATGCATAGGTTCTACCAATTGACTGAAAAGCATTACAATAATTTTTTGGACGAGTGGGAATTAGAGCGAGAAAAAATATATTCTAAATAGACTAACAATCGACAAAGAGAATTTTTATTGATTGAACGTTTTAAAATTTTCAAACGTTAAAAACGCAGTGAGGATTTAAGATGAAAAAATTACTAGGAAAATCAGCAGTAATTACAGGCGGCGCACAAGGGATCGGAAAAGCAACCGTTCAAAAGTTTGTCAATGAAGGCGCAAATGTTGCAATCTGGGATCTTGATTCGGATAAAGGAAATTCTTTAGCAAACGAATTTAAAAGCGATGATCAAAATGTGATTTTCTACAAAGTGAATGTCGCTAATGCTATTGAAGTGAAAGAAACGATGCAAAAAGTAATTTCAGAATTTGGAAAGGTTGACATACTAATTAACAACGCGGGAATTACGAAAGATTCCACCCTAAAAAAAATGACACAAGAACAATGGCAGCAAGTTATTGATGTTAATTTAACTGGTGTCTTCAATTGTACTCAAGCAATTGCGGACCATATGATTGAAAATGGCAGCGGAAGAATTATTAATGCTTCTTCGGTTGTTGGGTTATATGGAAACTTCGGACAAACCAACTACGTGGCAACTAAAGCCGGTGTAATTGGAATGACAAAAGTTTGGGCACGCGAATTAGGACGAAAAGGAATTTGCGTGAATGCGGTTGCACCTGGTTTTATTGCAACTGAAATGGTAGCCGCCATGCCTGAAAAAGTTATCCAAACGATGGAAGAAAAAACTCCGCTTGGTAGACTCGGAAGACCCGAGGACATCGCTAATGCATATTGTTTCCTTGCAAGCGATGAAGCATCATTTATTAATGGAACAACATTAAGTGTTGACGGCGGAATAGTAATTTAATTTGCAAAGGATAGTTAATGAGAAATGCAGTTATAAAATCAATTGGAGCTTATGCTCCCGATCGTATTATACCAAACTCATATTTTAATGAACTATTGGGTGAAGATGTTGATACTTGGCTAAAAAGTAATCTAACTATTAAAGAAAGAAGATGGGCGAGCAAAGATCAATCAACAAGTGATCTTTCAGTTGAAGCCGCAAAAATAGTCTTAGACAGGGCGAATCTAAAACCTGAAGATTTGCAATTGATTATCATATCAACAGATACACCGGATTTTATTTCACCCTCTACTGCTTCGGTTGTTCAAGATAAATTAAAAGCGGTAAACGCCGGTACGTTTGATATTAATACAGCTTGTGCAGGTTTTGTCACAGGAATCGATGTTGCATCAAAATTTATAAGAGCGGATGAAAATTATAAAAATATTCTTGTTGTAGGTGCATACGCTATGAGCAAGTATTTAGATCTACAAGATAAAAAAACTGTAACACTATTTGCTGATGGTGCGGGTGCGGTTGTTTTATCTGCAGAAGAAAATAGCAATAGAGGATTTATAAGAAGTAAATTATATAGTGAAGGACAATATAATGAATGGATGGGAATTTATGGAGGCGGAACAAGACATCCACTTACTCCGGCCGATGTTGAAAATAAAGAACACCTTTTAAAATTTGTTAAAAAATTTCCGAAAGAAATTAATCCGACAACATGGACAAGAATGATAAATGAAATTACTTCTAAAGAGAATCTATCCCCAAAAGATGTTGATCATTTTTTCTTTACTCAAATCAACATCAATTCAATTTGGGAGACAATGGATAACCTAGAAGTTGATCGAAATAAAGCTCATACAATTATGGACAGATTTGGTTATACCGGTTCCGCTTGTATTCCTATGGCATTAAATGATGCTTTTGAAAAAGGGCAATTAAAAATCGGTGATAGAATAATTTTTATGGGATCAGGTGGCGGACTTGCATTTGCAAGTGCTCTTTTTAAATGGTAAAAATGGGGCTGAAGCCTCGGAGAGTTAACTGTTTTTGAACGGTTGACTTAAAGTCAACGGTAATTAAACAAAATTGAAAATTGCCGTCTGCTTTAGCTGACGGTTTTAAAAAAGTAAATTGATTATGGGCTTTAGCCCCATTATAAAAATCACAGAGAAAGATAGATGAACATTGCATCAAATGAATTAGTTATTGCGAGCTGGGTTTTAATAGTGCTTTATGCATCCGTTATTCTATTTTTTGTTGTTCGCGGTGCGTTGAAAATAAAAACTATGAAAGACTATGCAGTCGGTAATATTTCATTTTCTCCGGTTGCAGTTGGTTTAGCTTTAGCTGCTTCAATGACTAGCGCGGCAACGTTTATAATCAATCCGGGTTTTATTGCCTATTATGGTATCAGCGGAGTTATATCTTATGCTATCGCTTTACCTATTGCAGCAATGGTATCTCTTGTTGTTCTCACGAAAGGTTTTAGAAAACATGGAAGTAGTGTTAAGGCACTAAGCATGGCTCAATGGATGGGAACGAGATATAATAGTAAAAGTTATTCTATGTTCTTTGCATTTCTTTCTTTGCTTCTTATAACATTCATAGTTCTTATAGCAGTTGGCTTAACGAAAGTACTTTCAAAATCATTAAACGTAGATGAAATTTATATGATGATCGGAATTATTGTTTTCATATTCGGTTACATGATGTTTGGCGGTGCAAATTCAATGGTGTACACAAATACTATTCAAGCAGTGTTAATGCTTGTTGTAGCTTTTATACTGCTAGGTTCCGGTTACGAACATTTCAGCGAAGGAATAAATGGATTTCTAAATAAACTCGAATCTATTGATCCCAAACTAATCGGTTTTACAAATGATTCAAGTTTTTTATTTAGAGATTTTTTTGAAATAATTATTGCTCAAATTATTGTTGGTGTTGCAATTGTGTGTCAACCGCACATAATAACCAAATCACTTTTATTGAAAACCGATAAGGATGTAAATAGATATTTGTTTGTTGGTGTAATTACAGAGCTAATTTTCTTCTTTGTTGTTTTTGCTGGATTGTATGCTCGAATCACTTTTCCCGATCTTACAGTTGATGGTGTTCCTTTAAAACTAGATGGAGTAGTCTCGGCATATGTTGTTGCTGAGTTTCCGGTATTTATTGGACTAATAGTAGTTATGGGATTGATTTCCGCAGGCATCTCAACTCTTGAAGGATTAATTCAAGCACTCGCAACAACTGTTACTTCGGACATTGCCGAGCCGTTATTTGGCAAGTATTATCCAATGGATGAAATAAAAAGAGAAAAGTTTCAGATTGGACTTAACAAAATTGTTATTGCACTTATAGGCTTGGTTGCTATTCTATTATCATATGATCAATTAATAAACCCAAAACTAAGCGTTGCTATATTTGCACAGAATGGAGTGTATGCTTATTTCTCCGCAGCGTTCGTTCCTATATTATTCGGAATGTTTTTGAAAGATGTAAAAAAGAATGTAGCAATTATAGCATCATTGACTGCGGTTGTTGTTCATTTTAGTTTTTACTATGGACAAATTGGAGTTCCGTTTACAATTGCCACCGGAGAAAATCCGGGTGTTGCAGCAGCGATGGCAATATTGTTATCTATACTTGTTGGAGGAATATTATACCTAGTTACAAGGAGCAAGAAAAGTGTTTAATACTCAATTTGACTGGATAGCACGGTGGGCAAAATATACTCCCAATCGTTTATTCATAAGAGAATATGAAACGGGTTTGGAATGGAACTATTACGATTTTAATAATAGAGCCAATCAACTTGCGAATCATCTTCGAAATGAATTGAAAATTGAAAAGGGAGATAGAGTAGCAATCTATTCAAAAAATAAATCTGAGTTTGTCTTTTTGTTTTCGGCTTGCGTTAAGATAGGCGCAATACTAGTTCCATTGAATTTTAGATTGACTCCAAGAGAACTGGATACTTTAATTGCAGACGCTGCACCAAAATTATTCTTGTATGAAACAGAGTTTGAAGAAGAAGTAAAAAGGCTGAAAACAATTAACTCGATTCCGATAAAATTGTCATTGGATATAATTACTAAGTTCAGCAAAGAAAAAATTCAGCTAATAGATTTTAAATATGATCACAAAATTCAAGAATCTGATCCTGTAATGATTCTATATACGGCAGGGACAACCGGATTATCAAAAGGTGCAATTATAACTCATAAGATGTTGTATTGGAATTCAATTAATACTGCATTAAGATTAGATTTGTCTTCACAAGATCATACACAAAGTTTTGCTCCGTTTTTTCATACCGGCGGTTGGAATGTTTTGTTTACTCCATTTATGCACCACGGAGCATCTCATACTTTATTAACAAAATTTGACGCCGATCTAATTTTACAATTAATGGAAAAAGAGAAATCGACAATTTTATTTGGCGTTCCTACAATGTTGCAAATGATGGCTGAATCTGAATATTTCGATAAAGTTGATCTTTCATCGGTAAGATATGCAATTGTTGGTGGCGCCCCAATGCCTATTCCTTTAATAAACAAGTGGCATGAAAAAGGTGTGTTCATAAGGCAAGGTTATGGACTCACGGAGGTTGGACCGAATTGCTTCTCACTTCATCAAGATGATGCAATCCGGAAAAAAGGTTCAATAGGTTTTACAAACTTTTATGTAGAAGCAAAAGTAGTTGATGATAAAGGTAATGAGCTTGGAATAAATGAAGTCGGTGAATTATGGTTGAAATCTCCGGTTGTTACACCGGGTTATTGGCAAAAAGAAAAAGAAACAAATGAATCAATTACAGATGGATGGTTTCACACAGGTGATATGGTTCGTAAAGATGAAGAGGATTTTTATTATGTAGTTGACCGCAAAAAGAACATGTATATAAGCGGCGGAGAAAATGTTTATCCTTCCGAAATTGAAAACTTCTTGTACACTAATGATGTTATAAGAGAAGTTGCTGTTATTGGAGTACCTGACGAGAAATGGGGCGAAGTTGGCAAAGCATATTTATCTCTTAAAGAAAATTCTAAATTAAATAAAGACGAATTAAAAAAAATCTGTACAGGAAATTTAGCCAAGTACAAAATTCCTAAATATTTTGAAATACTAGATGAATTACCAAAAAATGAAGCCGGTAAAATTGATAAGAAAAAATTACTCGAGATACACCTAAAACAAACTAACTAAATTAACATCAGAGGAGATGTACAAATGAAAAAATTACTCACATTGTTATTAATTGCTTTTGTTGCAATTAACTTTATCGCATGCAGCAGCGATGATGATGAAGGTCCAACTGGAACTACTACTTACAAAGTATCCGGTACAATTACGGATGCTGATGGTAACGGTGTTGCTAACCAAACCGTAGAAGCTAAGAGTGCCGATGATACAAAAACAACTACCACAGATGCACAAGGCGCATATGTATTTACAGGTCTAACAGCAGGAACTACCTATACCATTACTGCAAATGGTACCGATTATTATTTTACTACAACAGGTACCGGACAAGTTACTCTAAATGCTGATGCGACAGTTAACTTTACAGCTGTTGGTCTTTACGGTACTTGGGTTTCAGAAGGTGCTAATGTAGCTCCTCTTTTAGTCGCTCTTTTTGCTACAGCAAAAATTGAAGCTACATTTAATCAAAACGGAAGTTATACTGTAGTTCAAACAGATACATCCGGAGCATCATTTACATTAACAGGTACTTTTACTATGACAAAAAGTACTGTCAATAATATTTTTGAAATCACAGCTGAACAGACAAGTCCGGCAGCACTTACTTCATCCGGAATTTTTGAAATCTATGCTGATTCTTCACCTTTCAACATGAAATATGAAATTGTGCAAACGACTCCGGATATTGGTGCGACACCTCCAACTCCTGCAGGTGGTTTTGGAAGTACAAATGCCGGTGCACTCGGTACACTTAATGTTCAGACTTACGTCAGACAATAATCTTTATAATTGGGTCTGTGATCGAGCAGACCCAAATTTTATTATTCAACAAGTGGTGATACAACCATGAAAAAATTTATTTTATTTTTTTTGTTAACTACTTTTGTAGGTCTTGCTCAATCTGGTAACTGGAATTATGATGAAAACAACATACCTACAAAACATCCTCAAGAATTTCAATTTCTTGCCTTCTTTATAAGTCAAGGTGTAAGTAATAATGTTTATGCAACCAATGATTTGTTAAAAGGGCAGACTGTCGGAAGATTATTCGGCGGGAACACAACAACGACCGGACAGAATTCAAATTACTTTGAACAGAGAATCATTCCATTTTTTATTTATCAGCCCAAACTCTTAAATGGGAAAGCGATTTTAAGAATGGCTTTCGAGATTGATTGGACGTGGGGAGATGTTTCTTACGGTGCCGGTGGCAATTTCGGTTCAGCTCTATCTGCCGACCAAGTAAACTTGCAAACACAAAACATCGAATTGGAGCTTATACCATTTAAAAATTTTGCTGTTAATCTCGGTTTACAAAGACTTTACGACACTCCATACAATCCATATCGAACCTTTGCAAGTACAATGCTTAAAACCGGTTACAGATTAATGTATTGGGGAAGTGATGCGGTTGGTATTTCTGCAAGATATGATTGGGATTATCATCGTATAAAAGCGGGATATTATCAGTTGTATGAAAATAATATTAATCAAAACGATGACGTTACTCTTTGGGAATTAAATTTTGAAATGGATGTTGCAAAAGAATGGCGGCAGGGTGTAACAGCTTACTACCTTTATGATAGAGCAAACGGTGAAGGTGGAGTCTCAGTTTTAGGTCAAGGATTAAACAGCAATCTTGCGGCTTATAACGGTGTCTATCGTTTCCCTCTCGGCGCCAATACTTATAAAGCTGATGTAATTTGGTTGGGTACACACGGGAATTATAACCCGGAATTTACAATGGGGAGATGGTCCTTAAACGGATTCTTCATGGCAAATTTGGGTGAAGTTCAATCCGAACAAGGTGGCGAATTCAAGAAAGCAGCAGATATTTTTGGCTACGCAGCTAATCTAAGAGCAGGCTACAAATACGGACAAACAGCAGATGATAATGTTATGCTTGATATGTTTTATGCTTCCGGTGATGATAATAATCTTGATGATAAAAAATACAGTGGTATATTAACAGGAAATAACTGGGGTTCTCCCGGTGCAATTATGGTAAGTCATGGCGCTTATCTACTTTATCCTCACGGAAATGTAGTCAATAGGTATGTATCAGCAATCAACGACTTATCAAATATGGGTTATGGACAAGTTGGCGGAACAATCAATTTTTCGAAATCACTTATCCCAAATAAAATGGTTGCAAAAGTTGGAGCTGCTGCCGCTCAAAGTTTAGTTGAACCAAACGGCGGCGGGAAAATGGTTGGATCTGAAATTAATGCGATGATCGGTTACAAACCGGCTGTATTTATGGATGTCGAATTACACGGAGCTTATTTATGGTTGGGTGATTTTTATGACAGCAAAGTCACTAACGGGAATGTTGATATCAAACCGGATAATCCATTTACAGTTTTCCTAGTATTTAAATGGCTTATGTTCTAGTTCTTAATCAATAATCACTGAGTATAAAATGAGAAATATAAAAGTAATACTAGCAATTTTTGTAACGAGTTTATTAATAGCCTGTTCACCTTATGGGAATTTAAGCAAAATGGAATTCGATGAATTACAATATCCGTATGAAGTTCACAAAGTGAACTTAGACGATGGACGAACAATTGCATTTGTTGATGAAGGTGAATCCGAGGAAGTGATAATATTTGTCCACGGTTTAGGAAGTTATTTACCAGCTTGGAAGAAAAATATAGAAGAATTAAAAAATAATTACAGAACTATTGCAATCGATCTTCCCGGCTATGGAAAATCAAGCAAAGAACCGCATGAAGGAACTCCGGAATTTTATGCTGATGTAATTTTTAATTTTATGAAGAAATTAAACATTGAAAAGGCAAATATTGCCGGACATTCAATGGGTGGGCAAGCAGCAATTACTATGGCTATTAAATATCCTCAACAAGTAAAAAGATTAATTTTAGTTGCTCCTGCCGGAATAGAATCATTTACCGAAGGTCAAAAAGAATGGTTTAGAGAAGTGATGACTGTCCAAGGAGTTAAACTAACTCCTGTTAATCAACTTAGAGCAAATGTCTATTCTAATTTTTACAACATGCCGGATGATGCTGAATTTATGATCACAGATCGAATTGCACTCCGCGAAGCTGAGCAATTTGATAATTACTGTTACGCTGTAGTTCAATCCGTAAACGGAATGGTTGACCAACCGGTTGTAAATTTACTGGATAGAATCACACAGCCAACATTAATTGTTTTTGGTGAAAATGATAACTTAATTCCTAATCCTTATCTCAATCCCGGCTACACTTCAGAAGTTGCACAAAAAGGAAAAGAGTTAATTCCAAACAGCGAATTAGTTATGATCCCCGAATGCGGTCATTTTTTGCAGTTTGAAAAGCCGGAAGTTTTCAACGATGCAGTCAAAAATTTTCTCAGATAATCCGATTTTATCCTTCCCAAAACTGCGGGTTTAATCCCGCAGTTTAAATCCTAAATAAACCTTCGTATCCATTTCCCCAATCTATTATTTCATAAAAAGTTACCTACGTCAAAAACATAATTTTTGTGTAAAAAAAGCTTGACTTTACAATACCAAAAGCGTTATTTTGGGGATGAGTGGGGAAAAGTGTTGAATTTTCCCATACATTAAACTTGAAAAATTATGTTTATTGGCAGCTTTAAATATTCGATTGATGCAAAAGGCAGAATTGCTTTACCGGCAAAATTGCGTAAAAATATAAACCCGGAAGCAAATGATACTTTTGTACTTACCCGCGATACCGAAAAATGTATCAGCATATATCCGTTGGATATTTGGAAAAAAATGGCTGCCGAGAAACTTAAGATCAACCAGTTCGATCCGAAAGAAGCAATGTTCCTAAGGTTATTCTTAAATGAAGCTGCAGAGGATACCCTCGATTCACAATCACGATTATTAATACCCAAACGATTAATAGAATACGCAGAGATTGATAAAGAAGTTTTGATTTTTGGTTCAATGGATAAAATTGAAGTCTGGAATCCCGATGTTTATGAAAGTTACATCAAAGAAAATTTTTCCTCTTTTAAGGAAATTGCTAAAGATGTAATGAAACGTGATGAGTAAACTTGTTCATCAACCTGTACTATTAAACGAAAGTATTGATCACCTTATTACTGATCTTAACGGAAGTTATCTCGACGCAACAATCGGTTTTGGTGGTCACTCCAAAATGTTCTTAAATAAACTGAGTAGTAAAGCAAAACTTGTAGGCATTGATAAAGATGATGTCGCATTCAAAGCTTGCAAAGAGATGTTTGCCGAAGATAAAAGAGTTTTGCTTTATAAAACCGGATTCACAAAAATTGATCTGATTTCTAAGATCGAGTTCATTGATAAATTTGACGGCATCTTTGCTGACTTGGGAGTTTCCTCATTTCAGCTGGATGAATCTGATTCGGGGTTCACATATAGAGAAGAAGCGATTCTTGATCTTCGTATGAATAAAGAGGAAGGTATTCCTGCTCATAAAGTTTTAAATGAATTCGAAGAAACGGAAATCGCAAATATTCTTTTTCATTATGGTGAAGAGAAAAACTCTAGGAAACTTGCTCGGTTAATTAAAGATGAGAGAACAAAAAAAAAGATCACCACAACAACTCATCTTAAACAATTAATCGAAAGTACCACTCCGCAGCCATTTGTTTTTAAAACATTATCGAGGGTATTTCAAGCACTGCGGATTTATGTGAATAACGAATTAGACGAACTAAAAGAGTTCTTACAAAAGTCTTTTGATCTTTTAACTCCGGGAGGAAGAATAGTAATTATAAGTTACCATTCTTTAGAAGACAGGATTGTTAAGGAACAATTTAAGTATGAAAGCCTGGACTGCATTTGCCCGCCGGGAACACCGGTCTGTATTTGCGGAAAAGAGAAACGGATTAACATACTTACAAGAAAACCTGTCACACCAACTACAAATGAGATAAAAGAAAATAGGCGAGCGCGAAGCGCAAAACTAAGAGTGGCAGAAAGGGTATGAACAAAAGTAATTTTGTTAAAAATCTAATTTTTCTATTTGCATTAATTTGCTTGTGGATTTTCCCGCACCTCTTTCTCAGCTCTGAAATTGATCTACTTAAAAACCAAGAACAAACATTACAATTGTCTCTTAAAGCTATCAATGATAAAATTGAACGCTTAGTGGAAAGAGATTTCAAAGTTTTACAAGATGAATACAGAATCGTTAAGATTGCCGAAGATTCACTCGGCTTAGTTAGATCACTTCATCCTTTTGATGAAGTTTATGTTGACGGTAACCGCATTAATCAAATTGAAAAAATTGTAAACGAGAAATATGATTAATTCACGAGCACTTTTAATTACTTTTATCTTGTTTGTAAGTTTTGGCGTAATTGCGGCAAGACTTTTCAACCTACAAGTGCTCGATCACAATTACTATTCCGAAGTCGCAAAAAACCAACAAGATAGATCACTTCTTATTAAAGCCGAAAGAGGATTAATAAAAGATAGAAATGGCGATATCCTTTCTTACACAGAAGATGATATTTCTTTCTTTGTTGATGCAAGAATGCTAAATGCAAATTCTAGACAGAAAATATCAGCCAAATTTTCTGAGGTGTTTTCAAAGAGTGAAAGTTATTATCTCAATTTGATGAACTCTGCTAAAGGTAATGTCTTTTTAGAGAAGAAAGTTCCACGCGAGAAATATCTTAGTTTCAAATCATTCGTTGTCGATGGTTTGGTTTCAGTTGAAGATCCGACAAGAGTTTATAGCAACGAAACTCTAGCCGCACACATACTAGGTTATGTAAATAATGAAATGATTGGACTCGATGGAGTTGAACGTGTCTTTGATGAATATCTAACCGGAGTTGATGGATTACTTTATGTCGAACGTGATGTTCAAGGAAGAATTGTAACGGTAAAAGATGAACTTTCTCGTCAACCAAAACCCGGGCATGATGTTTATTTAACAATCGATACAAAGTACCAAAAAATACTTGAACAAGAACTTCAAAAAGGGACGGAAGACTGTGGTGCTGAATCGGGTATAGGAATTTTGATGAATCCGAATACCGGTGAAATAATTGCACTGGCAAACTATCCCACCTTTGATCCGGATGCATATTCCAAATTCAATGATCAAATAAGAAGAAACAGAGCTGTAACAGATACTTATGAACCCGGTTCGACAATGAAAGCTCTCACTATGTCTATTTTGATTGACAACGATTTAGTAAGAGAAGATGAAGTAATCGATACGGAAAACGGAAGATATAAAATTGCGAATGCAAGTATTATTGATGTTCATAAATATGATCGGTTAACTGTAAGAGAAGTTTTAGAACATTCAAGCAACGTTGGAATGACAAAGTTAATTGAAAGAGTCGATGATAGGACTTTCTATAAATATTTACGTGATTTTGGATTTGGTAACTCAACTTCAATTACTCTTCCGAGTGAATCGCCCGGATTCTTAAAGAAACCGGATTTCTACTCAACACTGAGTAAACCGTTTATGTCATTTGGTTACGAAATTTCTGTGACTCCGCTTCAGATGGTCACCGCATTTGCTTCGCTTATTAATGGAGGTATCCTTTATCAACCTAGAATAATTGATAAAATAGTAGATGAAAATGGTAAAGTAATTGAAAGCTACCAATCCAAAAAAATTAGAAATGTTATTAGTGCTGAAACTTCGGAACGAATTAAAAACTTGATGCTTGGAGTTGTAGAACACGGTACCGGTAAGCTTGCTAGAACAGATAATATGTTTGTCGGCGGCAAAACCGGAACTGCACAGAAAATTATAAACGGAGCCTATGCAAAAGATTATAATGCTTCATTCATTGGTTTCTTCCCTGCAGATAATCCGCAAGTAGTTGGATTAATATTACTCGGTTCCCCTGCAAAAGGAAAATATGGCGGTGTAGTGGCTGCACCTGTATATAAGCGAATTGTAAATAGAATAGTACAAGAAGATATAAATGTTATTCCGCAAAAAGTTATGATAGCCCGGCAAGATGAAAGTCTTGATAAAATTTTGGAATCCGTAACCGGTGATGAAAATCCTGTATTTCTGGAAACCGCAAATATTGGTGATGTAATTCCCAAAGTCGAACTTGCAAGTCAATTTGTCGGCAGAGTCACAATGCCCAATTTAGTTAATAGATCTTTACGCGATGCACTTGCAGCTATGAATGAAATGGGATTAAGATTTGATATTGAAGGTAGCGGAAAAGTTGTTGACCAAAGCATTAAACCCGGAACCCAAATTAAAGTTGGAGATATATGTTTCATAAAATGTGAAACCAATAGCTCACTTCGAACTCTGGGAGTTTATTGATGAAATTATCACAATTATTAAATAATGTTAAAACGATTCATGTCACCGGAAACGCCGAATTGATTGAGATAAAAGATATCACAATTGATTCACGAGCGGTAAAAAAAGATTCACTCTTTGTTGCGATAAAAGGATATAAAACAGACGGACATAGATTCATTCTAGATGCGATCAATAAAGGGGCTGTAGCAATTATTCTTGAAGATAATTATGCTGTACCCGACCAAGTATTTGATAAATCCGGTTTGGTAAAAATCCTTGTTAAAAGCAGTCGCAAAGCATTATCCGAAATATCTGATGAATACTACAATCATCCCTCCGAAAAGTTACAAGTAATAGGAATCACGGGCACAAAAGGAAAGACCACAACTGCATTTTATTTAAAGTCAATTCTCGAAGAGATGGGGGATAAATGTGGATTGATTGGAACGATTGCGAACTATGCCGGAAATAAAGAATTAAAATCTCGATTAACAACTCCCGAGGCGAATGAAATTAATTTCATGATGCAAGAGATGTTAAGTGTAAATTCAAAATATTGTGTTATGGAAGTTTCATCTCATTCACTCTCTTTAGATCGAGTAGCAAATATCGATTTTGATTCTGCAATCTTCACAAACATCGCATCAGATCATTTGGATTTTCACAAAACATTTGAAAATTATTTAGCAGCTAAAAAAATATTATTTGATCAACTAAAGCCAAATGCAACGGCAATTTATAATATAGACGATATTAATTCTCCGACTGTTATTAGTTCTACAAAAGCAAAAACATTTTCATTCGGTACAAATCTTAATGCGTATTATAAACTAAAGAATATACAATATGATTTCAGCGGAACTAAGTTTGACTTGTTTTATAAAGAAAGAAAATATTCTGTCGAAACAAAATTAATTGGTTTGTTTAATGCTTTTAATGCAGTTGCCGCGTTAGCTGCAGCAACTTCTCTCGGAATTGATATTGAACAAGCAGTTGAAGGAATTAAAAACACACCACAGGTTCCGGGCAGATTTGAATTAATTCAGATGGAAAACAAAAAAGTAATAATTGATTATGCCCATAATGCCAGCAGCTTAAAAGAGGTATTAATGTCATTGCAGCATGTGAATAAAGAAGGAAGAACAATTCACACTGTATTTGGCTGTGGTGGTGATCGGGATAGAACTAAAAGACCGGTGATGGGAAAAATTGCTGATGAACTTAGCGATGTAATCTATGTTACTTCCGATAATCCGAGAACTGAAGATCCAAATAAAATTATTGACGATGTTATAAAAGGTATATCAAGAAAAGACTATCATAGAGTTGAAAATAGAGAAGAAGCAATTAAAACAGCAATAGAAAAATCCGAGGACAACGCAGTCATCCTAATTGCAGGCAAAGGACACGAAAACTATCAAGAGATAAACGGTGTGAGGAGTTATTTCTCTGATAAAGAAACTGCAATGAAGTATTTATCCGAAGGATTAATGAGATAACAATGAAATCATTAAAAATTACATTGGATGATTTTTTCAATTTGCCAGGCGCGGTCATTTATAATCCCGATGAATTTAAGCCTGTTAAAAAAGTTTCTATTGATTCCCGTAACATAAGTAAAAACACTTTGTTTGTTGCAATAAAAGGTAAGCGAACTGACGGGCATAAATATATAAAAGAAGCAATTACTAACGGTGCTTCAGCAGTAATGATTTCAAAAAAGAGAGTGAAAGATTTTTCATCTATTAAAATTCCGGTAATCGCTGTTGATAATACAACTAAAGCTTACGGTAATCTTGCAAATCTTTGGAGACAGAAACTAAATGCAAAAGTCATTGGGTTGACGGGTAGTAACGGTAAAACCAGCACCAAGGAAATGATTGCGACACTTTTATCAGCCAAATACTCAGTAACAAAATCAGTTGCAAACAATAATAATCATATTGGTGTCCCGTTGACCCTATTTACTGCAAATGAAAAAACTCAAGCAGTAGTACTTGAAGAAGGCACAAATCATTTTGGTGAAATTGAATACATAGCAAAAATATCCGAACCTGATTTGTCTTTAATTACTAATATCGGTGACTCACATTTGGAATTCTTAGTAGATAGAGATGGCGTCTTCAAGGAAAAATCATATTTGTTATCTGTAACGGATGATAACAATGGAACAATTCTAATCAACAATGATGATCCGTATCTAAGCAAAAGTAAAAAGAATTATAAAGATGTTATTACTTATGGCTTCAAGGGAAAAGTCGATATAAAAGGAAGACTAATCGGTTTCAGTCAATATGGATATCCCGAAGTTGAGATTATTGGCAAAGGGAAAAAGTTAAAAGTTATTCTTCCACTTTTAGGCGAATCAAATGTAAAAAATTATCTAGCAACAGTCGCGGTTGCAATCACATTTGGTCTAACTAAAAAGGAAATTATCGATGCAACCAAAAAATTTGAGGTAGTAAAAGGAAGATTAAATCCAATTATTTCAGAAACAACAATGTTAATTGACGATACATATAATTCAAATCCGGATTCGGTAAGAGCGGCAGTTGATTTGCTAAGTCAGATCAAAAAGTATAAACGAAGAATCTTAATTCTGGGTGATATGCTCGAACTCGGTAAAGGAAAAGAAAAACTCCATGCTGATCTTAAAGACTATATTATGAAAAGCAAAGTCGACGAAGTTTATATGCATGGTAAACTTATGAAGAATTTGTATGAAGCTTTACCTTCTACAAAGATTGCAACTTTACACTTTACACTACGAGAAAGTCTAAAACGTTTTGCAAATGTGATGGATATAAATGATTCTGTAATCTTGATAAAAGGCTCGCGTGGAATGAAGATGGAAGAGTTCGTCGAAATAATTAAAAAGAGAATGCAATAATGTTTTACTATTTGTTTGATTATATCAATGACAAATTTAGTCCGCCGGGATTCGATATCTTCCGGTTCCTAACATTCCGCTCAATTTTAGCGGCTATTACTGCGTTGATTCTTGCATTTTATGTCGGACCAAAGTTGATCAATTATTTACATCGCAAACAAATTGGTGAAACAATTAGAGTTGACGGTCCAGAAACTCATAAAGCTAAAGCCGGAACTCCTACGATGGGCGGTATCATCATTATGATATCGATTACAATTCCAATATTACTTTGGAGTGATTTAAAAAGTACATATATACTTCTTCCAACTTTTGGAATGCTATTTTTAAGCTTAGTCGGTTTCATTGATGACTATCTAAAAGTTGTGAAAAAATATCCAAAAGGATTAATTGCAAAGTATAAGTTAGTCGGTCAAATTTTTGTAGGATTAGTTGTAGGTGCAGTAATTTATTTTTCGCCCGAGTTTGCACAGTATAGTACTCAAACAACATTGCCGTTTTTTAAAAATCTCAATTTTGATTTCTCTTATCTATATATACCGGCGGTTATCTTTATAATAACAGCAATTTCAAACGGCGTAAATCTTACTGACGGCTTGGACGGACTTGCGATGGGAACAATGACAATAGTCATGCTAACACTTGCTGTCATCGCATATGTATCCGGCAATGTTATCTACTCGGATTACTTGAATATTATGTACTTACCCGGTTCTGGTGAACTTACAGTTTTCATTGCCGCTTTTGTCGGGGCAGGTTTGGGATTCTTATGGTTTAATTTTTATCCGGCACAAATTTTCATGGGCGACACAGGTTCACTTGCATTGGGAGGAGCTTTCGGAATTATAGCAATACTAATTAAAAAAGAACTGTTGATACCTATCTTAGGTGGGATTTTCTTTCTTGAAACAGTTTCGGTGATAATTCAAAGATTGTATTTCAAATACACAAAAAAAAAATACGGTGAAGGAAGAAGAGTTTTTTTAATGGCTCCAATTCATCATCATTTTGAAATGAAAGGCTGGACCGAACCAAAAATTGTAATCAGATTTTACATTATTACAATAATTTTGGCAATAATAAGTTTGGCTTCATTTAAGATACGTTAATGATTATAAAAAATAAAAAAATATCGATTATTGGTGCCGTTAGAAGCGGTGTTGCTGCTGCTAAGCTTGCATTGTATCATGGTGCAATTCCATTTGTTTCTGATTCAGGTTCTCCCGAAAAATTAATTGAAGCCGAACGAGAATTCGATCAATTTAGGATTGAATACGAATTCGGTAAACACTCGGAAAAAGTTTTTGATTGCGATTTTATAGTTACAAGTCCTGGTGTACCAAGTGATTCCGATGTTCTAGTAAATGCAAAATCGAAAGACATTCCGATCTATAGTGAAATTGAATTTGCATCCTGGTTTTGTGAAGGAACAATCATTTCAATTACAGGCTCAAATGGAAAAACAACCACAACCACATTACTTAATTATCTATTAAATGAGGCTGGTTATATTTCTTATCCAGCGGGTAATATTGGAAATGCGCTATCAGGAATAGTCGATAAACTTAATGGTAATGACTTTGTTTCACTTGAGACTTCGAGTTTTCAGCTGGACCATATAAGTCTGTTCAAACCAAAATTTTCAGTGATCTTAAATATCACACCGGATCATTTAGATCGTTATGAAAACTCATTCGAAAAATATAAACAAGCAAAGCTAAGAATTTTCGAAAACCAAGACGAAAATGACTTTTTGATATTAAACGCTGATGATTCATCATTATCCAAACTTCATATAGATTCAAAAGTAAATCGATACTTTTTCTCTACAAAAAATAAAGTTGAAAACGGAGCTTTTTGTTCGGATGGAAAATTCATATTCGTGAATAATAATGTTGAAGAAGAAATTTGTGATTGCAGTGAACTTTATATAAAGGGTGAACACAATAGATCAAATGCTTTAGCTGCATTAATTGTAGCAAAATTAATTGGTATTACAAACGAAAAAATTAAAGATGCGTTTGCAAGTTTCAAAGGTGTTGAACATCGCTTAGAATTTGTAAGAGAAATTGAAGGAATAAAATTTATTAATGATTCCAAAGCCACAAATGTTGATTCGGTTTGGTATGCTTTACAAAGCTTCGATACTAAAATTTTATTAATACTTGGCGGCAAAGATAAAGGCAACGATTATAATATTATTAAAGATTTAGTGAAATCAAAAGTTAAAAAAATCTATGCAATAGGATCATCCAAAGATAAAGTATATGATTTTTTCCATGACATTGTAAGCGTTGATAAAAAAGAAACGATGGAAGATTGTGTGGTAGCCGGAAGAAATGAAGCAGAAGCAAATGAAATAGTTTTACTTTCACCTGCATGCGCAAGTTTTGATATGTTCAAAAACTTTGAACATAGAGGTGAAGTTTTCAAACAAATCGTAATGAGTCTTAACTAATGAAATTATTGACCAGAATAATATTGCTCTGTGTTATTTCGTTGATGTTGCTCGGCGGTGTGTTGGTGTTTTCCGCAAGCGGAACATACAGCCAAATGAAGTTTAATAATTTCTATTATTTATTCAACTCACATTTGTGGAAAATAATTGCAGCAATAGGTGTAATGGTAATTTTCGCATCAATCCCGTATGAATTCTATAAGAGGTACAGCAAACAAGCAATGTTTGGAATTGTTTTTTTACTTGTATTGACTTTATTTATTGCTCCGTCTGTAAAAGGTGCATCGAGATGGATAAATCTTGGATTCATACAATTCCAGCCATCGGATTTAGCCAAAATTATTTTGATTATGCATCTAGCCGTTCTTATCGAAAAGAAAAATGAAATTCTACATGATTTTAAAAATGGTTTAATCTATTTACTCTTCTGGGTGTTTTTAATTAGTGGTTTGGTTTTAGTTCAACCGAATTTAAGTACTAGTATGATAATTATTCTCACAAGCTTTACTCTGCTATATATTGGCGGTGCAAGACTTAAACATATTCTTTTTACACTATCCGGAACTGCATCAGTTGGATTTATAATGATGATGTTGTTTTCGCATTCGAGGCAAAGAATTTTAGCATTCATAAATAGCTTTGGAAGCGAAACAAGCATGAACATACAGGTATATCAAGCTAAAGTTGCCTTAGGAAGTGGAGGATTAATCGGTAAAGGAATTGGTAACAGCAGGCAGAGTGATTTGTTTTTACCTGAATCATACGGTGATTTTATTTTTTCGATACTCGGTGAAGAATATGGATTCATTGGAGCGGTTGTTACTCTTCTAATTTACTTAACAATCTTTTTAGCCGGATTGATTATTGCAAAAAAAGCAACTGATAAATTTGGTCAACTACTTGCATTCGGATTATCGTTTAACATAATAATCAGTGCGTTCATTAATGCTGGAGTTGTATCCGGTATTTTGCCGACAACCGGTATTACCTTGCCATTTATAAGTTTTGGCGGAACATCAATTATAGTATTCGGTCTTTCGGTCGGAATAATTTTAAGCATTGCTAAAGAGACTATAAAAAAACGTGAATTGAGATTGGCTCAGGCATGAAAGGTTCACCAATATATCGCTTTGTTTTTGCCGGAGGTGGCACAGGTGGACATCTTTATCCGGCAATTGCAGTTGCAGAAAAAATAAAAGAACTAAAACCGGAATCAGAAATATTGTTTATAGGAACAAAAAATAAAATTGAATCCAAAGTTGTTCCCGCTAGTGGGTTTAACTTTGTTTCTATTTGGATAAGCGGGTTTTCTCGGCAGTTGAATCTTAGCAATATTCTTTTTCCATTAAAAGTATTTGTTTCATATTTCCAAAGTCTGGTTGCATTGATAAAATTTAAGCCGCGTGTTGCTATCGGAACAGGCGCATATGTTGCCGGACCGGTTATTTCGGCTGCATCAACTTTAGGAACTAAGATCATCTTATTAGAGCAAAATAGTTATCCCGGTGTGACAAATAGATTGTTAGAAAAGAAAGCTAATCAAATACATATAAGCTATGAAGACTCAAAAAAATATTTTAGACAAAGCGAGAAGCTTGTTGTCACTGGAAATCCAATCAGACCAAAATTAAAATTGATTGATAGAGTTGAAGCAGTAAAGCAGTTGAATCTAGACGCATCAAAAAAGGTTCTTCTTATCATTGGGGGAAGTGGTGGTGCCGGATCTATCAACAAAGCCATTGCAAACAATATTCAATCTTTTGTTGCAAATGATATCCAGATTATATGGCAGACAGGAAAAAATTATTACGAAGATTATTTGAATTATAACTCCAACTCAATAAAAGCAATGCCATACATTGATGATATGTCGTCAGCTTATTCATGTGCTGATCTAATTATTGCAAGAGCAGGAGCTACAACAATTGCAGAGTTAAGCTATTTAGGATTACCTGTAATTCTAGTTCCGTCACCAAATGTAGCGGCAAATCATCAATTTAAAAATGCTGAATCATTAGTAAAAGAAAATGCAGCAGAATTAATTGAAGATGGAAAAATAAATTCGGATTTATTTGAGAAAGTAAATTCAATTATAAATGACTCGACAAAATTAGATTTAATGAAAAAAAACATCCTAAAATTTTCTAAACCTGATGCGGCAAAAGTTGTCGCAGAAAATGCAATTAATTTAGCGGAGCAATTGTAATTATGGCTATGATGATGAATACTGTAAAAAATGTTCACATGGTTGGAATCGGTGGAATTGGCATGAGCGGAATCGCAGAAATTCTTCTTACACAAGGTTTCAAAGTTTCCGGATCCGATATTGCTAAAAGTGAAGTTACCGATAGACTTGAATCGCTCGGTATCAAAATTTACGAAGGTCATAAAACTGAAAATTTAGAAGAAGCAGATGTGCTTGTTTATTCATCGGCAGTGACAGTTGAAAACCCCGAAGTTAAAGAAGCAATCGCTAGAAAGATACCGGTAATCAAAAGATCGGAAATGCTTGCAGAATGTATGAGAATGAAATATGGAATTGGTATTGCCGGTACACATGGTAAAACTACAACTACTTCAATGGTGGGATTGGTTTTAACTGAAGGCGGAATTGATCCTACAATTATTGTTGGTGGTAAACTAAGTGGATTAGGCGGAACTAATGCTCGACTTGGCAACAGCGAATTTATTGTAGTTGAAGCCGATGAATTTGATAGAACATTTTTAAAATTGACACCAAGTATTGCAGCAATTACAACATTAGAAAAAGAGCATCTTGATACTTACAAAGATTTGGATGACATAAAATCGGCATTTGTTCAGTTTGCAAACAAAGTTCCATTCTTTGGTTTTGTTGTTTTATGCATGGATGAACCGGCGCTTCAAGATATTATTCCGTTAATAAACAAAAAAGTATTTACATACGGCTTGACTTCCCAAGCTGATATCAGAGCAATCGATATTAAACACGAGCATTACACAAGTAGTTATACCGTAATTTATAAAGGTGAAGAACTTGGTAGAATTACTTTGCAAATGCCCGGTGTTCACTTTGTGAAAAATTCACTTGTTGCTGTATGTATTGCTAAAGAAATGGGAATCGATTTTACAACAATTAAAAAAGCTTTAGAATCATTCACCGGTGTTTACAGACGATTTGAAACTAAATACAGCAACGATATTCTTGTAATTGATGACTATGCACATCATCCGACAGAAACAAACGCAACTTTATCCGGAATTAGAGCTGGATGGAAAAATAGACTTGTCGTTGTTTTTCAACCGCATCTTTATTCAAGAACGAGAGATTTCTATGCGGAATTTGGTAGATCATTCCTGAATACAGATGTTTTCATTTGTACTGATGTTTACCCTGCAAGGGAAAAACCAATTGATGGAATTTCTGGTGAATTAATTGCTAACACAGCAAAAGATTTTGGACATAAGCATGTAATCTATGAATCGGATAAAAATAAAATACCCGATCTTTTAATGAAGCTCCATAAGAAGAATGACATAATTGTAACAATGGGTGCCGGTGATATTTGGAAATTCGGTGAAAAATTTGTCGAAATGTTAAAAAATAAATAAATGAAAAATCTCAGCGGAAAAATAGCGACGATCGTATTAATCTTCTTAATCGGAATGGTTATTTATTTATCGTTTGGGGTTGAACGAAACGATAAGATTAATATTTCTGTGATTGAGATTAACGGAAATTTTCATCTTCCGAAAAATTCCTACTTCGAGTATGCTAATCTGCATGAGAAAACTGATTATCATTTACTATCACTTCAATTAATAAGAGATAGATTTCAAAAACATCCATATATAAAGCAAGTTAACGTTGAATATACAGGAGATGGAAAAGTTGTTGTTCGTATCAAAGAAAAAGAGTTAAAAGCATTGTTAATAACTAACAACAATAGATACTTAATGTCCGGTGATATGGAAATAATTCCGGTATTAAAAAATTCGCAGAATATAAATTATCCGGTTATTCAAATTGCATCGGATGATAAAAGCATCTCCCACTTTAAGATAGTAAGAGATAATTACGAACTAAAAACATCATTCAAAATATTAACGGCTGCAAAACTGTTAAATCCAAGTTTGTATGATAACCTTTCCGAAATTGATTTTAGAAATGGTAAAAACGCAGTAATACATTTTTCATCGGTTGATTATCCGGTTATACTCGGTGCAAAAGATGAAATAAAGAAAATGGTTGTCTTCGAAAAACTTTGGGAAAGTATTGGAACTGTTCAGGCAAACAAGTTACTCGAATATGTCGATCTCCGATTTACTGATAAAGTTTATCTTGGTCTCATCGGAGAAAATTTACAAGTAGAGGAAACTCAAACATGAAAAAAAATATTATAGCCGGATTAGATTTAGGTACGACGAAAGTATGTGCTGTTATCGCAGAGCAGATGGATAACAAACTGAATATCCTTGGCTTCGGTGTTGCTCCTTCTGAAGGTCTTAATCGTGGATTAGTTGCGAACATTGCTAAAACTGCAGAAGCAATTAAAGAAGCAATGGAAATAGCTTCTAACCGTGCGGGTTTCGAAGTTAGAAATCTAAATGTTGGTGTCGCCGGTGAACATATCACTAGCCTTCGTCATAGAAATTATGTTACCATAAGTAATCCGGATAAAGAAATTACGCAAGGTGATCTTGATAGATTACGAGCCGATGTTAAAACAATTAGAATTCCTTCGGATCGACAAATCCTTCACATAATTCCGGAAGAATTTTTTGTTGATTATCAAGGTGGAATAGAAGATCCAATTGGTATGTCAGGTTCAAGGTTAGAAGCTGTTAATCATGTTGTGCTTGCATCAATACCGGCAATTCAGAACATTAAAAAATCGGTTGAACGAGCCGGTTATTCGGTTTCAAATTATATTCTTCAACCGATTGCATCAAGTGTCTCCGTACTTGATGAAAATGAAATGGATTTGGGAGTTACTCTTATTGACATTGGCGGTGGTACCACAGATGTCGCAATTTTTCATGATAAGAGTATTAAGCATACAAAAGTTATCGGTGTTGCCGGCAACCAAGTAACAAATGATATAAGAGAATCTTTGGGAATTGTTACATCAGAAGCTGAGAAATTGAAAAAAGAATTTGGTTACGCAACTGAAGAGGCAATAATCAAAGAAGAAGATATCTATATAAAAGGTGTTGGTGCAAGAGGTAATGTTAAAATTCCCGTAACACTCTTAACACAGGTTATACATGTAAGAATGCGTGAACTCTTCTCTATAATAGATAACGAATTAAGACAAACGGGATTCAAAAATAAAATTAAAGCCGGAATAGTTTTAACCGGTGGTGGCTCATTATTAAAAGGTTGTAAAGAATTAGCCGAAGAAGTTTTTGGTATGCCTGCAAGAATCGGAATACCTATTGAACTTGGATCTGGTTTATCAAATGAAATTGAAAGTCCTGAATTTGCAACCGTAGGTGGATTGATAAAGGGAGTTCCCGGTTCACCAGCAGAAGATACCGGAAAAACTTTCAAACTAAAGAAAGATAAAAGTACGGTTAAAATTGGAAGTTTCTTCAAACGAATACAAGAATTTTTTGATGAATTATAAAAACATAAATACCACAACAAGGAGGTAACATGAGTAAATTTGCCACCCTAGAACGCGATCATGAACTTTCCGCACGTCTTAAAGTTGTAGGCGTAGGCGGTGGCGGTTGTAACGCTATCGAAAGTATGATCAAAAGAGGATTGACAGGCGTAGAGTATGTCGCTATTAATACTGACGCACAAGTTCTCCAAAAAAATAGTGCAGATCATAAAGTTCAAGTAGGTGTTGGACTGACAAAGGGTCTTGGTGCCGGAGCTGATCCTGAAGTAGGAAAGAAAGCAACCGAAGAGGATAGAGAAAAAATTAAGGGAATTTTAAACCACAGTGATATGGTATTTGTCACTGCCGGAATGGGTGGTGGAACCGGAACCGGTGGAGCACCTATTGTTGCATCTATAGCAAAAAGTGTTGGTGCTTTAGTGATCGGAATTGTTACAAAACCATTTCGCTGGGAAGGTAAAAAGCGAATGATGAATGCCGAAGCAGGTATTCAAGAACTCAGACAATTTGTAGATAGTTTAATAGTTATCCCTAACGAAAGAATTCTAAACATTTTGGATAGTTCGGTTGGTGCGTTAACTGCATTCGATAAACCCAACGAAGTTCTTTATGAAGCTACCAGAGGTATCGCTGATATTATAACCGTACCCGGAATTATAAATGTTGATTTCGCCGATGTGCGTTCAGTAATGAATCATAGCGGCGAAGCATTGATGGGTTGCGGAATTTCTTCAGGTGAAAATCGTTCCGTTGAAGCTGCTCAAAAAGCAATTTCATCACCTCTGTTGGAAGGTATTTCAATCAAAGGTGCAAAGAATATTCTACTTAATGTAACCGGTTCAAGCAATTTAACGATGCAGGAAATTGAAGAAGGCAACAGAGTTATTTACGAAGCTGCCGGTGAAGAAGCTAACATTATATTTGGTTTAGTTAATAAAGAAGAAATGAATGAATATGTTTCGTACACTGTAATTGCAACTGGATTTTCTTCAAGAAGTGAATCTAGCGGTGTAAGTAAATTGAGAGCAGAAAAACCCGAAAAGCCGAAAGAAGAAACAGAAAGATTTCCCATCGGTGGATTTAATCGACGAGAATTGGAAATTGAAGACGAAGAAAATTTAGATGTACCGACAATCTTCAGAGTAAAAGGATCACAGAAGAAGATGTTTGAATCTGCAGAATCCGAAATTAAAGGCGGATTCAAAATTGAACAGATGGATGCCTTCGAAAGTGAAAAAGCTGAGGAAAAGAAGAAAAAGAAAGAATTTGAAATGAGAGAGCAAGACAGTTCCTCATTTTTACGAATGATGATGGATTAAGGTTAACCCTAAATCCCTTTCTGCCAAAAGGCTGTTGACGAATCTTACCTTGTTGTGGTGACATGGTTGCAAAACAAGATATCGACACAGCCTTTTGTTTTTACCTTCGTTATTGGTTTTTATTTTAGTTTATTATTACTAATTTTACTTTCTTAATCCATTATTAAATCAGACGTAATGACAAAAAAGGTTTTTGTTTTATTTCTATTAATTTCCCTCCCAAATTTTGCACAAGATGGTCAAAATGTTGGATGGATTACAAAATTCGGTCTTGCCGGCGGATTCAATCCTGTTTGGGTAATGCCAAATGTTGATCCTGTTAACAGCATGTTACCAAATTTTGGAGTCGATCAACTCTCTACGTCGGGTATGATGGCATACGGTGGTTCGGGTTATATCTATATATTATTGGTAGAAAATTTACGAATCGGTGGAATGGGATTTGGACTAACTCAATCTCGTGAAGGAAATGTAAACGGAGTAAATCGACAAGTTGATTATTCCTTATCAATGGGAGGAGTAACGATCGAATACACATTGCCAATTCTTAAAACACCGGCAATATCAGTTGGGGCAATCCTAGGTACCGGAAGTATAAATATAGATCTTTACCAAAATACTAATTCAGCAGAATGGAATGATACCTGGTCAGGTTTTGGCACTGAGACTGATACAAAAATGAATTCAATAGAAAATACATTTTATACAATTACACCAACTTTGAATATAGATTACCCGGTTACAAGATACTTAGCATTCAGAATCGGGACAGGGTATATAGTAACCTTTGCAGATGATTGGAAACTAAACAATGAATTAAAATTAAACGGAGTTCCATCAGATTTAAATGCAAATTCATTTTTTATTCAAGCAGGTGTTTACTTAGGATTTTTTGCGTTTTAAATAAAGTTATACTTTAAAAAGAATTTAAACCAAGTTCAAAAGGAATATTTTTCGATGAAAAAAGTCTTTGAAATAATTTTTGCTCTAATTTTTATATCCTCAGTCTTATTTGCTCAGGATGATGATACAGAAGAGAAAAAACCTACCGGAATGTTGGAAACTTGGTCGATGAACGATACGAAATCGATTCAAAGTTATTACCAAAATCTATTTGGATCCAAATCTTCCCAATTAACAAGTGATCTTTTTCCATCTTATGATGTTGATAAAGAAAAATTAATCGAAAAATTGAGAGAAGCGATTCCGCTTCAAGGACCAATTGATCCAGACAAGTATTTGGTTGGACCGGGTGATATTTTGGATGTTACAATTGTTGGTAATTTACCAAACTCATTTATTCTGCAAGTTTCACCGGAAGCTACAATTGTAATCCCTACAATTGGTGTGATTAATGTCAGAAACATGTATTTATCGCAAGCCAAGAAAGAGGTAGAAAAAGTTTTATCAAGCCAATTCAAGAATTCTAAAGTATCTACTACCTTAATTTCTCCTAGAATTTTTACTGTATCGGTTGGCGGGGTGGTAAATAATCCTGGTAATTTTTATGCATCTTCAGTTCAAAGAGTAGATGAGGTCATTTATTTGGCCAACCTTAAAACCAATTTAGCGCAATCTGATATTTCTCAGTTACAAACTCAAGAAAGAGAATTACTAAACAGACAAGGTGTAATTCAGTACTTCAGAAATGACGAGCTTAAAGAACAGAGACTGAAAATGTCATTGAGAAATATTAAGCTGATTAGATTAAATGGCGATACTCTTAATGTTGATTTGGTCAGATATTATGCAACAGGAGATGTAAAATATAATCCGTTTTTGCAAGACGGCGATAGAATATTCATTCCGAATGAATCTTTGCATGGTAACAGTCTAACAATAAGTGGGGAAGTAAGATTGACTGGTGAATATGAATATTCACCCCACGATTCCTTGAGCTCAATTTTTGCAATTTCCCAAGGCCCAACTGAAATCGCTGATTTGGAAAAAGTAAATCTGTATCGTACTAATTTTAATACCGGCGAAATCACAAAAATGGTGATTAATGTTACAGATATAATTAATTCTAAGAAGACTGGTATGCCTCTTCAACCGGGAGATAGAATTGTCTTCCGACCCAAATATCCTCGTGAACAAGCATTGAGTGTTACAATCAAAGGTGAAGTTGTTTCCCCTGGTGTTTATCCGATTATACGAAATCAAACCACAATTAGGGACTTGATTGAGGAAGCCGGAGGATTTACAAAACATGCATCGCTTTCGCAAGCTTCTGTTATAAGATTTGGTGAGGAAATTGACAAAGCAAAAGAGAATCCTGATTACATGCGGCTCGAAGAGATGCGTCTTGGTGCCCTCAACCAAAGAATGAGAGAATATTTTAACTATGAATATGCAATTAAACGTGGTTTTGTTGCCGTTGATTTTGTTGAACTTTTCATAAATGAAAATGAGAATTATAATATAACACTGCAGGATGGTGATGTAATAATAATACCTGAAAAGCAAAATACAGTATATGTCTTTGGACAAATTGCAAGGAGCGGATATTATAACTATGTACCCGATGCCGAGTATGATTTCTACATTAATTTAGCCGGGGGTTATGGTGAAATGGCTCAATCGGGGGATACTCGAATTATTAAAGCCGGTACAAAAAATTGGGTTGATCCAAGCGATACAAACATTGAACCCGGAGATGTGATTTATATACCTCGTGATATGGATTTTGAGGATAAAACATTTAGCTACTGGTTTTCTTGGTTTGCTGAAATAGTCGCTGTTGCTGCGGGTATAGCAACCGTTATTCTTGTCGCTCAATCAAGTTCTAGTGGAGGAGGAAACTAAAATTTATGAATAATCAAGAAACACAAATACAAGAACAAAAAATGACCGGTTCACCTTTAGTAGAATTCGTAACAACTATCGTAAGGTATAGATACTTCTTAGTAATCTTTATTTTATCGATAACTATTATTGCTACGGTGTATGCCCTGGTTGCGCCCAAATGGTACAAATCAACATCGGTAGTTTTAGCGGCAGAACAATCAAGTCTGTTAGGTAGTCTGGGAGGCTTATCATCAATAGTAAAAGGTTTTTCTGCTTCGAGCGGTTTGGCTAGTCTTACCGGGAACACAGAAACCGATAGATATTTAGCTATTTTACAAAGTAGCACGGTTTACGATAACGTTATAAAGAAATTTAATCTCCGCGAAGTTTATGAAATGGAAGATGATTATTATGAAAAGCTTGTCAAAGAATTGCAAGGAAACGTAAACATGGAAGTCGGCGATGAAGGTCAGTTGATTATCTCTGTTTATGATAAGGATAAACAACGTGCCGCTGACATGGCCAATTATTTTGTCGATCAGCTAAATGAAGTTAACACCCGGATGCATGTATTCAATGCAAAGGCAAATAGGGAGTTTATCGAAAAAAGATATTTCAAAAATTTAGCTGATATCGATTCGTTAGAGTATGCAATGAGGGATTTTCAAGAAAAATATGGTGTGATTGCGGTACCTGAACAATTAAAAACTACCGTGACTGCAATGGCTGCGATGTATGGACAGTTAGTTGAGAAACAACTGGAATTAAAAGTGTTGGAACAATCACTTAATGAAAATCATCCTTTAGTAAGTATATCAAAAGCGCAAGTAAATGAATTAGAGAAGCGAATAAACTCGATGAGTACAACCGGTAGTAAAATGACCGATGATGATGTTAATTTGTTAATACCATTTAGGCAAGCTCCGGAACTTGGCAGAAATTATTTAAAAATTTACAGGGATTTAGAAATACAATACGAAATTCTGGAATTTGTAACACCGCTTTACGAACAAGCAAAAGTTGAAGAAGTAAGAAATACTCCATCAGTCCTTGTTCTGGATTATGCAGGTCCTGCAGAAAGAAAAGCAAAGCCGAAAGGGACAATTTATTTGGCGGTTTCGTTTATTATATCAAGTTTACTTGGTTTGGGATTTGTGTTCACAAAAGAGTTGTTAAAGAAAGTAGAAATAACTTCACCTGACAAATACAATTTTATATCAACAGAACTAAGATCAGACTTTAATCGAATCAGACGTAAAGTTGGTAAAAAGGGTTAGCTCTAATGAATGGAGCCTCACGAGTTAGATGGAATTCATTTTTTTCTTTTCTAACAATCTCTACCCGACTAGTTGCTAATGTATTGCTATTCCTTCTCATTGCACGCTTCTATGGACCGGAGGTTTTTGGTCAGTTTACGTTCGCACATACTGTTGCTACTCTTCTAATAATCTTTGCAGATTTCGGATTCGATATTTTATTAACTCTTGAAGTTGCAAAAAACAGAGAAAATGCCGGAAGAATTTTTCGAACATTTTTTTCATTCAAATTAATGTTTTCACTCATCGCCGTTTTTATAATGTGGATGATTGCTTTATTCGGTAGCATTAGTACAGAGGCTCAGCAATTAGTTAATATCTTTAGCTTTTTTGTAATCTTTACTGCTCTTACTAATTTCATATTCGCATTATTTAAGGGTATTGAGCTTTTTAAATATGAAACAAAAGTTTCATTGATAATTAATGTAGCTTTGCTCTTAGCAACACTATTGCTAGGTTGGTTTAGAACACCAATTTATATTATAGCATTGGTATTTGTACTTTCTAGGATGTTAGGCCTGTTATTAGCCATTTTCTATTCAAGAAAGTTAATCCCCGAGATTTCATTTAAGCCTATTTTCCATGATTGGAAAATCTATAAATCAACAATTTTTATTTTTGGTTTTCACTTATTGTTTGGCAATTTATATTTTCAGTTAGATACAATATTACTCTCATTCTGGAGAGGGGATTTTGAAGTAGGTATTTACCAATCTGTTTTCAAACTCGTAGTTCTTACTTTAATCATTCCGGAAGTATTTATAAGCGCATTGATGCCGGTTTTATCAAGAATACATTCGACTGATCCAATGAAATCTGAAAAATTAGGAATGCTTCTCAATAAAACATTAACATTAATTGTCTTACCAATTTCTGCTGTTATTTTTCTTTATGCAGATCAATTTATTTATTTTATTTATAGAACTTCAGATTATAGCGATGCAATCCCGGTATTCAAAATTTTTGCATTCATACTACTTATTAGATTTTCCGTAGAATCCTTTGCACTCATGTTGACTATTTCAGATAGACAAAAGCTCAGAATGTATGTAGTAATTACCGCAACAATTTTGAATTTTAGTATAAACTATTTTCTTATTCCGGAATATGGTCCAATCGGAGCAGCTATTACTTCTCTTATAACCAGTATAATTGTCGGAATTGGATATATATTCTTTACTTACCCATTAGTTTCCGAGTGGGTGTTTAATAAAGAATTTGCATTTGCAATAGTTTTTATCTTAATAGGAATAGCTATGATGATGCAGTTTCCTCAACTTCCATTTTGGGGAGCCATTCCAATTTTTGGTTTATTTTATTTTATGTTTATTTGGAAGTTTTTATTTACTCTGGATGATAAGAATATAATATTTAGAGACAAAATGGGGCTTGAGAGATTTTTCAAAAGTAGGTGAAAAATAAATAAATGACATTAGTTTCCTTTATAGCGTTTATCGTATTTGTTATAGTACTTTTCACTTTTTCAAATAAAGAAAAGGATGTGTTTTCACCTTCCAAAATTTTTGTAGCTATTTGGGCCTTAGTAATTGGTTTAGCGGATCTCAAGTTCAGCCGTCTTCAGACAGATTTTAGTGGTTTTAGTTGGCTGATGATAGGTATTAGCATTTTCTCGTTCTTATTAGGATTATACATTGCATTTGTTTTGTTTATTGATAAGAATCTTTTCCCAAAGAATACCGTGCGAGATAAAATAAGAGAATTTCGATACGATGAAGTCTTATTCTTTAGATTAATATTGATCGTTTTCTCAATTTATTTTGTTGCTTATTGGGGGAACGTTTTTTTTGAAGGATTTATACCAATTTTTCATGCCAGACCCTCGGAATCTCGTGTATATTTTGGCGTGTTTGGGTTAGGAATGTTAATCCACCTCGCTCCAGTAGTGTTGTTTTTAATTGTCGAATTTTTTGTGTTAGTAAAAGAAAATACTGGCAAGAAGATACTATTAGTTTTTCTAGGCTTGATCACTTTTATATTGTACTTCTTTCTACTACAGCGATTTAATCTTATTTTATTTGTCACCATGTCTATGGTATTTGTCTATTTTTCGTCATACATCTTGACATTTCGAAAATTTATAATTTTTTCAGGTACGCTTGCAGCATTTGTTTTTGCGGTAAATTTAATAAGGTGGAGTAAGTTTGCTGCCAATTTTCTTTATTACTATTCGCAAATGAAATTTGATATTAAGTATGCTATTCTCACTGAACCATATATGTATTTGGTGATGAATGTTGAAAATTTTGCACGCGCTGTTGCTAGACTTGAAGAACATTCTTTTGGATATTATACATTTAATTATTTATTCTCACTTACAGGTACAAAGAGAGTATTAAGCGAGTATTTGCATTTAAATGATTACCCTTTCTTAATTAGTGGTTATAACACGTACACAATGTTCTGGGATTTTTACAGAGATTTTGGAGTATTTGGATTAAGTATAATTCCGCTCTTCCTTGGTCTGGTTTGTGCAATAAGTTATTATAGAATGAAGCAGAATCCTAACATAACAACTGTGACTCTATACTCAGTTGCGGTATTTGTAATGATGTTTTCATTCTTTAATAATTTTCTAGGGCTACTGCATTTTGTATTTTCAGTTGCTATTATACTCCTTATGCAGCAAATTATTAGGAATAATCCGAAAAAACCTACTTTAGCAGAAAATACGGTTTAGTTTTTTTATGATAGACTCGGTCTGCATAATACTGGTTAATTATAATAGCACATCCGATACAATTGAGTGTGTTAATTCTTTGAAAAAAATTGATCACAAGAATTTTTCGATTATAATAGTTGATAACCTCTCCGAGACAAAGAATTATGAATTGTTAATTGAAAACTTCACATCCGACGAAAGAATTTCACTTGTGAGAACAAATGAAAATCTGGGCTTTGCTGGTGGAAATAATGTCGGGATAAAGAAGGCTTTAGGTTTAGAGTCAGAATTTATTTGTCTTCTGAATAATGATACAATAGTTGAGCCTGATTTTTTAACAAAACTTATATCTAAGTACAACGCTTCAATTGGAATTCTTACACCAGTAATATGTTATTATCATGATAGAAAAAAAGTTTGGGCTGCTGGTGGAAGAATTTCTAAGTTAAGAGGTTCTGGTTTTGCTCATCATTTTAATAATGATGTATCGGATGTTCGGGAGGATATGTATGTACAGTTTGTTTCTGGCTGTTGCATGTTATTTCATAAAAGCCTAATTCATGAGATAGGGTATTTAGATGAAAATTATTTTCTCTATTTAGAAGATACTGACTTTAGTTTCCGAACAAACCGGATCAATAAAAAGAATCTAGTAGTAAAAGATAGTTTGATTTATCACAAAGTTAATGCTACAACAAAAAAAGATAATAGCCTGCTCCCACTCTATTACACTACTCGGAATAGACTATATTTTTCGAAGAAAAATTTTGGACCCATTTACATAATTACACATCTTTATCTAAAAATTACCTTTTGCCTTAAGTTAAACTTTGTCGATGCTTTTAAGAATAATGAAGTAGCGAGGGTTGTAAAAAGGGCATTTGCGGATTTTAAAAGGAATAAATTTGGGAAATTAACCGAACCACTTGGATAATTATTATGAAAATTGGTATTGATGCTAGAGTGTTAGATAGAAAAATGACCGGGGTTGGCAGGTATCTAAAAAATTTAATCGATGGAATACCAAAGATTGATTTAGAAAATGAGTATTATGTTTTCATCAATGACGAAACATTGATAGATACAAAATTTTACAAGAGAATTCCTGTTAAAGATAGTTGGTTACCGGATAAAATTTATTCGGCATTATGGTTAAATTTTATTCTTCCGTCTGAAATAAAGAAATATAAAATAGACGTCTTCTTTACATGTAATATTTTGCTGCCGTTTTTAAAAATTCGCAAAACAAAAACAATTACTGTTGTCCACGATATAATACAAAAAGCAAAAAAAGAATTTTATCCCATTTCATACAGAATATATCTGGGTATTTTGCTTCCCATTACATTTCGTAATGCAGATGTAATCATTACAGCATCGGAGTTTTCAAAAAGTGATATTGTTAGATTTTATCCCATCACAAAAGCTAAATTGCAAGTAATCTATACAAGTGCGGAGAAGAAATTTCAACAACGCCACCTAAGTACGGCTGAAAAAGCGGATCTTCATACCAAATATAATTTACCCCGAAAATTTTTACTTTATGTAGGCGTAATTGAAAAAAGAAAAAATATTTCTGGACTTTTTGAAATCGCAAATAAATTAGAAAATGATAATATCACCATTCCGATAGTTGTAATTGGAAGACAAGGATTTGGCTATAGTGACATTCAACAAAGAGCAGAAAATTCCAATGGAAAAATTATTTACATAAATTTTGTCTCCGATGAGGATCTGCCCAAAATCTATAATTTAGCATACTTGTTTTTATTCCCTTCGTTTTATGAGGGTTTTGGAATTCCGCCAATAGAAGCTATGCAATCGGGAATTCCGGTAATTTCCTCAGATACAACATCACTTCCGGAAGTTTTGGGAGATGCCGCTGTTCTTCTACCACCGAATAATATTGATAGATTTGTTGAAGAAATTAAAAAAATGTTTTCCGATTCAAAATATTATGAGGAATATAAACTCAAAGGATTAGAACATGCCCGGAAATATGATTATATAAAATCTTCAAAACAATTTGTGAACACAATCAACAAGCTGAAATGATTTTCTTCTAAAATTTATCTAAGTAATTTCCGGTAAAATTTAACTATTAACTATATATTTAAGACTGTTAAATCACTAATTAAATAGAATACTATCTTGAACTTAATTTTTATCGTTATTTTTATAATAAGTTTCTTAGTTGTTTTCCAAACTTATGTGCTCTATCCGATTTCTATTTTCTTAATCTCAAAATCTTTCAAGAAAAATGAATTACCAGGCAAATCTATCTCTGCTAGTATTGTAATCTCTGCTTACAATGAAGAAAAAGTAATTGAAAATAGAATAGAGAATATTGCTTCTCTAAACTATAATTTTGACCAGTTAGAAGTTCTAATAGGCTCTGACTGTTCATCGGACAAAACAAATGAAATTTTATTAAAGTCAGCTGAAAAATATTCATGGCTTCAGGTCCATTTATTTGAGGAACGAAGAGGTAAAGCTGCTGTCCTGAATGATCTTATAAAACTGGTCTCGAATGAGATAATCGTTTTTTCAGATGCAAATACCAACTTTGATAAAGACGCTCTTAATAAGTTGATGCCATATTTTGATGATAAACGAATAGGTGGGGTTTGTGGACGATTAGTTCTTACTGATAATGAAATAGTTGATAATCAAAGTGTGGAAGAAGTTAAGTATTGGAATTATGAAACATTCATCAAGCGTGCAGAGGGTAGATGCGGAATTTTAATTGGTGCCAACGGCGGCATTTATGCAATAAGGAGTAATTTAGTTGAATTACTTCCCATCCAAACACCGGTAACAGACGATCTTTATCATTCTTTAAACGTATTGAAAAAGAATTATAAATTTGTTTATCGAGAAGACGCTCTTGCGTTTGAAGAAGTTGGGAAGAATGTTATTTCTGAATTTAATAGGAAAGTTAGATTCGCTGCGACAAATCTTCAAACTCTCGTCTATTTTTCTCAATTACTTTTTGGAAGAAAAATTTTAATTAGCTATGCTTTTATTTCTCATAAAGTGCTGAGATGGTTTTCTCCTTTATTTTTTGTTCTTTTATTCGTCACAAGTATTTTTCTTAGCAATAGTTATTTAGTGGCTAATTATTTATTAATAGCACAAATTATTTTTATATCATTATCACTTATTGGTTGGTTCCTTAATTCAATAAAAGTTCGAATTTCGATATTTTCGTTACCATTCTTTTTTGTAGCAGCAAATATTGCAATAACAATAGGGGTCTATAAATTTTTTTCAAATAAGCATTCATATGTTTGGGAAAAAACAGAACGTTAATGATGTATGACATCACAATCATAGGTGCCGGGATTGTAGGTTTAGCAACCGCTTATACTATTCTTAAAGAGAAACCGGGTACTAAATTATTACTGATTGAAAAAGAAAGCGAAGTTGCTAAGCATCAAACGGGAAATAACAGCGGCGTTATTCATTCGGGAATTTATTATAATCCGGGAAGTTTAAAAGCAATCAATTGTAAACGAGGTTATGATTTACTATTGAACTTTTGTGATGAGAATAACATTAACTACCAAATTTGTGGAAAAGTGATTGTTGCAGTTTCAGAATCCGAACTTGTGCAGCTTGAAAAAATTTATCAGCGTGGATTGGAAAATGGATTAAAAGGATTAACTTTTCTAACAAAAGACGAACTTAAAGAAAAGGAACCTCACGTTAATGGAATTAAAGGAGTTTTCGTTCCGCAAACGGGAATTATAGATTTCTTAGAGGTTTCAGTAAAGTTAAGTGAACGAATCCTTGAACTTGGTGGTGAAATAAAATTTAATTCGGAAGTAAAAAATATTCAACAAGACAATAACAGAATTTCTGTGATATGTGATCATTTTGAAATTGATACCAGATTTCTTATAACATGTGCAGGTTTACAATCCGATAGAATAGCAATGTTAACCAAACCTGATCTTGATATAAGAATTATCCCGTTTAGAGGGGAATATTATAAATTAAAGAATCATAAAAAGAATTTGGTAAACAATTTAATATACCCGGTTCCCGATCCGGCTTTTCCGTTTCTTGGAGTTCATTTTACAAGAATGATTAACGGTGAAGTTGAGTGTGGTCCTAATGCAGTTTTTTCATTTAAGCGAGAAGGTTATTCAAAATATAGTTTGGATATAAAAGATACTTTTGAAAGTTTAACTTGGCCCGGATTTCAAAAAGTTGCAGCGAAATATTGGAAAACCGGATTCGGTGAATTCTTCAGATCTTTCAACAAAGATGCATTTGTGAAAGCTTTGCAAAGATTGATTCCCGAAATTCAGAAAGATGATTTGATTCAAGGTGGAGCTGGTGTTCGTGCTCAAGCATGTAACAAGACCGGTGGATTAGTTGATGACTTCTACTTTGTTGAACAAAAGAATATTATTCATGTTTGTAATGCTCCGTCACCGGCAGCAACATCATCACTATCAATTGGTAAATATGTCGCGGAAAAATATTATTCACAGGTAGTTAATTGAATAAAAGATTAGAAAAAATATTAGTTCTCATTGTAGATTTTTTAACCATCAATGCTGCATGGGCTACGTTTTTTCTTATAAGAGTTGAAACGGGTTGGTTTGAACTTTTTTCCGAACCTGCATTCTTATTCCCGATGTTTGCTGTTTACTTTTATTGGTTGATACTTTTCATTTTTGTCGGAATGTATCGAACATGGTTTGCATATTCTCGGTTTGATGAAATCACTTTGCTATTCAAGACTGCGTTCTTCGGAATTTTCATTTTGTTCTTTCTTATATACTACGACGACATGTCCCACAATGTAGCTTCAAATACACGATACATGATTATAGTATATTGGGCTATCTTCTTTGTTTACGTTTCTATCGGTCGAATTTCCGTTAGAAGTATTCAGCGAAATATTCTTATTAAAGGTCTAGGGAGAAGAAACGCCTTAATAATTGGCTTCAACGAAAAAGCTCATCGAATTCATAATTCTATCGCAAATCACCGTGGACTCGGAATAGATGTTAAAGCTTACGTTGCCGTGAAAAAAGAAAATGTAGGAAAAGAACATCTCGGTATAAAAGTAATTGACACGACAGAGAATCTCAGAAGTGTAGTTGAAAACTATCAAGCTAAAGAAATTATCATTGGATTGGAACATCACGAAGAAGACATTTTTCTGAAAGTGATTGAACTTACCGATGGTTTAGATATTGGTATAAAGATTGTCCCGGACCTTTATGAAATTATTAGCGGACAGGCGAGAACAACACAAATTTATGGTTTCCCACTGATTGATATCATGCCGCAATTAATGCCCGAATGGGAAAAGAAAATTAAACGGTTGATGGATATCGGAATTTCCTTAGCGTTTTTAGTTTTTACAGCACCTTTAACATTATTGACTGCGATTGCAATTAAACTTGATAGTAAAGGTCCAATTTTTTACAAGCAAGAAAGAAGTGGATTGAATGGAAAGGTTTTTAAAATTTATAAATTCCGTTCAATGATAAATGACGCGGAGAAAGTTTCCGGACCAATATGGTCCATGAAAGATGATCCAAGAATTACAAGAGTAGGAAGAATAATGCGTAAACTAAGATTGGATGAAATTCCTCAAGTAATAAATGTATTGAAAGGAGAAATGAGTTTTGTGGGTCCAAGACCGGAACGACCTTTTTTTGTTGAAAAGTTAGCCGAAGAAATTCCACTTTATAAAAGAAGATTAAGAGTTCGTCCGGGAATAACAGGATGGGCACAAGTTAAACACAAGTACGATGAATCGATTGAAGATGTAAAAGCCAAATTGCGCTATGATCTTTTTTATATCGAAAATATGTCCCTTCGCATGGATCTTAAAATAATTTTTAGAACAGTTTTTGTCGTACTCTTTGGAAAAGGTCATTACGAATAGGTGAATCATGAAAAAAACACTAATAATTATTCCAACATATAACGAGTTGAACAACATACAAAAACTTGTTCCGCTACTACGAAGCGAATATCCGCAAGTTGATGTGCTTGTTGTTGACGATAATTCACCTGACGGAACCGGTAAGAAAGTTCTTGAATTAGCGGAAAGTGATCCTCAAATTCATCTGATTGAGCGCGAAGGAAAACTAGGTTTAGGGACAGCTTATGTTCGTGGATTTAAATTCGCACTTGAAAACGGTTATGATGCCGCAATGGAAATGGATGCCGATTTTTCGCATGACCACAAAGAAGTGAAAAATTTTTTAAGAGAAATTGAAGAAAATGATTTGGTGATCGGAAGCCGATATATTAAAGGTGTTAACGTTGTTAACTGGCCCATGAGTAGATTGCTTCTAAGTTACTTTGCAAACATATACACAAAAGTTATAACCGGTATGCCGATCTATGATGCAACAGGCGGGTTTAAATGTTTTAGAAGAGAAGTTTTGGAATCAATCAATCTGGATAAAATCACCTCAAACGGATATTCTTTCCAAATCGAAATGAATTTTAAGACGTGGAAAAAAGGTTTCCGCGTAAAAGAAATCCCGATCATTTTTGTCGATAGAGCTGACGGCAGTTCTAAAATGTCCAAGCACATTGTATATGAGGCAATATTTATGGTTTGGAAATTACGTTTCGCCAGCATGTTCGGATATTTAGATTAGTTGGATTATGGATTTATCAATAATTATAGTGAACTATAACGTAAAGGAATTTCTTCTAAATCTTCTCGATTCGCTTCACAAAGCTGTTTCCAAATTTGAAAATGAAATTATTGTTGTAGACAACGCTTCGGATGACGGAAGTGTTGAATTAGTCAAATCAAGATTTCCGCAAGTAAAATTAATTGCTAATAAAACTAATGTTGGATTTGGTGCCGCCAATAACCAAGCGTTGGAAATTGCATCAGGTAAATATTTGGTTCTTATTAATCCGGATACTATTGTAAAGGAAGACACTTTTACAAAATTAATAGACTTCATGGGATCAACTCCGGATGCGGGAATGGTCGGCTGCAAAGTTTTAAATCCCGATGGAACACTGCAACTTGCATGCAGAAGAAGTTTTCCCGGGCCGTGGACTTCGTTTACAAAAATTACCGGTTTGAGTAAGATTTTCCCTAACAGTAAATTATTCGCAAAGTATAACCTCACTTATTTGAACGAAGATGAAACTTACGAAGTTGACGCAATTTCCGGTTCATTCATGATGATGACCTGCGAAGTTTATCAAAAAACAAAAGGTTTCGATCCTCAATTTTTTATGTATGGTGAGGATTTAGATCTTTGTTACAGAACTCAAAAAGAAGGTTATAAAGTTTATTACGTTCATACTACAGAGATTATTCATTATAAAGGTGAAAGCACAAAGCGAAGCAGTATAGACGAGACAAAAGTTTTTTATGACGCGATGCATCTGTTTGTCCGGAAACATTTTTCGTCATTCTTTATTGTTGAATTGATCTTACGAGCAGCGATATTTTTTAGGAGATTCGTTGCGTTTTCAAATCTATACCGGCTTGTAATTCTTGCAATCATTCTTGATATGGTTGTTGGAACGATTTCATTTCTATTTGCCGAAGAAATTTACAGCAATGAAAGATGGGAGGGATTCCCGGAAATTTTTAAACCTGCTGTTTACTTCGTCCCGGCATTTATTCAGATTATTATTTCTTCACTGATGAATTCATATCGCAAGGATGGTTTTTCTGTTCTTAGAAGCTCACTTTCTTTAATAGTTGGATTGATGGTGATAACTTCAATGACATTCTTCCTTAAGCAATATGCATTCAGCAGAGCAGTTGTTCTTATTGCATTCGGATTTATGTTATTGGGATTTTCACTTTGGAGAATTATTGCTAAAACAATTTTTAAGATCGGACTTTCTGCAAATGAAAGGAAAAATAGAACACTGATTGTTGGAACAAATCAAAAAGCATTAACACTTACTAAAAAATTAAAATCCAGTTTGACTTCTATTCATCACATAATCGGATTGGTCGGAAGCAGCAGCAAAGATATCGGAGAAGTTATTGATAATTTTTCGGTTATTGGTTCTTTAGAAAACATCAAAAAAGTTATTCAAGAAAACAGAATCGATAAAGTAATTTTTTCTTCGGATGAACTTACTTTTAATCAAATGTTCAGTGTTGTTTCCAAATGTCAAGGTATGAATGTTGAATTTGTAGTAGCAGGAAGTGAAATGGATTATCTTGTTGGTAAATCTTCAATTACGATGTTGGAAGATATTCCTTTA
>QZJX01000024.1 GCA_003599395.1 Ignavibacteriales bacterium | reverse complement strand
AAACAATTAATAAGGATTATAGGTGAGAACACTTTAATTCAAGATACTGTAAATCGATTGGAAGGAATAGTTAAAAAGGAAAATATTCTTATTATCACAAATCGATTGCAGAAAAGCAGAGTGCGCGAACAATTATATAATATCCCGGAAGCAAATATTATTGATGAACCTTTTGGGAAAAATACTGCGCCTTGTATCGGACTAGCTACCGCACACTTAAAAAAACGAAATAAGGATGCAGTTGCAATTGTTCTTCCGGCAGACCACGTCATTCATAATGTAAAAGAATTTCACAAAACAATACTTCGCGCAGCGGAATTTGCGAAAAACTCTAAAAGGTTGGTTACTATTGGTATCAGACCTTCATACCCCGAAACGGGTTATGGTTATATTCAATTGGACGATGTTGAGCAAGAGAATAATATTTATAAAGTTTTAAATTTTGCTGAAAAACCTAATATTGCTACGGCTAGAAGATTTTTAGATGATGGCGGCTTCTTTTGGAACTCCGGAATATTTGTTTGGACTTTGGATGCTATTATGGATGAGCTAAATGAGTATTTGCCAGAACATTACAGTGGAATTTGTGAAATTGAAAATTCGATTGGGACAGAAAATTACGAAGCAACGTTGACCAATATTTACGGACAACTAAAGAGTATTTCTATTGATTATGGTATATTAGAGCATTCCAAAAACGTATATGTTACAAAAGGTGAATTTGATTGGAGCGATTTGGGTTCTTGGGAAGCTGTCTATGATATAACTCCAAAAGATGAAGAGGGGAACGTAAAGATTGGGGATGTTTATACCGAGAATACTTTTGGGAGTTATATTTTCTCTCCTCAAAAGTTTACAGCAGTAATTGGAGCGGAACATTTATTAATAATAAATACAAAGGATTCATTACTTATTTGTCATAGAAATAATGCACAAGATGTAAAACATGTTGTTGATTATCTTAGAATGAATAAAAGAAGCGACTTAACTTAAAATGAAAAAGTTAATTACAGAAGAAAATATTATTCAGCTTGTGAGATCCGGCAAAAGTGAACTTAGTGTAAAAGGAAATACAATTATAACTCCATCAGCGATGGATAAGATTCGTTCACATAAAATTAAATTGGTGGAAGCAACTTCTGACCAATTATTAATTGAACCTAACATACGCAATGAAGTAAAAACTATTGCTATTGGTTCAGATCATACCGGTTATGAAATGAAGAAAATAGTTATAAAATATTTAAGAGAAAAAGGTTACATAATTATTGATGTTGGTACAAATAGTAATGATTCGTGTGATTATCCCGATTTCGCTTTAGAAATCGCAAAGAAAAGATTAACCGGGGAATGCGAACGTGGAATCATGTTAGACGCTACAGGAATTCCGTCATCAATTGTTATTAACAAACTTCCGGGAATTCGTGCTGCAACTTGTTATAATGAATTTACAGCCAAATCAGCAAGAGAACATAACAATGCTTGTGTTTTGTGTGTTGGTGCAAAATCACTTGGTGAAGAAACAATTAAATCTATTATAGATGTATTTTTGAGCACTCAATTTGCCGGGGGAAGACATCAACGCAGACTTGATAAAATTACAGCTATCGAGCAAAAACTATTGAATTCAAAAAAGAGTTAAGATAAATTTACAAAGCTAATTTCTCACCGCATTTCTTAGGTACACTTTGGTCAACGAAAAAATTGTAATTCAATCAGTCGAAAAACTACAACCAAGTATTTACTTGTTAAAAGCTTTTGCTCCAATAATTGCATCGCAAATCAAGCCCAGTCAATTTTGCAATATTAAAGTCAGCGAAAATGAATTCCCACTTCTTCGCAGACCTTTTAGTGTTTGTGATGTAGATGGAGATTCCATTCATTTCATGTTTGATGTTCATGGTGAAGGAACAAGAATTCTCTCTGAAAAAATAAAGGGTGATAAACTAGAAGTTCTTGGCCCACTTGGCAATGGATTTAACTATAACAAAAATTTTAAGAGGGCAATTTTTGTTGCTGGCGGATTGGGTGTTGCGCCGTTTCCTTACCTAACAAAAGTCTTGCAAGAAAAGATTGAAATAATAACTTTAATCGGTGCAAGAAACAGTGATTTTATAATTGAGCACGGGCTAATAAATATTAACATTGCAACTGATGATGGTAGTGTCGGTTTTCACGGTAATGTGGTCGAATTACTAAACTCACACAAAGAAAAATTTATTAATGAAGAGACAGTTGTTTTTGCATGCGGTCCTACACCAATGTTAAAGTCTCTTCAACAGTTTTCGATTGAAAATAATGTTGAATGTCAAATCTCTACAGAATGCGCTATGGCTTGCGGTTTCGGAATTTGTCAAGGATGCCCAGTTCATTCAGCTGATGAAGACAAATATCTGCTCGTTTGCAAAGATGGTCCCGTTTTCGAAGCTAAGGATATTAAGTTATGAGTGAAGTAAATCTAAAAGTAAAAATAGGATCGTTAGAATTACAAAATCCCATACTTCTTGCATCCGGTACTGTCGGCTATGGAAATGAAATTTCTCAATTCACCGACTTAAGTAAAATCGGTGCGATTATTACTAAATCAGTTTCGCTTAAACCTCGTAAAGGAAATCCACCGCAGAGAATTGTTGAAACATCATCCGGTATGTTGAATGCTATTGGATTAGCAAACGTTGGAGTTGAAGCATTTGTAAAGGAGAAGATACCATTCCTAAAAGAAATTAAGTCTACCATAATCTGTAATATCGCGGCAAACACTATTGAAGAATACGTTGAGTGTACTTCTATACTGGATAATGAAGAAGAAATTAAAGGATTCGAAATAAATGTTTCATGCCCAAATGTAAAAGAAGGTGGGTTGGAGTTTGGCAATAATGTTTCAGCGGTAGGAAAAATTACCGAACGAGTTAGAGCAGTTACAAACAAACCGATTATAATCAAGCTTTCTCCAAATGTGGCTAGGATTTCGGATTTTGCAAAAGCTGCCAAAGCCGAAGGTGCAGATGCAGTTTCCGCAATCAATACGTTGGTCGGAACCGCTTTCGATATATGGACTGGTAAACCGAAAATTTATAATGTAACCGGCGGACTTTCCGGACCCGCAATAAAACCGGTAGCACTTGCTAAAGTATTGGAAATCAGTCGAAATGTTGATATCCCAATTGTTGGTGTCGGTGGTATTATGAATTGGAAAGATGCAGTAGAATTTATGATTGCCGGTGCTTCGGCATTTCAAATAGGAACAGTTAATTTTATTAATCCACAAGCGGGTACAGAAATATTAGAAGGGTTGAAAGAGTACTGCATCAAAAGGAAAATAAAATCATTATCTGAAATAATTGCCTCATATAAACTTCCGTCATGAATTTAGAAGAATCATTACAAAAATTATTTTCATTACATCAATTCGGTATTAAGCTCGGATTAGAAAAACCCAAACAACTATTTAGTCATTTAAGTAATCCGCAAAATAATTTAAAGTGTTTTCACATTGCCGGATCAAACGCGAAGGGGAGTGTTTCATCATTCATAACAAGCATTCTCATGGAGGAAGGGTACAAAGTCGGTTTATATACTTCACCTCATTATGTAAAGTTTAATGAAAGAATTAGAGTTAACGGACAAATGATTACTGATGAGTATATAATGAGTTTTATGAACGAATTAGATGAATATATTAATATAAATGAACCAACATTTTTTGAATTAACTACCGCAATGGCGTTTAAATATTTTGCTGAGCAAAAAGTAGATTTTGCCGTAATTGAAACCGGTTTAGGTGGAAGATTAGATGCAACAAATGTCATTGATCCAATTGCTTCGGTTATTACTACAATTAGTCTAGAACACACCAATATTCTTGGTCATACGTTAAAGCAAATTGCTTATGAGAAAGGAGAAATAATTAAACGAGGTAGAAAATCCTTTATAGGTTTGCTGACGGCAGAAGCTCAGAATGTCTTGATTAACAAAGCTAATTCAGTCAATTCTGAACTGTACAATTTAAGAGAGGTACTGCAAATCAATAAAGATAGTGTAACCTTGATAGAAGGTAGTAAGAAAATTAATTTATACTCGACACCATTAATTGGGAATTATCAATTAAAAAATGCAGCTTTAGCAATTCATACGGTTATAAATTCAATAAGTTTTAAATCCTATCAATCTATTTATAGTGGCATATTAAATGTGATCAAGAATACTGGAATTCAAGGTCGATATGAGATTTTTAATGAAAATCCCAAAATAATATTAGATTCATCCCACAATGAAGAAGGAATAAACAATTTTATTTCCGAATTCAAAAATGAAAAAGATAATTATAATAATCGGGAAGTAATATTTGGTGTAATGAAAGATAAAGATATAAAGAAAATGCTATTACAGTTCGATAATATATTTGACAAAATTAATATTACTACATTTGAATATGAAAGAGCAGCAACAATTGAACAAATAAAGGATATTGCAGATTCAATTGGAGTAAAAGTAAATTTGATTCCCGATCCAGTTGAATACATTTTACGGTTTAAGACCGAAACGGGAAAAAAATGTCTAGTAGTTCTAGGAAGTATTTATCTGCTAGGACAAATAAAATCTAAATTAATGAATAAAAATGCTTGACATTTAGGGGCTATAGAGGTAATTTTTAATTGTTCCTCTTGCTCCTTCAACCAAATTCATTAATCAATAAATCATTAAATAACCCCTTATCAAATTGACTTAAAGTCACTCAATAAGAATGCATTACAAACAATTCATGGAAGCAAATCATGCCAATGGACATTTCTGAACTTCAATCCAAAAAAATTGTTGATCTTTATCAAATTGCAAAAGACCTTGATTTACAAGGCTATAGCGATTTAAGAAAACAAGAACTTATTTTCAAAATCTTAGAAGCACAAACTCAAAAAGATGGTTTAACCTTCTCAAAGGGTGTGCTAGAAGTATTAGCTGATGGTTATGGTTTTCTAAGATCAGCGGACTATAATTACCTTCCTTCACCGGATGATATTTATGTATCCCCATCGCAAATTAAAAGATTTAGTTTGCGTACGGGAGATTACGTAAGCGGTCAAGTAAGACCACCGAAGGAAGGAGAACGATTTTTCGCATTGCTAAGAGTTGAAGCTGTTAACGATCAAAATCCTGAAGAAATAAGAGAACGCACTTTATTTGACAACCTTACACCGCTTTACCCTATAAAACGATTAAAACTTGAATCCGCACCCGGTGAATATTCCATGAGGATTATGGATTTGCTCGCACCAATCGGTAAAGGGCAGAGGGGGCTTATAGTTTCTCCACCGAAAAGTGGAAAGACAATTTTACTTCAGAAAATTGCGAACTCAATCTCAAGAAACCACCCTGAAGTAAAGTTAATAATGTTGTTGATAGATGAACGGCCTGAAGAAGTAACGGATATGCAGCGTTCTGTTCAAGCTGAAGTTATAAGTTCAACTTTTGATGAACCGGCAGATCGTCACGTACAGGTTGCTAATATGGTAATTGAAAAAGCGAAAAGATTAGTTGAAGCAAAAAATGATGTAGTTATTTTATTGGATAGTATAACTCGTCTTGCTCGCGCTCATAACACAGTTATTCCTCATAGCGGAAGAATCCTATCCGGTGGTGTTGATTCAAACGCCCTTCATAAACCAAAGAGATTTTTTGGTTCCGCAAGAAACATTGAGGAGGGTGGGAGCTTAACAATCATTGCTACAGCTCTTATTGAAACCGGAAGTAGGATGGATGAAGTAATTTTTGAAGAATTTAAAGGTACCGGTAATATGGAATTGGTTCTTAGTCGTGAACTTTCCGATAGAAGAATATTCCCGGCTATTGATGTGAATAAATCCGGAACTAGAAAAGAAGAGCTCTTACTTACAGAAGAAGAACTCAATAAAGTTTGGATTCTCAGAAAAATACTTAGTGATTTTGATTCTATCGAAGCCATGGAATTTATGTCCGATAAAATAAAAGGTACAAGGAACAACAAGGAATTCTTACTGAGTATGAATAGTTAAGACCATTCTAAATGCCCTGTATTTTTGCGATTTTCCTTTTAGTTTTCCAATTGAAAATGAAAATGGATACTTTGTGAAGAGTTTCGTCTATTTTATTGTATTTTTTTCTTTCGTGATAATTCTGAACTCACAACCTAGAAGAGATAATAAATTACATAGCAATTCAAAACCAATCTATGTAGAATCACATGTTGTGCAGAGTGATACGAATAATAAATGTTATGTCTCTTTTAGAGTTCCGTATTCAAACTTGGTTTTTATCAAAGATGATTTGAATTTTACTTCTGGAATTGTTTTTAGAGTTGAAGTAACCGGTAAAGACCGAGTGCTTACTCGAGAATTTACGCACGATAAAGTTACAGTTAACAATTATGAATCAACTAATAGAAATGATTTATTTCTGGAAGGGATTCTTTCTTTTGCGCTTTCAGAAAGTGAAGTCACTGTTAATCCTTTAGTTTCTCTCGATAACACTCAAAGACAAGTTCCTCTCAGACCATTCAAGGTTGAAAAAAACAGTAACTCACCAATAGTGGTTAGAAACAACTCTAATTGTGGAAATTCTCTAGGTTATTCTTTAGTCAATTATGAAAATTCAATTCCATTTAGTGAAGAAGATTATCAGTTATTTTTCCCCATCTACGATAACTATTTAAGATCAATAGAAGTTGAAATCAAGCAGAATGATGAAGTAGTTTTGAAAAGAAATGTTCCACGAAAACTTTTTGCTCAATTTGCAATTAATAAATGTAAAGAAACATTAGTCATTGAAGAAAATACTTCTAATAAACCAGCTTCTGTATTTATTATTGATGATTTTTCAAGGTATTTAAATCAAGGTGAATTCAAAATAAAAATAAGCCACAATGATTCAATTTATTTTGAAAGCGAAATGCTTGTCGATTGGGTTGATAAACCCGTATCATTGAGTGATCCAAAATTTGCATTTCAGTTATTAGAAATTGTGGAAAGCGAAGATAAGCTGGACAAAATATTTAAAGAAGCAGATAATGAATATGACAAAGCGGTTGAATTATTTTGGAACAAATATGATCCGAATTCCAAAACACATTTCAACCAACTAAAAGCCGAGTTTTATAATCGAGCGGATTATGCAATTAAACAGTATAATACTAAAGCTAAGAATATTAGTGATATTTCTGATCGTGGAAAGATTTATATTAAATATGGTGAACCGGCTGAAGTAGATCGGTACTATTCGGATAAGAATCAAATAACTGAAGTATGGAAATATATGTCACCCAAAGTAGAGTTTGTTTTTGTTGATGTAACCGGCCTAGGTAATTATAAAATTGTGAATTAAAGATGAATAGATTCATCTTCACATGCGGAGATCCAAACGGTATTGGTCCGGAAATAGTGATCAAAACAATTAATACCGTTTACAATAAGAAAGATGAATTCATCTTCATCTGTCCGAAAAATATTTTCGATATTAATTCATCAATAATCCAACCGAAATTTAAGTACCAGTTTTATGAAAATGACAATTTCGATGCTTCTTCATCTGACCATGTAAAAGTAATTGGAATTAATGACGGTAAGCTAACACAAGGTAAACCTACTAAAACATCAGGATCAATAAGTTTTGAATCTATTGAAATTGCAAAAAAAATAGTTGATAGAAATTCGGCTATAATAACCGCACCAATCTCTAAGCATTCGTGGGAATTAGCTTCTATAAAATATGATGGTCATACCGACTTTTTTGGTAATAAATTTAAAATTAATAATCCTTTGATGTTATTTTATTCACCAAAGATGATTGCCGCACTAGCTACTATTCATAAACCTATTTTACAAGTCCCAAAAATATTATCGAATAAATTACTTACCGACATAGTTTCTGCAATGATATTTTCTCTAAAGCGTGACTTTAAAATAATAAATCCCAAAATTGCAATTCTTGGATTAAACCCGCATGCGGGCGAAGAGGGGAGGATTGGTAAAGAAGAATTGAACATTATTAGACCTATCGTCAAAAAATTCAGTAAAAATTGTTCAGGTCCGTTCGTACCAGATGCTTTTTTCGGAAATAAGTTGTTCGAAAAATATGATGCTGTGTTAGGGATGTATCATGATCAAGTTCTTATACCTTTTAAAATGTTGAACTTTGATATCGGTGTTAATTTTACTGCGAATCTACCGATAGTAAGGACTTCACCCGATCATGGTACCGCATATGATATTGCTTATAAAGGTAAAGCAAATGCAACCAGTATGATCGAAGCTTTTAGGCTTGCTAAACGTGTACTCAAGAATAGGAACTTACAATAGAACAAAATCCTTACACAAAGATTTCTGCTATTTATTCGCACTTGATGAGAGAAATCGATTATTCCTCGTGGGCTGATTATCTTGTTGATCTAATTGATTTATATCCCTTGAAGTCACACAGATTATTAGAACTTGGAGCAGGTAATTGCAGCATTTCTAAACATCTTGTTGAAAGATATCCGGATTATATCGTATCTGACCTATCATATACTATGCTGCTAGCGGCGAATCCTAAATTTCGTAGAGTTACCGCTGATATGACTAAACTTCCGTTCAAAAAAGAATTTGATGTGATTTTTTCTATATTTGACAGTGTTAATTACTTGATAAATGATGAGGCTTTTATTTCTTTTCTATCCGAGGCCGGAAAGATTTTAAATGATGATGGTGTTTTAATGTTTGATGTAAGTCTTGAAAAAAATAGTAAGAAATATATTAAGCAATTAAATCGTGATGGAAGTGTAAACGGAATTAAATATTTTCAAAAAAGTGATTACGACAAAAAGGCCAGAATTCACACAAACACTTTTAACATAAATATTGATGGAGCAGTATTTTCTGAAACTCATCATCAAAAAATTTATTTATTTGAAGAATATTTTTTATTTGCTGAAGAGGCTGGATTGCGAGTGATAGATTGTTTTGATTGTTTTACATTTGATGACGCCAATAGCAGAACCGAACGCGCACAATTTGTATTAGGAAAAAATTAATGCTCACATTTAGTAATGTAGAATTTGCATATTATAATCAACCTGTGTTCAGTGATCTGAATTTCGAATGCGATCCCGGTGAATTTGTTTTTCTAATTGGTAAAAGCGGTTCAGGTAAAACGACATTCCTTCAGATGATTTATATGAATATTCTTCCACAATCAGGATATGTACAAGTTGGTGAATATACTTCAGCTTCAATAAGGGAGAAAGATCTTCCGTTTTTAAGACGAAAAATCGGAGTGATTTTCCAAGATTTTAAACTTCTTGAAGACCGTAATGTTTATGAGAACATTGCATTTGTATTGCAAGTTACCGGAACGCCACGCAAGCAAATTAAAAGAAAAGTAATGGAAGCACTTTCGGAAGTTGGTCTATCTCATAAACAGCAAAATATGCCGAATGAATTATCCGGCGGTGAAAAACAAAGAGTTGCAATAGCGAGAGCAATTGTGAATGATCCTATGATAATTTTAGCTGATGAACCAACCGGTAATCTGGATCCTGATACTTCCGAAGAAATAATAAATTTCTTGAAAAAAATTAATGCTCGCGGTACATCTGTAATATGTGCAACACACAATTATGATTTAGTTAAAAGGTTAGATTCCAGAATCATAAAATTACAAGATGGTAAAGCTGTCAAAGTCGTTCTTAAGAAAAAAACTACTTAACTTCTTCAAGTTTCGAAATAATTTCTGCCGTTACAGCCTCAACCGGTTTTGTACCATTTACTTCAATTACATCTTTATGAATTTTATAATAATCAATAACCGGCTCGGTTGTTTCATGAAAGACTTTTAATCTGTTACGTATAATTTCTTCCTCATCATCCTTTCTTTTTACAAAAGTATTTTTGGAACCACAATAAGGGCAGCTGCTTGGGTCTTCAATATAATTTAGATTAATAATATTCCCACAAGCACTACAAGTTCTTCTCATTGATAAGCGTTTAACAATCAGTTCATCATCGGCGGTCAAATAAACTACTATAATTTTTTTATCGCCTTCCAAATTTGCAAGAACATTTTCTAAAATTTCAACTTGATTCAGAGTTCTTGGAAAACCGTCAAGTATAAATCCATTATGCGAAGAATCATCATGCAAAACTTCTTCAATAAGTTTACCCATCAAATCATCTGGAACTAAATTTCCCTTATCCATTAATTCTTTTGCTTGCAACCCAAAAGGAGTTTTTTTACTAACTGCTGTTCGTAATATATCACCGGTGGAAATATGCGGAATATGGTATTTTGCTGCTAAAACTTTAGCTTGAGTTCCTTTACCTACACCCGGAGCACCAAACAATATTATTTGCATTATTATACCTTTTGCTAAATGAGAATAATTATTAATATGAAATTTACTCGTTAATTATAATGTAAAAAACTAATTAGGTATACTTTTTGTATTTCTAGATTTACTGAAAAATTCTTTTAGAAGAATTGAACTTTCATCCGCATAGACTCCGGAATAAACATTTACTTTATGATTATACTTATTATTTTCCAAAACATTATATAAAGAACCAACCGTACCAAATTTTGGCTCAAATGCACCGAAATAAAGATTTTTAATTCTCGAAAGTAATATTGCTCCGCTGCACATCATGCATGGTTCAACAGTAATATATAAGTCACATTCTGTTAAAAATTTCGTTTGAAGGTGGTTGGCTGCAGCTGTTATGGCAAGCATTTCTGCATGAGCAGTAGTATCTTTTAACATCTCTACTTGGTTAAAACCACGGCCAATAATTCTACCATTATGAACAACAACAGCACCAATTGGAACTTCATTTTGATCTAGAGCTTTTTCAGCTTCTTGTAATGCGGAATACATGAACTTGTAAACGTATTCGGGGAAGAGCAAGTTTAAATTCTCAATTTTTTGTAGGTTTTGTACGCCCGGAAGGATTCGAACCCTCAACCCTCTGATCCGAAGTCAGATGCTCTATCCAATTGAGCTACGGACGCATAATTATGTTAAAAGTAGAAAGAGAAAAAGTTGAAAAGAGCAATAAAAAAACATCATTCCAACTTTCAACTTGTTACTTTGAACTTAGTTAGTACACCCGTAGGGATTCGAACCCCAAACCTTCTGATCCGTAGTCAGATGCTCTATCCAATTGAGCTACGGGTGCATTTTTCTGAAATCAAAATATATCACAATTGAGCTTGATTTTCAATTTTGATTACTCAACAAAAACTTACACCATTTTTGATCGCAAGGTGATAGTATTTAGATGTGTATAAGAATGATTTCTTAAATCTCAGCTTTACGGCTAACTTCTTTATCATTTCTAAAAGGAATTATTTTTATATTTATTAATCTATAAAAAATCACTGACGTGAATCATGGATGAACTTTTAGGTAAAAAAATAGAGAACTATAAAATAATCTCAATTCTCGGTAAAGGTGGAATGGGAATTGTTTATAAGGCTTATGATACGAAACTTGAAAGATATGTCGCTATCAAAATGCTCAGTTCTCAACTATTTAGTAAAGAGCGATTTGTTGAGCGGTTTAAACGCGAGGCAAAGAATCAAGCCAAATTATCTCACCCAAATATTGTCACCGTTTTTGGTTTTATAGAATACAAGGGAATCCTTGGAATTGTGATGGAATACATTGAAGGGGAGAGTCTTGAAAAACTAATCTACAAGCAAGGCCGAATTCATCTTTATGATGCTGTCTATGTAATGAAACAAATTCTTGCCGGAATTGGCTATGCTCATGCAAAGGGTTTTATCCATCGTGATATTAAGCCATCAAATATAATATTCAACGCTGAAGGTGTCGCGAAGATCATGGATTTCGGAATTTCTAAATCTTTGTTCGAGAAGAGTTTTACGAAAACAGGAGCTAAGATTGGGACTATATATTATATGAGTCCCGAACAAATTAGAGGAGATGAATTAACACATCATAGCGACATATACTCTCTTGGTTGTACATTTTATGAAATGCTTATAGGAAAGCCACCTTTTGACCATGAAAGTGAATACAATGTAATGGATTCTCATCTAAAAGAAACCGTACCAAAAGTTTCTAAGTTAATACCCGGATTACCTGAGAAACTTGATACAATCATAGGTCGGTCATTAGAAAAAGATCCGAATAATAGATACCCAACATGTGAAGACTATATTGCCGATCTAAGGGAACTAGATGCATATATTGCCGCTCTTCAAGAGAAGTTTACATCAAGAATAAAACCAAATCCGAAAAAGACTAAAATTTATTCAATTGTAGGTTTTTCGGTTTTTGTTATTGCTTTAATAGCTTTGATATTTTTCGCCTATAATCAAGTTGATTCACTTCTTAAAAGTAAGAGTTTGGAAACGCTGAAGAGATATTCAATCGAAAGTCTTTTTGAAGAGAACCAAGATATTGGCATTAAAGTAAATCAACTGAAATGGTTGGAAACTGGAGTAGATGTAAAATTGAATTCAGTTTATTTCTCAAATAATAATTTAGGCATTGCCGTCGGTGATTCTGGCAGTATAATTATTACTGAAGATGGAGGAAATTATTGGAGGAATATTAATCTCCAAACTAAAGTAACATTTCAATCTTGTTACATTTCCGAAAGCGGAACCGCAATTGTGGTGGGTAATAATTCGACCATATTTCACACAGATGATTTTTTTATCACATCTACTCCACAATTAGTTAATGGAGATTATACGCTTTTTGATGTTGCATTCACTGATCAGCGAACCGGTTATATTGTTGGAAGTAAAGGTTTATTGCTTTTAACCTATGATGGTGGTAAAACATGGGAGAAAGCCGCGCTTAATACAAATAGTCTATTGTATGATGTACACTTCATTTCGCAAAATATTGGTTTTATCTGCGGCTGGGATGGAACATTACTACAAACGAATGATGCTGGAAATAATTGGAAAGCTTTGGAAAAATTTACTAATAAATATCTTCGACAAATAGATTTTTATGACACAGATAATGGAATTGTAGTTGGTGGAGGTGATGAAGTTTACCTTACAAAAAACGGCGGCAATTCGTGGACTGAAACTGTAGTTAAACAGCGTGGAGGAATTCAGAGCGCTTCCTACATCACTCATAGTCTCATCATTATGCCGGGAAATAGGGGAGAACTAATAATCTCAAAAGATAATGGGAATACATGGTCCTTACTGGATACAAAAACATACATGAATTTTACATCTATAACTAAAACTAGCAACGGCAATATTTTTATAACAGCTGTAAACGGACGAATTTTAAGAATTGAATAGGGTAAGAATTTTGGATAAATTTTTAATAAAAGGCAGAATCAAATTAAGCGGGAAAGTAAAAGTTAGTGGTGCAAAAAATTCATCACTCGCTCTTATGCCTGCATGTTTATTAAACGATGAGGAAAATATTCTTCGAAATACTCCGCAAGTAAATGATATTTTCACGATGATAAAATTGTTGACCCACATGGGCGTCGAAGTTAACTTTGATGACCATGAATTAAGGATTAATGCAAAAAATCTCTCAACACAAGATGCTCCTTATGAACATGTCAAAAAAATGAGAGCTTCTGTTTACGTACTTGGTCCGTTATTAGCAAAGTATGGTTATGCAAAAGTATCTCTACCCGGTGGATGTGCCTGGGGACCAAGACCTATTAATCTACATCTTGAATCAATGAAAAAAATGGGAGCAGAAGTAAATTTAGAAGAAGGATATATAGTTGCCAAAGCTTCCAGATTGAAAGGGACAAAAATAAATTTTGATGTGTCTTCTGTTGGTGCCACAGGTAATATAATGATGGCCGCATCTCTAGCCAAAGGAACTACAAAAATTACCAATGCCGCAACTGAACCTGAAATTACGCAATTGGGTGAAATGCTTTCTAAGATGGGAGCACGGATAAATGGCCTGGGAACTTCTACAGTTGAGATCGAAGGAGTGGAATCGTTAAATGGAAGTGAGATAGACACAATCTCAGATAGAATTGAAGCGGGGACTTTATTAATTGCCGGTGCGATTACTAAAAGTAAAATTGAAATAGAGGTAACAGATCCGGAGCACTTAAATTCAATTACTACAAAACTTGAAGATGTTGGCTATAAGTTGTCTTCTAGTAATAAGTTAGTGGAAATCGACGCAAGAAATACACAACCTAAAAGTCTCGATGTAACAACAGCAATTTATCCCGGATTTCCAACGGATATGCAGGCTCAATGGACTGCATTAATGTCGCTTGTTGAAGGAACTTCAACAATTACCGATACAATTTATTTGGATCGTTTTAATCATATCCCGGAACTAATTAGATTGGGAGCAAATATTGAAATGACCAGAAATACCGCAGTTGTACGGGGAGTTGATAAGCTGAAAGGGGCAAAGGTTATGTCAACTGATTTAAGAGCTAGTGCTTCACTTGTTCTTGCCGGTTTGGCTGCGGAAGGGATGACAGAAGTTCTGAGAATCTACCATCTCGATCGAGGTTATCAAAAAATTGAAGAAAAGTTAGGTCAATTGGGAGCAAGTATCGAAAGAGTCCCGACAAGCGAGTTTTGATAAATTGATTAAGTACTTAAAAAATTATTTTTTGATTTCTATTCTGATTACAATTATTCTTTCTATTGCATTACAATTCTTCCCATTAGTAAATGTAACAGGATATGAATTTTCATTAGTAATGACATTGCCATTATTTTTAATTGGCGGTGGCTATGCGATAAAAAAGCATAAATCCAGTTTTGATAAAATATTTTTATCAATAGGTCTTTTTCTTCCCTTAATAATTTCAATTATTTCAAACGTATTATTTTCTATATGCCCTCTTTCGAGCGATATCTTCTTCTATTTTATTCTATCAATTCCATCATTTATTATCGGATTAGTTTCGGGCAAAATTATTGCAGGATATTTTAATCGATTTAACGGGCTTATCTTGTTTTTCCTTTTTTTATTCTTGTTAGGGATGACATTCGTTGAGTTTTACTTTCGTCCTCAGATTTACTTTTACAATCCGATCTTTGGCTACTTTCCGGGCACAATGTTCGATGAAAATATATCCATAACAATTGATTTAATACTTTACAGAATTCTCATAATAGGAATTTTCTTTTTCTGTTATTATTTAATCAAAAAGTTCAATCTTTCTCTCATTAAATTCACTTTCATTACTTGCTTAATACTTTTTTTGTGGATGATTCATTTAAAACCATTGTTTGGTTTTGGAACAAATGAAAAAAATATTAAATCCGAGTTGGGACAAGAAATAAAAACTGAGCACTTTTCCATTTATACTGATCCCGGCATAACTTACGATACAGTAGCATTAAAATTTCTTCATGAATTTTATTACCAAGAAATTAAGAATAAATTACAGATAAAAGATGATATAAAAATAACGTCTTTCATATTCAAGAACAGAGTTCAGAAAAAGAAATTGTTTGGATCCGAAAATGCGGATGTCGCGAAGCCATGGTTAAAACAAATCTATTTAGATGAAAATAGTTTTACCCATTCATTGAAACATGAAATTGTCCATATCTTAGCAGGCACTTTCGGCAACTATCCATTTAAGGTTGCTAAAAATTTAAATCCCGCTTTAATCGAAGGTGTTGCAATGGCAATAGAGAACAATTTTGATGAATTAGATATCGATTTTATCGCTGCGACAGCTCTAAAAAATAATTACGGAATGGAAATCAAAAAACTGTTCTCGGGTTATAATTTCTTCGGTAATTTATCCTCTGCATCTTACGTTTTCAGCGGTTCATTTATGAAATATCTTTTAAATACTTTTGGTGCAGAAAAGTTCAAACAAGTTTATAAAAATGGTGATTTTGAAGAAGTGTATGCAAAACCCTTTAATGAATTACAAAATAATTATCTCGATTATATCAGTGTGAAAAACTTTAAATCCGATAAAGACATTGCTCAGTTATATTTTGGCAGGCAACCATTAATTAAAAGAACTTGTCCCAGATTAACTGCACGGTTAGAAACAGATGCTTGGCAATATTTTATTCAAAAAGAATTTCAAGCCGCATTGGAACTATTCATTTATGTACATCAATCTTCCGGTTCATATTCTTCTTTGAATGGGATTTTACTTACAAAAATCCAGATTGAAGAATTTGGATCTGCATTGGAATTAGCTGAGGAAAAATTAAATGCTTTCAGCAACACTTCGTATTTTTACAACCTCAATTTGAGATGTGCTGATATTGCAATTCTAACTTCGGATTCGAGTAAATCCAAACACTATATAAAACAATTACGCAAATCTCAACCATCAATTTATTATTATAATGAATCTGTTATCAGAAACACATTATTGAATAAAGGTATGAAAACATATCAATCCTATTTACTCGGGGATAATGTTGTAAAATATGAATTACTAGAAAAACTTAAAAAAGATTCGACAAATTTATCGTCTATCATCCCAAAGTTAGTGGAACTGACAAGATTAACTCAAAAAACAGTTGCTGATTTAGAAGTTATTCTGCACAATAAGTATTTTACTAAAAGCGATGAAACAGTTTATGCATATTATAAATTGGCAGAATTCTTTTTTAGTCTTGGGTTATTTGACAAAGCTAGAATATACTCCGACTTAGCACTACTTTTAAATGAGAGATTAGAATTTGTCAACATTGTTGAAGAACAAAACAAGCTAATTAATTACTCACGAAACAGAATTACGAATTGAATCTAAAAGAGAAAATAAAAAATATTAAAGCAGTTCAAGAAATTTCAAATCTTATTTCCGAAACTGAAGATGAAGTATATATAGTTGGTGGTTTTGTTCGTGATTTAATTTTAGATCGGACTCAAAACGAAATTGATTTTTTAGTTATTGGTGACGGTCCAAAATTTGCAGAAATATTAGCGAAGAAACTGAACATCAAAAATATTAACACTTTTAAGAATTTTGGAACTGCTCATTTTGTTTTTGATGACTTTAATCTTGAATTTGTTGGGGCAAGAAAAGAATCTTATTTTCCCGAAAGCCGAAACCCGAAAGTTGAATCCGCAACTCTTGAAGAAGATATTAGCCGAAGAGATTTTACAATTAATACTCTCGCCATAAGTTTAATGAAAAATAGCTTCGGAGAAGTGCTGGATTTTTACAATGGTATTGAAGATATCGGAGAAAAAATAATACGAACCCCGTTGGATCCGTTTATTACTTTTGATGACGATCCGTTAAGAATTCTTCGTGCATTTAGATTTGCTTCACAATTACAATTTGATGTTGATGAATCAGTCCATAATGCAGCAACTCAACTTGCGGAAAGACTTAAAATTATTTCGCAAGAAAGAATCACGGACGAGTTTTTCAAAATATTAGCATCGCCAAAACCTTCAATCGGTCTATTGCTATTACATAAATCAAAAGTATTAAAAGTTATTTTCCCGGAAATCGAAAATCTAAGCGGTGTTGATCAAAGAAAAGATCATCATCATAAAGATGTTTTGCTTCACACATTTCAAGTTGTTGATAATATTTCGGAAGTTACAAACGACGTATGGCTGAGATTTGCAGCACTAGTTCATGATATAGCGAAACCCCAAACTAAAAGATTTGATGAAAATATTGGGTGGACATTTCATGGCCATGAAGAACTTGGTGCAAGAATGATGAAAGGTATTTTTAACAAAATGAAGCTGCCTTTATATAAATTACCTTATATAGAAAAATTAATCCGACTTCACTTGAGGCCAATTGCACTTGTCGATGAAACAGTTACAGATTCGGCTATTAGAAGACTTGTTGTTCAAGCAGGGGATGATTTGGAAGATCTTATCACTTTATGTCGTTCTGATATCACAAGTAAAAATCCCAAAAAGGTTTCACGATACCTGAACAACTATGATAGAGTTATGCAGAAAGTTCGCGATGTAGAGGAAAAGGATAAACTACGAGCATTTCAATCTCCTGTAAGAGGCGATGAAATTATGAAAGTATGTAACATTCCACCGTCAAAAAAAGTTGGAGAAATTAAATCAGCCATTGAAGAAGCAATTTTAGAAGGAATAATAAAAAACGACCATGACGAAGCACTCCAATATCTATATAAGATAAAAGAAAAATATATCCTCGATGGAACAAATAATCCAGAATGAAACTTAAATCATTTTAAAAATTGTTTTGTAAGATGTGTAACTTTTTTAATCCATAACCGTCCAAACTCACAGAAATTGAAAAAATTAATTAAGAAATCCGTTTAATAGGAGACCAAAATGAAGAAAATCACCTTTCTTGTATCACTTCTTATGGTGTCTTCGGTTTTTGCGCAGAAGCAATTAACCCTAGAAGATGCAGTTTCAATTGCTCTACAACGAAATTCGAGTCTAATAAAATCACAAAATAACTTAAGTGCTTCTGAGGCAGAATTAAGAAGTGCATATGGTGACCTGCTGCCAAACTTAGGAGCATCGGGATCTTTTGACTGGTCAAGAATTGATGATGACGGCGGCACTCAAGTTGACTTTTTAGGAAATGTAATTCAAACACCGGCTTCTTCTTCAGAAAGTAGAAGATATAGTGTTGGATTGGGTGGCGGAATAACATTGTTTAATGGCATGGCGAATTGGGCAAACATATCACAAAAAAGTAATAATCTTGAAGCAGCCGAGTTCGATTTAACAAAATTAAAACAAGATATAGTTTATCAAACAACCGAATACTTTTATGATGTAATAAACAATGAAGAAATATTAAAAGTAAGAGAAGAAAACGTAAAGTATAATCAAAAACTTTTAGAAACAATTGAAGAGAAAAATCGGCTAGGATCGGTTCCGATTGTAGATGTATATTCACAACAAGTTCAGTTAGGTAATGCTGAATTACAACTTATACAAGCCGAAAATATATATGAAAATTCGAAGAGCACTTTATTAAACTATCTCGCTTTAGATGTATTGGATGAATATACTTTTGTTAACAAAATTGCTCTTGATGATCAAATTAATACAGATTCATATATGACTCAATTTGGTGATATGGAGTTGCTAGTCAACGAAGCATTATCAAATAGATTTGATTATAAAAGTCAAAAATTAGCTGCAGAAAGTGCATCAGACGGAGTTACAATTGCACGTGGCGGAATCTTTCCGCAATTAACCGGAAGTTATAATTATGGATCTAGCGCAACCACTACCAATGATTTGTTTAATAGAAGATCACTTAGTGCAGGTCTAACTTTAAGCATTCCTATTTTCTCAAACTTTAATGTTGATACAAGAATTCAATCAGCTCAGATTTTTGAACTCAATACTCTGGAAGATTTATCAGCTTTAGAACGACAAATAAAGATTGAGATTAAGCAAGGATATTTAGATTTGTTAGCGACTAAGAAAAATCTGGATGTAACAAACAAAAATGTTATATCCGCAAGAGAAAATAGAAGAATTAACACCGAAAGATATAATCTTGGTGCTGGTAATATAGTAGAATTGCTTCAAGCGGATAGGGACTATGTAAGCGCACTAAGCAACAAGATTGATGCTCTTTTTGGTTTCTTTACTTCTAGAGATCGCTTGCTCAATGCTCTAGGCAAACTTGATTACAAAGTTTTTGAATAAAATTAACTTAGGAGAACTCTTCATGGCAAATGGAAAGAAGAAAAAATCGAAAAAGAAATTATTTATTTTCGGCGGGTTAGCATTGCTGCTTTTAGTTGTTGTTATAGTAGTTGTTGCTAGCGGTGATAAAGAAGTGATTGTATCGGTTCAGACTGAAAAAGTTGAAAAAAGAACCATAACTCAAGTTGTTTCTGCTACTGGTAAAATTAATCCGGTTGAACAAGTTGTTATCACACCGGAGGTAACAGGTGAAATAGTTGAACTTCCTGTAAAAGAAGGAATGAATGTAAATAAAGGTCAACTTTTAATTAGAATTAAACCTGATATTTATCTTGCTCAGAGAGATCGCGCACAAGCTCAATTAGAATCTGCCAAGGCTCAATTGAAAGTAAGAGAAGCTAACTTAATGCAAGTTAGAGCAGAATTTGAACGTATGAAAGAACTTTACGAAAAAGGATTGGCAAGTGATCAGGAACTAGAAATTTCTAGATCAACTTATTTGCAGTCAGAAGGTCAATACGAATCTCAAAAAGCTTCGGTAACTCAGTCCGAGGGTTCTTTACGTGAAGCACAAGAAAATTTAGCTAAAACAGCAATTTATTCTCCACTTAATGGCACTGTTAGTGCACTCAATGTTGAGTTGGGCGAAAGGGTTTTAGGAAGCGGTTTTAGTCAGGGGACAAATATTATGACAGTTGCAGCGTTAGATAAGATGGAAGCAACTGTGGACGTTGACGAAAATGATGTTGTATTAGTTTCAACTGGTGATACAGCTAGAGTAAAAATTGATGCCTTTCGTGATAAAGAATTTTTAGGGGTAGTTACTCAAATCGGGAACAGTGCAAAAACAAGTGGGCTCGGAACACAAGATGAAGTAGTAAATTTTGAAGTAAAAATTGAATTAGTCAATAGTACTCTTGAAATCAGACCGGGTATGTCTTGCGATGCGGACATTGAAACCGAAACTAGAGAAAACGTATTCTCAGTTCCGATCCAAAGTGTTACAGCTAGAACTATTCCTCCAAAAGAAGGTGAAGAACCACAAACAAATGGAAAGCAAGGACCACAAGAAGTAGTTTTCTTAGTCGATGGTTCGGTTGCAAAAATTGTTGCAGTTAAAACTGGAATTAGTGATGATACTCATATTGAAATTACATCAGGTTTAGAAGGTGAAGAAACTATTGTTACTGGCAGCTATAGAGCTATTTCAAAAGAATTGGAAGATGGGACTAAAGTATCGATCCAAGGTGGGGGCGGACCGGGTATGAATAGTAGAGGTCCTCGATCTGAATAATCTAAATAAAAATCGGGATTAAAATGAACATAATTAATATTGAACATATCGCGAAAATTTATCAAGTCGGATCAGAGGAAGTTCATGCTTTAGCTGATGTATCTCTTAAAATTGACAAGAATGAATATCTTGCAATTATGGGTCCTTCGGGTTCCGGTAAATCGACTTTAATGAACATCCTTGGTTGTCTAGATACTCCGACTAAAGGACTTTATGATTTCAAAGGCGAAAACGTTAGTGAGATGACTGATAATGAACTAGCCAAAATCCGAAATAGAGAAATCGGATTTGTATTTCAAACATTTAATTTACTTCCTCGATCGGATGCGCTCCATAATGTTGAACTTCCGCTGATATATGCCGGAGTACCTTCATCCGAAAGAAAAGAAAGGGCACGTGAAGCCTTAATAAATGTTGGACTGGGGGATCGCATCCATCATAAACCAAACGAGTTATCAGGTGGTCAACGCCAAAGAGTGGCGGTTGCCAGAGCATTAGTTACAAATCCGTCTATAATTCTTGCTGATGAACCAACGGGTAATTTGGATAGTAAAACAGGCGAGGAAATAATGATTCTCTTCAACGAAATTCATTTACAAGGGAATACAATAATATTAGTAACACACGAGGAATATATTGCAAGACATGCCGCTAGAATTATTAGAATCCGTGACGGATTTATCGAAAGTGATGAGAATGTGACCAATAGATATATTCCTACTCCGAGAATAGAAAAAGAATCTTAAACATTTGGGGGGAACAAATGGGTCAATACCTATTTGAATTGAAGGAAAGTTTACTTATATCTTTCCGCGCAATCCGTGTAAATAAAATACGATCCATTTTAACAACTCTTGGAATTGTTATTGGTGTAACGTCAGTTGTACTAATGTCGACTGCACTTAAGGGGATGGACATTGCCTTTCAAGATGGTGTAGCTGCTCTTGGCTCAGATAATCTTTATATTGATAAATGGTCATGGTTTGATAACAATATCCCTTGGTGGGAAGTAAGAAACAGAAAAAACCTTGATCTTGATGAATTCAAACAATATGAATCTCTTGCCAAATTACCGGAAGCCGTTGCTCCTACAGTGTGGACAAATCAAACATTAAAGTTTAAGGACAATACTCTGAACTTTAACATGATCACCGGTACTAACCATAATTATATTAAAACCACAAATTTGGAGTTTGCCGAAGGAAGATTTTTTACTGAATTAGAAAGTAACTCAGCCAGAAATGTTGTGGTTATAGGTTCATCCGTTGCTGAAAGTCTTTTCCCAAGGGGTGGTGGATTAAACGAATTTATTAAAATTAAGGGAAGAAAATTCAAAGTAATTGGAATACTTGCTCAGCAAGGAAGTTTTATTATGGGCAATTTCAATCCCGATAATCAAGCGTTCGTCCCAATCGATGTTGTATTCAAATATTTTCATAGATCCGATTTCCGAAGTATAACTTTCAATGTTAGAGCCAAAAATAATGCTCTTGTACAAGATACCAAAGATGAAGCTATCAGTTTGATGAGAAAAATCCGAGGACTTTCTTATGCGGATGAAAATGATTTTTCAATTAATCAACAAGAAGGTTTGCTGAATAATATAAATCAGACAACTTCGGTTATAAAAATTGCTGGATACTTTATCACCGGTTTAGCTCTTTTTGTTGGTGCCATTGGTATTATGAACATTATGTTTGTTTCAGTTAAAGAACGAACTCGAGAAATTGGAATTCGTAAAGCTATCGGTGCTAAAAGAAGAACTGTGCTCGGACAATTTTTATTTGAGTCATCAATAATTTGCTTAATGGGTGGATTTGTTGGTTTAGCTATAGCAGTTCTATTAAGTATGGTGGTCAATCAATTTTTACCGACTTCGGTTCAAGTTGATGCAGTCATTCTCGCGATTGTAATTTCTGTATTAACAGGGGTTATTTCTGGTCTGGCACCAGCATATACAGCTGCAAAAATGGATCCGGTTGATGCATTAAGATATGAATAGAAATAACTTCATCGGGGGAAAGTTATGAGGTTAATTGAAACTTCAAAAGTAGCATTATCAGCACTGCGTTCTAATAAATTAAGATCTACTCTTACAATGGTTGGAATCATTGTCGGGATTTTTTCCATTATTTCTATTAGTACTGTCATTGCGATGCTTCAGACAAGTATTGAAGAGGGCGTTTCAGCTTTAGGAAAAAATACTTTCCAGATTCAAAAATGGCCTGCTGTTGGTAACGGTACACAAAATTGGGCTGAGATTAGGAATCGCAAAGATATAACTTATGATGATTATACAAGACTCAAAGACATGCTGTTTGATGCGAAATATGTTGGTGCTGAGCAATGGAATTTCGGTAGAAAAATTTCCTTTAGAAATAAAGAAACGAACCCTAACATTTCAGTTTGCGGTGCAACACCTGATGCATTTCCGAATAATGATTGGTATGCAAAAGAGGGAAGAGCGGTAAATCAAAATGATGTTGACAGAGCTGAGAGAGTCATATGTTTAGGTTCCTCTGTAGCTGAATTATTATTCGAGTTCGAAGATCCTATTGGTAAAGAAGTTAAAATGGACGGGAATAAATTTCGTGTGATCGGAGTAATGGATAGTAAAGCTGGAGGAATGTTTGGAAGAGATCAAGGAAATGATAATTATATTCCTATAACTACCATGCAAGCACTATATGGTGATACACGGAGCATAAATATAACGGTAAGCGTGGACACAAAAGAAGAATATGATGATGTAATTTTACAAGCTGAAGGTGCTATGCGTACTATTAGAAAAGTACCACCTGCAGCTGCAAATGATTTTGATATTTATTCCAATGAATCTGTCCTGATGCAAATTAATGAAATGACAGAGGGTGTGAGATTAGGAGCCTATGTCATAGGCTTAATCGCACTACTTGCTGCTGGAGTGGGTATTATGAATATTATGCTCGTTTCGGTTACCGAGAGAACAAGAGAAATAGGAATTCGAAAAGCTATAGGTGCTCGAAGACGTAATATTCTTGTTCAATTTTTGGTTGAGGCTATTACTCTATGTTTACTTGGCGGAATCGTCGGAATAATTTTTGGTTTAGGAGCCGGAAATTTTGCCGGTTCACTTTTAGAAGCAACAGCAACAATTCCAATGGATTGGGTTCTTGTTGGAGTTGTTCTTTGCGTAATAATTGGTGTTATATTTGGAACTTATCCCGCATTTAAAGCGGCTAATTTAGATCCTATTGAAGCCTTGAGGTATGAATAAATGTTAATTTTCGAAATTATCAAAGTAGCTCTAAATTCTCTTAAAGCAAATAAGCTTAGATCATCATTAACTGTTTTAGGAATTGTAGTCGGAATCTTCTCAATCATTTCAATTAGTACTGTTATTGCTATGCTTCAAACCAGTATTGAAGATGGCGTTTCAGCACTGGGCAAAAACACATTTCAAATTCAAAAATGGCCTGCTGTAGGAACGGGTACTGAAAATTGGGCGGAAATACGGAATCGTAAAAATATTAATTTGAACGATTACTATGTTCTGCAAGACAAATTAGGCCATCTCGCCTCGATCGGTGCCGAAGATTGGCAAGGTGGTAAACTATTGAAACGTGGAAACAAAAAGACTAATCCGAATATTTCTATGTGTGGTGTTACACCGGAAGCTTTTTCTAACAACGATTGGGTTGTGACTGCAGGAAGAATTATTAATCAAAGAGACTTAGAAAGTTCTGCGCGAGTTATTGTGTTGGGTGAAGATATTAAAAATACGCTGTTTGAACCATATGAAGAACCGCTTGGAGAAGAAATCTATGTTGATGGAAACCGTCTCAAAGTTATTGGCGTGCTTGATAACAGAGATAAAGGAATGTTTGGTAGAAATGAAGGTAATTATTCTTTCGTACCTATTACATTTACTCAATCACATTATGGTTCAGAAAATAGAAGTCTAAATTTGACAGTTGCTGTTTATGACCCAGACGATTATGAAGACACACAAATGCAAGCCGAAGGAATTATGAGAACTCTAAGAAAAGTTCCTCCGGGTGCTGATAGAGATTTTGATATTTACTCAAATGAATCGGTTCTCTCACAAATTAATGAGATGACCGAAGGAATAAAAATTGGTGCCTACGTTATCGGATTAATTGCATTGCTTGCCGCCGGAGTTGGAATTATGAACATTATGCTTGTGTCAGTAACGGAACGAACGAAAGAAATTGGTGTACGAAAAGCTATTGGAGCAAGAAAAGTAAACATTTTAATACAATTTATTTCAGAAGCGATTGTACTTTGTTTAGGTGGTGGAATCGTTGGTATCATTCTTGGGATTGCCGTTGGGAACTTTGCTGGCTCATTATTAAATGCAACTGCAGTTATTCCCATGGATTGGGTACTTGTTGGAGTTTTCTTATGTGTTATGATTGGTATTATATTCGGGACTTACCCAGCAATCAAAGCTTCTAATCTAGATCCGATCGAAGCTTTACGATATGAATAGTTTATATCTCTAAACTATACCTTTCTCAATTAGCATTTGTCTAATTTTAGCAAATGCTTTTTTATTTCTGCGAATAATAATAACTTAAGCTTTTAAAAACTGGCACGCTATGAAAAATTTCCTCATCGAGTTAAAAGAAGGTATTCTCATTTCATTACGAGCAATCAGAGCTAACAAGATGCGCTCAATATTAACAACACTTGGTATAATTATAGGTATTGTAGCTGTTACAACTATGAGTACTGCAATTGTTGGTTTACGCGAAGCCTTTATCAGTTCTCTTGCTTCATTCGGCAATGATGTGTTATATATAGACAAATTTGAATGGTTTGGAGGTGAGGATTGGAGATATTATCGAAATCGAAAGGATATTACTGTTGAACAATTTGAGCAATTGCAAAAAACTTACACCGGTTACCAAGCAATGGCTCCAAACAAGAGAACTTTTGGCAGAACAATCAAATTTGAAGACCGCTCAGTGGAAGCTACATTAATTTACGGTACAACTGAAGACTATTCAGAAACGGGAAATGCCATACCACAAGATGGGCGATTTATTAATGAATTAGAAGTAAGAGCTTCGAGACGGGTTTGTGTAATTGGACAAGATATTTCTGACGGTTTATTTCCAAACGAATCTGCTCTCGGGAAGACAATAAAAATAAGTGGGATTCCATTCAAAGTCGTCGGAGTGTTAGAAAAGCAAGGCAGTGGATTTTTGGGTTCTTTTAGTTTAGACGGACAAATAATAATGCCCTTAAAAGTATTTGAAAGAGCTTTCGGTGGAAGGGGCAACTTGCAAATTAATGTTAAAATAAAAGATGCTAATAAGATAGATGAAGCCAAAGAAGAAATTGCAGCAATTTTCAGAGTTATAAGAAAAGTTCCACCCGGTCAACCAAATGATTTTGCAGTTAATCAACAAGATGTATTCACCGATGTATATGATCAAACTGTAGGTATAATTGCTACTGCAGGAATTGTAATAACGGCATTATCATTATTCGTCGGTGCTATCGGTATAATGAATATTATGTTTGTTTCTGTAACAGAAAGAACAAAAGAAATTGGTATTCGAAAAGCAATCGGAGCAAAACGATGGTCAATTTTAATACAATTTTTAGTGGAAGCTGCTGTGATCTGTTTGATTGGTGGAATTATCGGTTTAATTATTTCATATCCTCTTAGTTTAGTAATAGATCAGTTTTTACCAACGGCAATGCCTTTGGATATAGTTTTCTTATCATTATTTATTTCTGCAATGGTCGGAATTATTTCCGGATTTTTACCGGCATACAAGGCGGCTAAAATGGATCCGGTTGATGCATTAAGATACGAATAGGAATTTTTTATGCAAATCAAAGAATCAATTGTAATGGCTTTCGATTCATTAAGAACCAACAAGCTAAGATCAATTTTAACATTAATTGGAATTGGAATTGGTTTGTTCTCGATCATAATTGTGATGACTGCCATTGGTGCTGTACAAAAAACAGTAGAAGATGCATTTAGTTCGATTGGTACTAATAATTTTATTATTCAGAAATATCCGGCAGTAAGGATGGGTCCGGGTCATTGGAGAATGTACCGTAACCGAAAAGATCTTACATCAGACCAAGGTAGAAGGTTGAAAGAATTAACAATACTTCCTACAGCAATCGGAATTGAGATGGATGATGGTGGGAATATTGTTAAATATAAGAATCTATCAACCAATCCGAATGTAAATGTTATAGGAACTGATTTAGACAACTTTATGGTAAATGACTTAAAAGTGGAATTTGGTCGTGGATTTACAATACAGGACATGGATTATATAAGACGATATGCCATTATTGGTAAAGATGTGGCTGATAAACTTTTTGAAAATGTTGATCCAATCGGAGAAGAAATTAAAGTTGATAATCAACCTTTTGAAGTTATTGGTGTTTTCGAGAAAAAGGGAAGTGTTTTAGGAAGCGGTCAGGATAATTTTGTGGCAATACCGTTACCTATGTTCGAAAGGATGTATGGTGAAGAAAGAGGAGCAACATTTACAATAATGGCTCCGAGTCCTGAGTTAATGGAAAGAACAATGGATGAAGTGATTGGAGCATTAAGAGTAATCAGAAAAGTTCCAATCGGAGAAGATAACGATTTTGAAATTGTAACAAATGACCAATTGGTTGACCAGTTCAATGATCTAACAAAGTATTTCAAGCTGGGTGCCGGTGTTGTTGCATTCATTGCGTTGCTTGCAGCCGGAGTTGGCATTATGAATATTATGCTTGTCTCGGTCACGGAACGTACGCGTGAAATTGGGATACGAAAAGCAATAGGTGCGAGAAAATCCATAATTCGTTCTCAATTTGTAGCAGAAGCCATTGTGCTTTCACAGATAGGCGGAATTGGCGGAATAGTTCTTGGCGTACTAGGTGGTAATTTGGTTGCGATAATGATAAATGTTTCGGTTGTTGTTCCCATTGATTGGATAATGATTGGATTGACTGTTACTACTTTAGTTGGTGTTGTTTTTGGCGTTTATCCGGCAATAAAAGCATCAAACTTAGACCCAATTGAAGCACTTAGATATGAATAAGAACTGGTTGGAATTATCTTTTGTCTTGAATTAGTAATTTTATCCACTTAGTTTTTATTTTTCATTTCTATAATTGAATATTTGATTCGGCAAATCACAAAATTAATATTTTTCGTAATACTCTATTCGGCAGCTTTTGCTCAAGAATATAATAATATCATTTCGGTAACCGATACATTTCAAGTAAATCTTCAACGCGAATTTCATCTAAATTCAATCGCTATCATTCCAAATTCTGAGACTGTTCGATACAATAAGAATTTACTTTCTTCGAAAGATTATAATATTAATCTAAGTGACGGAACAATAACATTAAACGAAAATCTTACACCCCGCTTAATTGACACATTGTATGTAACTTACAATACATTCAAATTATCACTTCGTAAGGAGTATAAAAGAAGATCGCTTATTGTGAGATACGATGGTATACTTAGTGACTCGATTAGAGTTTCTCGAGTTGAGTCATCTGGCTTTACTTCCGAAGCAATATTCGGTGATAATATTCAAAAAAGTGGTTCTATTGTACGTGGTTTTACAGTAGGGACAAATAAAGATTTTACTTTAGAAAGTGGTTTACGACTCCAGCTATCCGGTAATTTATCAGACGAAATAGAAATTGTTGCCGCTCTTACTGATGAAAATACTCCAATTCAACCGGAAGGTAACACCGAAACATTGGATGAACTAGATAAAGTATTTATCGAGGTTCGACATCCAAACGCGATCGGCACATTCGGTGATTATGATTATACAGAAAGTATTGGTGAGTTTGGAAGGATCACAAGAAAATTACAAGGATTAAAAGGAGAATTGTTCTTTGATGAGTTATCAGCATCCGGTGCAATTGCCGGTTCAAGAGGAAAGTTTACAACAAATCAATTCAACGGTGAAGAAGGAAATCAAGGTCCATATAGGTTGTATGGAGAGAATAATGAAAATAATATAATTGTTATTGCCGGAAGTGAACGAGTTTATATTGACGGGCAAGAAATGCGTCGTGGTGAAAACAATGATTATACAATCGAATATGCAAACGCTGAAGTTACATTCACACCAAATCGTTTAATTACTTCCGCTTCAAGAATTACAATAGATTTCGAATACTCGGATAGACAATATCAGAGAAACTTCTTTGCAGGGAATGTTAAGACTAACTTTTTTGAAGATCGATTAAAACTTAGTGTAGGAATCTTTCAAGAAAGCGATGACGAGAATAATCCAATTGATATTTCTATTTCAGATGAAGACAAAATCATTTTGGAAAAAGCCGGTGATGATAGAAGTAAAGCTGTAAAAAGTGGTGCAAGGTTAGCGCAACCGGATTCTACTGGTATTGTTCGAGGTATTTATGAAAAAATAGACACAACATTTAACGGAGAACCATTTACATATTATTTTTACAATCCCGGAAGTGACAGTGCAATCTATAATGTGAGCTTTACGTTTGTCGGTATTGGACAAGGTGATTATCTAAAACGTGGTCTTGGTAATTATGAATTTGTGGGAATTGGACAAGGGAGTTATCTTCCGATTATTTACCTTCCACTTCCGGCAAGCAGACAAATGGCAAACATTTTAATCGAAGGAAGACCGTTTAACAATCTCAATATAAAATTGGAACTTGCCGGAAGCAATTGGGATAAAAATACTTTCTCAAGTTTGGATGATTCGGACAATTTTGGTTACGCGAGAAATATCGAAATAAAATTTGATCCATCAAAAATTGAAATCGGTGATTTATCTTTTGGAAAAATAGGATTCAATTACAAGGATCGATTTATTCAAGACAGATTTACGGCAATTGATAGAATTGATGAAATCGAATTCAATAGAAATTATAATGTTGTTGATCAAGAGAAATACGATGAAGAATTAAGAGAAGTTGGATTAACCTTAATTCCAATTGAGAGTCTTAATATTTATTCACAATTCGGTAGTTTAAGTCGCGGTGATTTGTTTTCATCAAAGCGATACTTAGTTAAAACTAATTATGAAGATCCTGAATCATTCAACTTAACTTATAATCTTGATTATGTCAGTTCTTCAAACAGAGGTTTCTCGACAAATTGGTTGAAGCAAGACGGAAATACATTTTATAAAATTGGTATCATTAAACCGGGTTTAAAATTTTTACATGAAAATAAAGAAGACTACGATTCAAATGATTCATTAATGTTAAGCAGTCTTCGTTATTTTGAGTACACACCATATCTCGAATTAATTAATTGGGGTGGATTAAATTTACTTGGTGAATATTCTATTCGTGAGGAATCTTTCCCCTTAGATGGAATAATCCAAAAACAATCAGATGCAATTACCAAAAATTTCAAAGTAAGTTACAGTGGAATAAAAGATTTCAATACTTCACTAAATTTTACATTACGAAACAAAAATTATACTCAAGAATTTAAGGAATTCGGTTACTTAGATTCCGAAACAATTCTGATAAGATCACAATCAAGGGCAAATTTATTTGACCGATTTTTAGACGGGGATTTATTTTACGAAGTCTCCACACAAAAAAGCGCAAGACAAGAAAAAGTCTTTGTATTAGTTGAAAAGGGGACTGGTAATTATATCTATCTTGGTGATCTAAATAATAACGGCATTAAAGATGAAAATGAATTTGAACCCGCACTATTCGACGGTGAATATATATTACTGACAGTTCCTACCGATGAACTTTTCCCGGTAATTGATTTGAAAACAAGTACAAGATGGAAAACAGAATTTGCAAGAATCTTCAAAAATGATTCATTCATTTCAACAATCTTGAATCCAATTTCAACTGAGACATATTGGAGAGTAGAAGAAAATAGTAAAGAACAAAATACTGCTAAAATTTATCTTCTTAACTTCTCACATTTCTTGAATGATTCGACAACTATTCGTGGTTCAAATCTTCTACAACAAGATATTTTTCTTTTCAAAAACAAAAATGATCTTTCTTTTAGATTTAGATTTACTCAAAGAAGAAACCTAAATCAATTTGCCGGAGGAACTGAAAAAGGTTTCTATCGCGAAAGAGGAATGCGAATAAGATTTCAGATGGTCGAAGAAATATCAAATCAAACCGAGTACACAAATACAATTGATAATAACTCTGCACCGGTTACATCAAATCGTGCACGTATTGTTTCAACCAACGAATTAACAAGCGATTTCTCATATAGACCGGAACGCAATTTGGAATTTGGTTTTGTAATTAAATTTTCTGAAAGCCGGGATGATTACCCCGAAGTGCCAACACTTGTTGATGCCAATGCCCAAATACTAAGGATGAACCTTAATTTTTCCGGAAGAGGTAGATTAAGAGTTGAACTTGAAAGGAATGAACTGAGCGCTAGCTCGGCAAACAATATAATCCCATTTGAAATTACAAAAGGACGAGTGATTGGTAAAAACTATTTTTGGCGTGTTAATTTTGATTTTAGAATTGCCGGTAATTTACAAACAACACTTAATTATGATGGCAGACTTCAAGGAGCGGGAAAAGTAATTCATACAATGAGGGCTGAAGCAAGAGCTTATTTCTAATCTAAGTTTGGATACTACATACCTTTTTCGGATTTTTGTTTGTACAAAGTTCAGTCTTATGCATTTAACCACATTCTTAATCGAAGCTCATATATTTCGCCAAATTGACGAAAACCAAATTGAATTTCTTCTACTAAAAAGAAGTGATGGTGAAATCTATTCCGGTATTTGGCAAATGGTTACCGGATCAATTGATAAAAATGAGAAAGCTTATCAAACTGCTCTTCGTGAAATAAAGGAAGAAACGAGTTTATTGCCCAAACAATTTTGGGTAGTTCCAAATGTTAATTCATTTTACGAACCAAAGAAAGATTACATTTGCATGGTACCCGTTTTTGCAGCTTTAGTTGATTTGGATTGCCAAGTGACAATTTCAAATGAGCATTCAGAATATAAATGGGTAAACCTTGAGGAAGCCAAAAAATTATTAGCATGGCGAGGACAGAGAAATTCAGTGGATATTATTTTTGAGTACTTTACAAAAGAAAAAAGCTTCTTAAATTTTGTTGAAATTAAATTATAAAGAGGAGATCTGTTTTGAGTATCTTAATTGTAGGTTCAATTGCGTTAGACTCCGTTGAAACACCATTCGATAAAGTTGATAATGCACTGGGTGGATCAGCCACATATTTTTCATTAGCGGCAAGCTATTTTACCGGTCCAATTAATTTAGTTGGTGTTGTCGGTGAAGATTTTTCAAAAGACCATATTAAACTATTGGAAGATCATAATGTAGATTTAGATGGATTACAAGTTGTCGAAGGCGGTAAAACATTTAGATGGGGAGGGAAGTATCATTATGACCTTAATAATCGTGATACATTGTTCACGGATTTAAATGTATTCCAAGATTTTAATCCACAACTTCCGGAACGCTATAAAAAAAGTAGTCACGTTGTATTAGGAAATATTCAACCCGAACTGCAATTAAAAGTATTAGATCAACTCGAAAATCCTAAATTCATTGTATGTGATACAATGAATCTCTGGATTGAAAACGCTAAAGATAAACTGCTTGAAGTACTAAAACATGTAAACGTATTAATTATAAATGATTCTGAGGCAAGACTCCTAACCAAGGAGCCAAACCTGATTAAAGCAGCTGCAATGATTCGAGCTGAAGGACCGGAATATTTAGTAATTAAAAAAGGTGAGCACGGCGCACTTCTTTTTGGAGATCAAACAATCTTCTCGGCACCAGCATATCCTATTCAAAATATTTATGATCCAACCGGTGCGGGTGATAGTTTTGCCGGTGGTTTTGCAGGATATATGCATAAGACTTCTGATTTTAGTTTCGACAATATTAAACGAGCCGTAATTTACGGCAGCACCATGGCTTCATTCTGTGTAGAAAAATTCAGCACAAAAGGATTGGAAAATTTATCTACTTTAGAAATACAATCTAGATTTCATGAATTTAGAGAGTTAACACGTTTCGATGAAGATGAACGACTTTAAAACCATAGATTTCAAAAACGATAAACTTATTTTAATTGATCAGACTAAACTTCCGTTAGAAGAAGTTTATATCGAAACTGATGATTACAATCGAATTGCTGAATCAATTGAAAAATTGGAAGTTCGTGGCGCACCCGCGATTGGCGTAGCTGCAGCTTATGCAGTTGCACTTTCATTTAAGAATCAAGTTGAAAATAATGATCTGCATTTTCAAAATGTATATGAAAGGCTTCGTCAAACACGACCTACCGCAGTCAATCTTTTTTGGTCTTTAGATAAAATGAAAAATGTTTTCAACTCCGTGAAATTTAGCAGATATATCTATATTGAATTGTTATCAGAAGCAAAATCAATTCACCAAGACGATATAGAAAAATGTGAAAAGATGGCAGCAAATGGTCTTGAAATTTTCGATTCACCAAAAACAGTGTTGACTCATTGTAATGCTGGACAGTTAGCAACCGGTGGCGGAGGAACAGCATTATACGTAATAATAAATGCTTTTAGAAAAGGGTTGGTAAAGTTAGTTTATGCCGATGAAACCCGCCCTTTATTGCAAGGAAGTAGATTAACTGCTTTTGAATTAGAGAAGGCTAATGTTCCATTTAAAATTAATACTGACTCTACCGCGGCTATGCTAATGTCACAAAAAAAAATCGATATGGTTATTACGGGTGCTGATCGAATTGCTGCTAACGGTGATGCTGCTAACAAAATCGGGACATATAATCTAGCCGTGCTATGTTCATTTCATAAAATACCTTTCTATATAGTTGCCCCAACTTCTACAATTGATAGTTCATTAAATTCCGGGAAAGATATTATTATTGAAGAAAGATCTAAAACAGAAATTACAAAAATTAAAGATGTGCAGATTACAAAAGACAAATACGAAGTATATGCGCCGGCATTTGATTTGACTCCAAATCACCTTATAACTGCTATTATTACCGAAAAATCATTACACAAACCTCCTTATAAATTTTAATGAGTCATCTCGAAAAAACGAATGCAATAGTTCTCACTAAACTAAATTTTGGAGACACTAGTAAAATTGTAACTCTCTTTACCGAAGAGTTTGGAAAAGAGACTTGTATTATAAAAGGAGGAAGATCATCCAAATCAAAATTTGGAGCAATAATAGATGTTATGAATCATGTGCAAGTAATATTTTATAAGAAGCAAAGCAGAGAAGTCCAACTTATTAGTCAAGCCGACCTCATTTCTCATTTCCCACATATAAAACAAAACCTAGATTCCCTTAAATATGCTTCAGGTGTATTGGAACTATTAAATTCATTAACAATTTCTAATGAACAGAACTCAAAATTATTTAGGGGAACTATAAAAATTCTTAATCTAATGGATAAAGAAGAGAACCATCCACAGTTATTATTTGTTAAGTATTTAATGTTCTTTGTTGACGAGCTTGGATATTCATTAAAAGAGTACGAATGCAAAATTTGCGGAAATCCTTTGGATGAGAACTCAGATGTGTTGTATAATCAGGAAAAAGGATTTATGTGTGTTAATTGCGGGAAACATCAATTAATAAACTTCGAGTTTTCTAAGGAACTTTTCAAATTATTAATTTGTCTAAGCGGCAGGCAAAACGAATGTAAATATTCAATCGAGAACTTAAACAGACTTGTTTCGTTTTTTGAAAAGTTTTTGAAATATCATATACCGGAATTCAAAGGTATTAAATCCATTTACACACTTTAGAAAGTATTCCAATATTGGAGGATAAATTATGCGTACAAAAAATCTTGTTGCGGCATTTTCACTTGTCGTGCTTGGAGTTATTTTTGGTGCGGTTTTAGTTTCAAGTTTTGGCTGGGTGAGACCCGGTTTAGCAGATGTTAGAATTGGTTCAGACGCAGCTCCCGTCCAGGATATTGATCCTGAACTTCTTACTTTTAACAATGCATTTATTGAGGTTGCTGAAAAAGTCACTCCTTCTATTGTTCAGATAAGAGTTATTTCCAGAGTTGAACGAGAAGAAAATAAAAGAGATCCCTTCCATTTCTTTATGCCTTTTCGCGAAGATATCCCTCGTGAAAGACAAGGTTCCGGTAGTGGTGTAATAATTTCAGAAGATGGGTATATCTTAACCAATAATCACGTTGTTGAAAATGCATCACAAGTTACAGTTGACATGAATGATAGAACCTCATACGATGCGGAAGTTATCGGCACAGATCCACTCACTGATTTAGCAGTAATAAAAATTGATGCAAGTGATCTTCCAGCGGCTTATTTAGGAGACTCCGATAATCTAAAAGTAGGTCAATGGGTAATGGCAATCGGAAATCCGTTGGCATTTACCTCGACAGTTACAGCCGGAATCGTTAGTGCATTCGGAAGAAGTTTAAATCTAATTCGAGATAGTTACGGTGTTGAAAATTATATTCAAACAGATGCGGTAATCAATAGAGGAAACAGCGGAGGAGCATTAGTCGATCTTAGCGGTGCTGTTATTGGTATTAATAGTGCAATTGCTACTGATGGAATCACATCTAGTTATATAGGTTACGGATTTGCTATACCAATAAATTTAGCTAAAGCAGTTGCAGAGGATCTGATTGTTAATGGTACGGTAAATCGTGGTTACATTGGGGTGAGAATTGAAGCTGTTAATTCTGCGACAGCGAAAGCAATCGGATTTGATAAACCAAAAGGTGTGTTAATACAAGAAGTTATGAAAGACGGCTCAGCAGCTCAAGAAGATGTTAAAGCAGGAGATGTAATCTTAAAGGTCGATGATGTTGAAGTTAATCAACCGAATGAACTGCAGGCTCATATTGCCAAAAAACGTGCAAATGATAATGTGATATTAACTCTTTATAGAGATGGTGAAACAATTACGCGTACAATTAAATTGAAAGCAAGAGAGGATAATCAAACTGCTACCGCTTCAAATAGTTCGTCAAAGAAAGATCGCGATTTAGATAAAAAAATTGATGAAATTGAAATCGAAAACATTGGTTTGAAAATTAAGGATTTGAAAAGCGATCAACTAGAGAAATTTGATACTGAGTACGGAGTTTTAATTACTGAAGTAAAAAGATTTGGCAAAGCTTATGACCAAGGTTTGGCTCAAGGATTAGTGATAACCGAAGTCGATCGTAAACCGGTAGAATCAGTCGTAGATTTTGATGATGCGGTTAAATCTAAAGCTGGTAGTGCTGTTCTTCTAAAAGTAATCGATTCACAAGGCGGAACAAGATTTGTTGGATTGGAAATCCCCAACTAGTTAGAATAAAGTCCATATTCTAATTATATAAGAAAGCGTCTCATTTATTGAGGCGCTTTTTTTATATTTGTAAATCATTCATAACAGAAAAATATCATGATAAGATTTCTTACAGCAGGTGAATCACACGGGAAAAGTTTAACTGCCATAGTTGAAGGATTTCCTTCGAACATTAAAATAGAAAATGAATATATCAATTATCATTTAAGCCGCAGACAAATAGGGTACGGTCGCGGTGGTAGAATGAAAATTGAAAAAGATACAGCCGAAATTACCGCCGGTATTCGATTTCAAAAAACTCTCGGTTCTCCAATTTCTTTAATAATTAAAAACAATGATTGGGAAAATTGGATAGAGAAAATGTCTCCCGAAACTAATAGAGGAAAGGATATTGAGTTTATTACAGTTCCTCGTCCCGGTCATGCGGATTTGGTTGGTGTTACAAAATACAATTTTGACGATATTCGAAACTCCATAGAGAGATCAAGTGCAAGAGAAACAGCTGCCAGAGTTGCTGCTTGTTCAATCGCCAGAAAGTTTTTAGAGGAATTTGATATTCATATTGGAAGTTATGTTGAAAGTATCGGTGACATTTATTCTGAAGATAATTTTACAGATAAATTATACCAGAATAAAACCGGTAAGTATTTTACAGCTAATAAACTAAATGAAAGAGCGGATAAAAGTTCTGTCCGAGTTCTTGACAAACATCAAGAAGCTAATATTATTAATAAAATTAAACTTGCAAAGAAAAAAGGCGATACACTCGGTGGAAATTTTGTTGTTGTTGCAACCGGTGTGCCGGTTGGTCTTGGCAGCTTTGTTCATTACGATCGTAAACTTGATGCAGAAATAGCGCAATCAATAATGTCAATTAATGCAGTTAAGGGTGTTGAAATAGGAACGGGATTCCAATCTGCTGATGCATTCGGTTCACAATCTCATGATGAAATTGTTTTAAGAAACAATGAACTTACTAGAAAAACAAATCGTGCCGGTGGTATTGAAGGTGGAATTTCTACGGGGCTTCCAATTATTGTTCGTGCTGCAATGAAACCAATCGCTACACTTATGTCACCGATTGAAACAGTTGATTTAAAAGGAATGAATTCAATAAAAGCTCGCAGAGAACGAAGTGATTTTGTTGCCGTTCCCGCTTGTGCCGTAATTAGCGAATCAATGCTTGCATGGAGTTTAGCAAAAATTTTCTTGGAAAAATTCGGCGGTGATTCGATTGAAGAAACAAAGGAGAATTACAAAAATTATAATCGCAATTTGATGAAAAAAATAAAACAAAATTTTAGGTAACAAATAATGTCATTAAAACTACACAAATTCGTATTCAGTCCATTTATGGAAAACACTTATTTAGTTTGGGATGATGCAAATAAAGAAGCTGCAATAATCGATCCCGGTTGTTACAACGAAGAAGAACGAATAGAATTGGAAAAATTCATCGAGAAAAATGAATTAAAAGTAAAATATCTCGTAAATACTCATTGTCATATTGATCATGTATTCGGAAATGCCTTTGTTAAGAATAAATACAATCCATTATTCATAGCTCCGGAAGAAGATAAGTTTTTACTTGACAATGCAGTTGAGCAAGCAAAAATGTTTGCCGTAGAAATGACGCCTTCTCCTCAGCCGGATGAGTTCATTTATGATGGTATGTCAATCGCAATTGGTGATATTCAGAATGAATTTATTTTCACTCCGGGACATACACCGGGTGAGTATTCAATTTATTTTCCGGATGACAAAATATGTTTAACCGGTGATGTGCTTTTTAACGAGGGAATTGGTCGGACTGATTTATGGGGAGGAAATATGGAGACATTGCTGACTTCCATTAAAACAAGATTATTTACTTTACCCGATGAAGTAACAGTATATCCCGGTCATGGAGAAAAAAGTACAATCGGACACGAGAAGAAGAACAATCCTTTTTTATCGTAAGATTAATTGATTTCCGTTAATGCTATAAATATATTCGTTTAACAAAACTAAAAGTCTATTGCCATTGAATTCATTTCACAAAAAAATTATTCTTAAGAATCGCTTAGCTTTTTTATTTGTACTTTTGTTTGTTTATGTACTTTTATTTGAGTTCATTCTTCCAATTAACAAATTTTTGCCCAAACCAAGTTTACTTATTGAAACATTCCCGGCACTATTCAGCGATTATAATTTACTAGCTGAAATGACAATTACTACCACTATTGTATATCTCTCGATCGCAATAGGGTATTTTTTTGTTTGGATTTTTTCTTATCAGTTTTCAAAATTAATTTCAAAGAATATAGGACTTTTTAATAATCTCAGATTATTTAAAAATTTTCCAGCATTCTTTTTTGCGATTCTTTTTGCATTTTGGTTTGGTTCGTCAATTATAGCAGAACTTTTATTCGCTTCGGCTATATCAACATTTTTTATTGTATTATCATTTATGCAGATTGCTACAAATGTACCAAGTGAATATCTAGATTCCGGAAGAAGTCTGGGTTTAACAGGCAAAGAATTACATAAAAATGTAACATGGAAATATTCGCTGCCATTCATATTCAATGAATTGCACCGGTTGCATTACTATTTATGGGTATTAATATTAATCTATGAATTTATTGGTTCCTCAAATGGATTCGGAGGAGTTTATAATCTTGCATTAAGTTATAATGATCTCTCTGCAATTATTATGTTGGGAATTATTATTGCCTTGTTGATTTGGCTCGGTAATTCAATAATTGATTTTATTGAAAAGAAATTAGTTTTCTGGAAAGTTTAAAGAAATGAAGAATCTCATTGAAGTAAAAAATTTATCAAAAGATTATGCTGACCCATCGGGATTTAATGTCCATCTTCTTGAAGATATTTCAATAAATATAGAAGAAGGATCAATTACATCTATAGTGGCTCCTACCGGTGCGGGAAAATCTTCGTTGCTTCGTATTCTTGGTAATTTGGAAAGTCTAACCGGCGGCACAATCAATAATAATTTTGAGAATAAAAAAATAGTATATATTCCATCTCAAGCTTCTTCATATCCTTGGTATTCCGTAAGAGAAAATTTAATGTTGCTCAATATTGATGAAAAATTGTTCAAAGAAATTATTCATTTGGTTGGATTGGAAGGCTATGAAGATCATTATCCTGACAATAATAGTTTAGCATTTAGATTAAGAATTTCCCTCGGCAGAGCGATCGCAGCTAATGCAGGTACAATAATTTTAGATGAACCCTTCTTAAAAAATATTAAACAGGAATCATTGGAACGAATTTACGAGTTAATATTATTGCTTAAATCTACTTTGGGTCTTACGATAATAATGGGGACTTCAAATTTATCAGAGAGTATTCTATTATCGGATAAAATTTATTTGATGAAAAAGAATCCTGGCAAGATATTCGATAGTATTGATATATCTTTTGAACAAAATAGAGATGTAAAGCAGATGAGTTCGGAAAAATTCAATGAGTATAGAAGTCTAATTGAACAAAAAATGAAATCAGAACCATCACAAATTTTATCAAATATTACAGTGTAAGAATGAAAGAGAATTGGAAAAAATTAGAACAAGTTAGAGAAGAAGCAAAATTAGGCGGAGGTCTAGAGAAAATTAAAGCTCAGCATGATAAAGGAAAGTTAACTGCCCGCGAAAGAATTGATTTGCTTGTTGATGAAGGCAGTTTCGATGAAATAGATATGTTCGTTAAACATAGAACTTCAGATTTCGGATTAGACAAAAAAAAGTTACCTGGTGATGGTGTTGTAACCGGTTTTGCAAAAATTAATGATAGACCCGTTGGAATATTCAGTCAAGATTTTACAGTATTCGGAGGTTCACTATCCGAAGCCCATGCAGAAAAAATTTGTAAGATAATGGATAAATGTTTGAAGTTAGGTCTTCCAATTATTGGTTTGAATGATAGCGGTGGTGCGAGAATTCAAGAAGGAGTTGTTAGTCTAGGTGGTTATGCAGATATATTTTTACGAAATACATTAGCGTCAGGTGTCATTCCTCAAATTTCTGCAATATTGGGTCCTTGTGCAGGTGGTGCTGTATATTCACCGGCAATAACAGATTTTGTTTTTATGGTTCAAGAGACAAGCCATATGTTCGTGACTGGTCCTAATGTTGTCAAAACTGTAACTCATGAAGAAGTAACATTTGAGGATTTAGGTGGTGCTTCAACTCATGCATCTAAAAGTGGAGTAGCACATTTTGCATATGAATCCGAGATTGAAGTCTTCCAAAACATCAGGAAGTTAATGGATTTTCTTCCACTAAATTGGAAAGATAGAAGTCCCGAAAAAGATTTTGATTTCACAAAAGTTTTTATTGAACCTAAGTTGGATGAAATCGTTCCGGAGAATCCAAATAAGCCATACAATATGTATGATATTATAAATCTTCTTGTTGATGATCATGATTTCCTAGAAGTGCATAAGTATTATGCCCAAAATCTGATTGTAGGTTTTGGAAGAGTTGGTGGTATGACAGTCGGAATAATTGCAAACCAACCCTCGGTTCTTGCGGGAGTTCTTGATATTAATGCATCAACAAAAGGTGCTAGATTTGTAAGATTTTGTGATGCTTTCAATATTCCTTTATTAGTGTTAGAAGATGTACCCGGATTTTTACCAGGGACTGAACAGGAATGGAATGGTATTATTAGGCATGGAGCTAAGTTATTATTTGCGTTCTGTGAGGCAACAGTTCCTAAAGTTACAGTTATTACTCGTAAAGCATATGGTGGTGCTTACGATGTGATGAACTCCAAACATATTCGTGGTGACTTCAACTTTGCTTGGCCAACAGCTGAAATAGCAGTTATGGGTCCAAAAGGTGCGGTTGAAATAATCTTTAAAAAAGAGATTGAGGCTTCCGAAAATCCCGAGCAAAAAATTCAAGAAATGGTGGAAGATTATAGAGAAAAATTTGCTAATCCTTTTATCGCGGCCGAAAGAGGATATGTTGATGATGTAATCAAACCAAATGAAACAAGACAAAAACTAATAAATGCTTATCAATTGCTAAAAACAAAAGTAGATGCAAATCCCAAAAAGAAACACTGCAATATTCCGCTTTAGGAATTATTTTATCGCTTTATTTAGGCAATAAAACTTCTGCTAAGTTATTTAATATCAATAATTAACAGTAATCCTATAACAAATCCCTTGACAAAATTTATATAAGATATTAATTTGCAAAAGCATTTCAAAATAAAGGAGAATAGGTGAAGCCGACCAAAATTTTACTCATTACGTTCTTATTAACTTTTCTAACATCCTGCGGTGTATTTAGTGATGTTTCAAAATCGGATGGACAGATTTCCGAAGAGCAAAATAAAACAGTTGAAACCTTCGTTTTAATAAATGAGAAAATGGAACAATCGCGTCAACACTATGTCGATGCTTTAAGATATCAGCGACTTGGTTTCAAAAAAGAAACTATTGACGCTTATGAAAACTCCCTCAAAATTATTAATGAACTCAGTTACTATCCGGACATTGAACAGAACGAAGCTTACTATGAATTAGAGAATTCTATAGTTGAAGATTATCAAGGATTTATTGACTCATTAGATGAACTCCCTGAGAATGCTTCAGTATATGCATTAGAAGAATGGATGTCCAAACAAATGCCTGATATACTTCTATCTGATGAAGAAGAATTTATCGAGGAAGAACCGCTTGATAATCAAACCATAATTATTGGCGATTTCCCGTTAGATATTAACCGTTATGTTGAACAATACATAGAATATTTTACCGGTCGCGGAAGAAGATATATGGAAAGTTGGTTAAGCCGTTCTGGCAAGTATTTTCCTATGATGGTAAAAATATTTAATGAAGAACAAGTTCCAACTCAGCTTATATTTTTGAGTATGATGGAAAGCGGATTAAATCCATCTGCAAGGTCTTGGGCACGAGCTGTAGGTTTATGGCAGTTTGTAAAAGGTACCGGAAAAATGTATGACTTAGAGGCAGATTTTTATGTAGATGAAAGACGTGATCCTGAAAAAGCTACTCGTGCAGCTGCGAGACATTTAAGAGATTTGTATTATTCTCTTGGTGATTGGTATTTAGCTTTAGCATCTTATAATGCCGGAGAAGGCAGAATAAGAAGAGCAATGAAAAGAGCCGGCTCAACGGACTATTGGGAATTAAGAAATTATTTGCCAAAAGAAACACGTAACTACGTCCCTCAATATATTGCCGTAACTTTAATTTCCAGTAGACCTGAAAATTACGGATTCTCGGACATACAATTTGAAAAGGAATATGATTACACCGTTTATGAAATTAATGAAGCAATCGATCTAAATGTTTTGGCAAAATGTGCTGGAATATCATTAGATATTTTGAAAGATATGAATCCATCTCTTTTACAATATTCCACACCACCCCAACGTGTGAGACCATTTGAATTGAAAATTCCCACAAAATCCTATGATTCTTTTGTTGAAAATTTAAAATCAATTCCAGATGAAGCTAAACTTCAATATGTTGTCCATACTGTTAGATCAGGTGAAACTCTTTCGGGTATTGCATCGAAATACAGTGTGAATCTAAATAATCTAGCAAAGACCAATAACATCTCGATTAAATCTCGTATTTATCCGGGTGTCGACCTCAAAATCCCAATTTCGAATGTATCAAGTGATGATATAGTCATTAATACAGATAATATGATCGCACTTGAAGATGGTGATCTTTATGTGCTTGGTGCTGACCAGCCTTACAAAACTGAAGTTACAGAGAATTCATCTGAAGATAAATTCTTAAAATTATATCAACAGCAAATGAGTGAGACAAATGTAACCGAGTTGGTCATACCGGAAGGAATGGAAATGGTTAGTTATACGGTTAAATCCGGTGATAAATTAATTGATCTAGCCGAAATTTTTGATGTGAGAGTCTCTGATATTCGTAACTGGAATAATTTGCCTTATACAAGCACAATAATTGTTGGTCAAACACTGAATATTTATGTTCCCGGAGAAAACAAAGACTATTATGCTTCAATAGATGAACTTAGCAGAACACAAAAAACTCGGATGCAAAATACCTCGGCAGAAGGTTCTTGGGTTAAACATAAGATAAGAAGAGGTGAGACTTTATCCGCAATTGCTTATAAATATGGAGTATCGATTAATCAGTTAAAACGATGGAACAATTTAAGGAATACTAGAATCGTTGCCGGAAAGACATTAGAAATTTATACCGGTGATGAATCAAATATGGTTGCAAGTTCTTCATCTAAGCAAGATCAAGGTAATTCAAACTTCTCTACTTATAGAATTAAAAAGGGTGATACACTTAGCGAAATTGCAATGAAATTTGGTGTAACTACGAATGAATTGCGCGCATGGAACAATATTACCGGAAATAAAATTGTGGCAGGTAAAAATCTAAAAGTAAGAGGTGATGAGCAGCCCGTATCTTATGGAGACAACACACCAACTACATCAGAAAATATGGTAAATTACACCATCCGCAAAGGTGATACAATTGGCGGTATTGCTTATAAATTTGGTGTTACTTCAGCTCAAGTAAGAAATTGGAATGGATTATCGGATAACAAAATTATTGCGGGTAAGAATTTAAAAATTTATTCAAGTGTAACTGATAGCGAAAGTAAAAATCCGGAATTAACATCACCACAAGAGTTTAAATCCGGGAATGACGAAGCAATTACTTATGTTGTGAAAAAAGGCGATACAATCGGTCATATAGCCGAGAAATACAAAATTTATGCATCAGATATAAGACAATGGAATAATTTAGTTGGAAGTCGAATTAATATCGGTCAAGAATTGATTATTTATCCAAATAAATCTTCAAGAGAGGAAGATTTACAAAATAATACACAGACATTTGCAAATCCGGCAAATATTTCTAAATTACACAAAGTAAAAGAAGGCGAATCACTTTGGTCTATAGCCAAAAGATATAATATTAAAGTTGCTGATATAATGAAATGGAATTCATTAAATAGTGACAAGATTCGTCCCGGATCCGAATTAAAAATTATGCACAATTAGTTCTTCAAAATTTTGTTGGTCGAATACCGTTAGGGGTGTCCGTTATTGTATGCGGACTGAGATAACACCCTTGAACCTGATCTGGATAATACCAGCGTAGGAAAACGTGAAAGAGAATTACTCTCTCAAGCCGTTTTCGTTTCGGATTCGGCTTTTTTTATTTCATTAATAATAGGAGAGAGCAATGGCTAAACAACTCATCTTACTTTTTTTATTTTCCGCATCACTTTTTGCACAAGTTCAAATTGTAGGGACCATAGTAAATAGTGAGAATAATCAGCCTCTGGAAAATGTAAACATCACTATTGTTGGTACAACCTTCGGCACATCAAGTGACAGTAAAGGAAATTTTCAACTGGTTGGAAATTTTAACAAGAATGATATTATTAAAATCAGTCACTTAGGTTTCGAAATTATAGAAATATCTGTCCGTGATTTCCAAAATGATTCAATTTTAAAACTTGTTCCTAGAGTATTATCAAGCCAAAGTATATTAATAAGTGCTTCGATTGGACAAGAAGGTTTTTCACCGATTACTTTTTCAAAAATTAAGCGGAAAGAAATTCAAGAGAAATTTTCTGTACAAGATGTACCGGAGTTCTTAAGCTATCTTCCTAATACAACATTTTACTCAGAAGGTGGAAATGGAATTGGATATAACTATTTAAGCATACGTGGGTTTAATCAACGGAGAATATCTATATCAATAAATGGTATTCCTCAAAATGAGCCTGAAGATCATAACATTTATTGGTTAGATTTTCCGGATTTACTTGGCAGCACTGAATTGATCCAAGTACAACGGGGTGCCGGTTCCGGAGTTATTGGCTATCCGGCTGTCGGCGGATCCATTAACATTATCACCTCTTCATTTTCTGATATAAGAAAATTTGAATTAACTACAAATTACGGAAGCTTCAATACCAGAAGATACACAGCATCATTTTCAAGTGGATTAATCGATAATAAATATTCAGTATATGCTAAACTTGGGAAAATTTTAAGTTCAGGTTATAGAGAACAAAGTTGGGCGGATTTTAATTCTTATCACTTATCAGCCGTTCGCTATGATGATAATGTAACTACTCAAATTAATTTTTATGGCGGCCCTGTTTCAGATGGACTTGTTTATAACGGACTTCCAAAATTTGCAATAAAGAATAAAGATTTAAGAAGAGAGAATCTTTCTTATTGGGAAGCTGATCAAAATGAATATACATATAAAGTAAATCGAAGAGCCGATGAAATTGAGAATTTTTCACAACCACATTTTGAATTATTAAATGAAATAAAGATTTCTAAAAACCTCACTTTGAATAACGCTTTATTTTTGATTTTGGGTGACGGTTTCTTTGATTATGATGGCTCTTGGGCTGATTCATCATACTTCAGATTAACTAATGATAACGGATTTAATCTCACCGAAAATCCATCAAATGTTTTAATTCGAGCGATGGTGGAAAATAAACAGTGGGGAATCATACCGAGAATAAAATGGTCACATAGAAATGGCGAATTTACTACGGGTTTGGAATACAGAAATCATCGATCGGTTCATTGGGGAAGTTTAAAATACGGTGAAAATTTACCCCTCGGTATCACACAAGACTACAGATATTATTATTATGAAGGCGGAAAGGATATTTTCAATTTCTTTGTAAACGAAAATTATAGAGTTAATGAGAGATTAAATCTTCTAGCGGAAATACAGTTTTCTTCTCATAAATATATGATTGACAATGAAAGATATTTAGATAATGAATTTTCGATTGATAACTTTTTTGTAAATCCACGTTTCGGATTAAATTATAAATTTAATCAAGATCTAAATGCATACATTTCCATTGCGAGAGTTTCCCGTGAACCAAGGTTAAAAACTTATTATGACGCAGCAGAATCAAGTGGTGGAGAAGTCCCTCAGTTTGAACAAAATGCCGATGGAAGTTATAATTACGAAAAACCATTAGTACAACCGGAGGTTATGAATAATATTGAAATTGGAACTCATTATTCAAAAGATGAGGTGAATCTATCCTTGAATTTCTATTACATGCAATTTAATGATGAAATTGTAAACAGCGGTCAACTGGATAGATTCGGGCAGCCGATTACAGGAAACATTGAAAATACAATTCACACGGGATTAGAGTTTTCCGGTAATATAAAATTCTTGAATCACTTTGATCTAACTTTGAACGGATCTTACAGCAAAAACTATGTTAGCCAAGGGAAGACATATTTAAATTATTATAATGAATCAAATGCATCCGATGAAATTATTGAAATTGACTTAACGGAAAATGAAATTGGAGGATTCCCGAGTGTCACAATTAATTCCATACTTAGATTTTATTATGATAAGTTTTCGCTACAATTAATGGCAAAGTATGTCGGTAAATATTATTCAGATAATTATGCAGATAAATTATCAAAATTAATGAATGAATATCCCGGCATAATTGATTACTCAGATAATACAGTTGATGCGTATTTTACATCTAATGTAATTGCAAGTTATGAGTTTCCTTTAATGCCGGTATTTAAAAAAGTAAGACTCTTTGCTCAAGTAAATAATATATTTGATAATCTTTATGCTGCTCATGCAATAGGAAAGGAATATTTCCCGGCAACGGAAAGAAATTATTTAGTTGGTTTAACAATAGGATTGTAATGAAAGCTTGTTTGATTTTAGCAAATGGTGATCCACCAAAAAAATCAGTAATTACTTTTTTAATTAAATCGGGTTACGAAACATTAATTTGTGCCGACGGTGGAGCAAATTCTGCTAAAAAGTTAGGATTACTGCCAAAATATATTATTGATGATTTTGACTCGATTAATAATGACGTTTTAAAATATTATTCGTCAAAATCGGTAATAACACGTGTAAAAAGACAGAATGACACTGATGTGGAAAAAGCAATTAAACTCGCTATCAAGAAGAAATATAGCAGTGCAATTCTACTCGGTGCAACAGGAGATAGACTTGATCATTCATTTTGTAACATAGGAATAATATTGAAATACTTTGACCGCATAAAGATTTCGATATTGCATGCAAAATCATTTATTTCTGTTTATAGTGGAAGTGTTCTACTTAATACAAAACGAGATGAGACAATTTCTATTTACGGTGTTGATGAGAAAACGAAGGTTACATCTTACGGTTTGAAATATAATTTGAAGAATTCCTCGCTCCCATTTGGGAAAAAAGAAAGTACAAGTAATGTCGCAATAGGTAAGGAAGTCAAATTAGAAATAAAAAATGGAAAGATGCTAATTGTTAGAGATTATGAAACTCTGAGGAAGAATGGTTTCTTTAGAAATTCTTGATATTATTATTATTGTTTTATTCTTTTTAACAGTAACGCTGGTTGGAATATTAGTCTCTAGTTCACAAAGAAAAAATGAAGACGACTATCTTCTATCCGGAAGAAAAGTCGGTTTCTTTTTATTTGTAACAACAACCGTCAGCACTTGGTACGGTGGTATTCTTGGTGTAGGTGAATTTTCATACAGTTATGGTTTAGTTAGTTGGTTCACACAAGGATTACCTTACTACATTTTTGCGATAGTGTTTGCTTTCCTATTTGCAAAAAAAGTACGCTCTGCTTCATTGTTTACAATCCCACAAAAGTTGGAAATTGCTTATGGTAAGGAAGTTGGAATTTTATCAGCAATATTTATTTTCTTTTTGGTATCACCAGCTCCTTATCTATTAATGGTAGGAAGTCTGTTTTCACTTTTGTTTGAAATTCATCTAGCTTATGGAATGTTGCTTGGTTTATTATTGTCTTCCGTCTATTTAATTAAAGGTGGTTTCAAAGCCGATTTGTGGACAGATGTTTTTCAATTTTTTGTGATGTTCATCGGATTTATTATTATCATTTTTATCGCCACAACTGAATTTGGCGGACTTACTTATTTAGAAAATAATCTACCAACTAACCACCTAGATTTTACGGGAAATTTCTCACCAATTTATCTTACCGTTTGGTTCCTTATTGCTTTATGGACATTTTCCGATCCGGGATTCCATCAAAGATGTTACTCGGCAAAGAATGGCAACATAGCAAAGTGGGGAATAATTGTTTCTGTGTTTATCTGGTTTGCATTTGATTTTTTAACAACTGCAACGGGTTTATTCTCAAGAGCGGTTCTGGGTGAAATTGAAAATCCGGTTTTAGCATATCCTTTACTGGCGGAAAAAATATTATCACCGGGATTAAAAGGAATATTTTATGCAGCACTGTTTGCCACCATCTTTTCAACTTTAAATAGCTTTTTGTTTCTTGGAGCTACAACATTCAACAAAGATTTTATTGCTAAGTTACCTTCGATAAATACCTCTTCGGTTAAATTGACCCAAGTAGGAATAATTATTTCCGGAATGATTGCTTTTATAATTGCATTAATTATTCCGTCAGTAATAGAAATTTGGTATAGTATAGGAAGTATTTTTATTCCTTCATTGATCTTTTTGATTTTCGGAAGTTATTACGAAAAGTTTTTCATAAACAAAAAATTTGCTTTAATTGAAATGATAGTTGCAATTTCCGCAGGATTATTTTGGATGATAATGAGGGAAAATACGATGATCCCACGTTTTCTGTATGAAATTGAACCGATGATTATCGGATTAACATCGGCGATAACCGTTCATTTAATAGGAATAAAAAATAGAGGCAGAACTTAGTCTGCCTCTAAATATTTATGGTAATAATATTGCGGCAGAAATTACAGTAGTCCACAATCCATTTTTATCACCACGAGCAGATTGAGTTACATTGAATGTTTGCACAATCTGTCCTGACATTTTGAAAACTTGTTCTTTTTCGTTCCAAGCTTC